>NZ_JBHXFE010000015.1:0-168098 GCF_042722475.1 Streptomyces sp. NPDC127092
AGGGGGTGGGGGTTGTTGGTTTTTTCGGACATCGTGTGTGTTCCCCCCCCCCCCCCCCGCGGACCCGGCCAAGATCCGGAAGAGACGGCCTAGCAGCGCCGGACCGAGGTGGGTCTCCACTCGCACCAGGGCCGCGGCCAGTGCGGGCACCGCGGCGAGCGCGGCGAGACCGGCCGCGGAGACGTACAGCGCCTGGGTGGTGTACCCGGGGTGCTCGGTCCGCCAGTGCATGGGGACCGCCCAGATCCACGCGTACACGGTGGCGGCGGCCGCTGCGCCGACCAGCAGGGTCAGCAGCAGCGTCTCAAGCCCGCCCAGGAGCGGTCCGACGGCGCAGTGGTAGCCGATCTGCCGCTGCGACCGCCGGCGGCCCGGGCGGGGGATGTCCACCCCGAGCAGCCGCCGGAAACGTCGGTGCTGGGCCGCGGTGAGGACCGGGACGCAGCCGGCTCCGAGTACCACCACGAGCCCTAGGGCCACTGGTGCCTGCGCGTCCTGCCCCTCGACGACCTCCCATGCGAGGACGAGGACCGCGAACAGCACGCACGCCATGAGGAGGTGCAGCGGCACGCCCAGCGCGAGGAAGGACGTGTCACGGGCCACGCGGGTGAGCGCACGCCGGGTCCTGGGTGGCAGGTTCATGATCCAACCGTAGGCGCCCGGCGCGGCGGGCCACCATGCAGGTGGTGTCCGGAACAGGGGTGTAGCTGGTGCCACCCCGAGTCGGACATGGGCGTTACTGACTCCGGCACGGTGAGAGCGGAGTGTTGATCACGAGCCCGAGAGCCGGGTTCGTGACACGAGGGGCAGCTCTTCCATGGCCTTGTGCGACGTTCGTCTTCCCGCTTGCTCCGGCCATGACGGCCACGCTCCCCGGCACGGCGGCAGCGCCGGACGCCTCGGCCTTGCCCGCCGCCTGCAAGGGCGCGTCCTGGTGGGTGCCGGCCTGGCCCTGCTGCCCTGGCTCGGCTACCTGGCGGGCACGCTGCCCCCTGCCGAAGCGGCGGGCTGGGTCGCGCTGGACGCCGCCGAGGCGGCGGCACTGCTGACCGCGGGAACCCGCGTCCTGCGCCTGGACCGTGCTTGCCGTTTCCCGGCGGCGGCTTCGGCCGCGCTCCTCGTCGCCGACGCCTGCATCGACCTCGCCACGGCGAGTCCCGGCGCGGAACGGATGGCCGCCGTCGTCATGGCCGCTCTCGCCGAACTGCCGCTCGCGGCCCTGTGCCTGATGCTCGCCATCTCCTTCAGACGTACCCGCCGCCGGCCTCCCTCGCCCCACAGGCGGGCCGACCGGCGGACGGCGAGCCGATCGGCCGACGAGCACCCCGGCACGTCCAAACCTAACGTGGAGGGTGGGAACCGACGTGACGGAGGAGTCATGGACATGAGTAGCGCCATGGGCAAGGCCAAGGGGCGGCTCAAGGAGATCACCGGAAAGGTCACCGGCCACGAAAGCCTGGAGGCCGAAGGCCGAATGGACCAGAGGAAGGCCAGGGTCCGGCAGAAGGTGAGGAGCGCTCGACACCGCGCCGAAGGCATCGTGGACTCGATCAGGCACGGCCGCTCGTAGGACATCCTGGGGGATCGGACGCCCACCGCCCGCCGCCCGCCGCCGTGCGGTCGGACGGCAGCATCGACGTCCGCCGGCTCCCGGCCGGCCGCCCATCGGTGCGGAGTCACCGGCTCGACCTTCGAGTAGCCCGGAGACCGCGTTCTGACAGCCGACCCTCAAGATCCGTCCCACAGCCCCAGACGCTTGAGCCGGCGCTGCCGGAGTCGCTCCGCGCCGGCCGTGAGAGCAAAAAGGGATCCCATGATCAACCCGCTCAGTACGGCGGCAAGGAGACTGTCGGCTCCGTCCTCAGACGATACTGACAGTGCGAGAAGCGAGAAGGGAACGGCCAGGCAGAGACCAGCAGCGATCGGGCGTCGGGCCACCCACTTCTGGAGCCGAGTCGGACGCTGCTGCCCGACCTGCTCGGCCAGCGTCCAGCCGTTCTTCCGCTCCAGCGGAGCCAGCAACCCGGCCAGGTAGTCCAGCGCCCGATCGCGGGGCTCCGACCTGCCAAAACGATGCGCGATGCAGGCATGGAACCCGGCTATCCCCTCGAACCACGACTCGACTCGACCTGCTCAACCGTCAGGTCATCGGCACACAGATACACCAACGAGCCCCACACCACATCCCTCACGAAGATGTGGTTGCAGGATTAGTCTGACCGGATGACAGCTGATCGCACAGCAGCCAAGTACCGCCGCATCCTCGCCCTGGCCGGCGCGGCCGGGATCGCCCTTGGCGGGAGCGCCTGTTCCTCGTCCGGGAGTTCCGGCGGGGCCGCCTCAGGCGGTGAGAGGCTGTCCTACGACCGGGTCGCCTCGACGGCGAAGCAGCTGACGAGTACGTCGGCCTGCCCGTTCGGCCTCGACCCGGCGGCGGCGCTGAAGGCCGCCGGTGCCGAACGGACCGTCGCCCCGGCGGCGTCCGGCGGCGACCCCGCGGCTCAGGGGACCGTCGACCCGGGCCGCCCGGCCCAGGCCTTGCCCAGCGGGCAGCCCACGCCGTCCGGGCTCCCCTCCTTCCCCGCCGTCCCGCCGAACGCGTCTGTCGTCTGCAACTTCACGGCTTCGGGAGCTCCGATGGAGATCGACCTCGTGGCCGTGTCCGAGGGCGAGGTGGCGGTGAACCTGGCGCTGCCGAAGATCGCCACCCTCGGCCACCTCAGCGCTGACGAGGTGATGACGTTCTCCAAGGACGAGCCCGGGATCGGCCAGACCAGGGTCACCCCGGGCCGGGGCACGGCCGCCGTCGCACGGGTGGCGGTGGCGGGCAAGGGCGACTTGGTGCTCGTGGTCTCCCAGGGATCGACCGTCACCAAGGCGGACCCGGCCCTGGCCGGTGAGTCGCTCGGGAAGGTCGCCGAGGCACTCGCGGCCCAGCTGCGGCCGTAGGCGGCGCCGGCAGGCGACCCGACCGGAGCGAGCCGGTGCGGTACACACCACATCCGTCATGCAGATGCGGTTGCAGTATTAGGGGGCGGATGGGGGCCAGGTGTCGGTTTTCCGTTTGGGCGGGTAGTCGATCTGGTCGGGTTCCCAGTGCCAGTCCTCCCCTTGGTAGACGGCCCGGCCGGGAACGGGGTTGGGTCCGCCGTCTCGGCCGGCGTGCCAGTAGATCAGGGCGATCACCGCGCCGAGGAAGAGGACCATCCCGAGGACGGCCCACGCCGCCGGGTCGCCTTCGGCGAGCCGTGGCCCGCCCGTGGTCCAGAGGAAGCGCCCAAGCCGCCAGGCGGCGACCACCAGCACGTACCCGAGCCCGAGGGCGAACGGCAGGAACACCAGCCCGATGCCCAGACAGCCTTTGTCCACGCTCCCGCGTCTCATCTCGCAGCCCCCTTGTTCCCCCGCCCGCTGCCGGGTGTCGCCAGGGCGGGGCATACCCGGCCCGGGACGGCCCGACACCGGTGGCGGCTCCTGCCCAGCCGGTCCGTCGCCGTGTCTCTCCTGGACGTTCCGGGGCAGGAGATGGCGGCTACTGCGCGTCAGGCTGGTCGGCAGCCTCCCACGCGAACCCGTCCAGGTCGGTGAAGGCGCCGGCGCTGCTGCCGAGGACGACGCGGTGGGAGCCGGTGCCGTCGGCGGGGACGCCGAGGTCCTTGGCCAGAGCACGGCGCTTGTACAGCGCCAGCTTGACGGGGCTGGACTGGCCAGGCGCGAACTCCGCGTACTTGCCGCCGAAGCTCTTGGCCACGGTCATGCCCCGGTCGACATAGAACTGCTTGGTGGCCTTCACGTCCTCGACGCCGATCAGCACGACGACCTCGTCGATCTCGCGGGTGGCGGGGCCGGTGTCCTTCTTCGCCGACGTCGCGATCTTCCAGATCGTCCCGTCCGGGGCCCGGACGACGCCGCCGTAGCCCCACATCGACTTCGCGGCGGGCTTCAGCACCGTGGCGCCCGCGTCCACGGCGGCGCGGACGAAGCCGTCGACGGTGGCCGGCCCGGACACCGTGAGCGCCAGCGTGAAGCCACGGAATCCGGTGCAGTGCGCCTCGGACACCCGCAGGCGTATGTACGTGTCCACGCCGAAGGCTGCGTAGAAGCGGCGAGCGGTCTCGAGGTCGGCCACCTCAAGGGTGACGGACGCGAGGGAGATGTCGGCTGCGGTGGAAGTGGTGGTTGCCATGACCATCACGCTAGGGGGCGCACGGCGGCCGGGGCTTCTTCAATCCTGACCGGTCCGGTGGTGAGACGGGCTTCCCCGCATCCCCGCATTCGCACGCTTCCGCGAGTGGGCGGGAAACGGGCCCCGGCAACTCGGTCCCGTTGCGGGTGTCGAGGCGGGGCCGCCGGTTCCGTTCTCGGTATACCGGTGGCCTGCACCGGTGACCTCGAAGACTCGCGCAAGGCCAAGGGAGACCGTCATGACGCTTCAGCGGATCGACAACGTCGGCATCGTCGTCGAAGACCTGGACGCGGCCATCGCCTTCTTCACCGAACTGGGCATGGAAGTCGAAGGCACGGCGGAGATCGAGGGCCTCTTCGCGGACCAGGCCGTCGGACTTCCCGGAGTCCACAGCCACATCGCGATGATGCGAACCCCCGACGGCCACGGGAAGCTCGAGCTCGCGCAGTACCACTCCCCCGCGGCGACCGGCGACGGATCGCACCCTCTGCCGCCGAACACGCTGGGACTGCACCGGATCATGTTCGCCGTCGACGACATCGACGACACCATCGCCCGTCTGCGCCCGCACGGTGCCGAACTCCTCGGCGAGGTGGCGCAGTACAAGGACATCTACCGCCTGTGCTACCTCCGCGGCCCGTCGGGGATCATCCTCGCCCTCGCCGAAGAGATCAGCTGACAGCCCTGTACGGGCCCGGCCCGGTGGTGTACGTGGGGGGATGGCCGGGAGGGGAGGGCGGCCGAGACCGCTGGTCATGAAGGTCTGCCCGGGCCGGCGCGGCCCTCCCCAGGTCCGTCGCCCCCTCCGCAGGAGTCAGCCGGAGTCGCCCCCGCGCAGGGGCGAGCCGGATTCGCCGGCGCGGGGGCGGGGCGGCGCGGGCGGCGGCGTCGTTGTCAGGCTCCCCTGCGGCGCCTGATGGCGTAGAAGGTGATCCCTCCGAGCACGAGGACCGCGACGCCGACTCCGGCCGGTACGGCGAGGCTGCCCAGGGGCGAGTCGCCGTCCTTCGCCGACGGTGCCGGGGTGCCGGTCGTGCCGGTCGTGCCGTGTTCGCCGTTGCCGTTCGCTCCGGACGGTGGTCCGTCCTGGGCGGTGGCGTCGCCGAAGAAGAACACCGGGCCGTTCTCGGGGCGTGGTGTGCCGGAGACGTCCACGGTCAGCGAGATCGGTACGACGATGCCTTTCGCCTTGTCGTCCGGCTCGGCCACCTGCGCCTGGATGTAGTAGGTGCCCGGCACGTCGTACCCGTTGGGGTCGGGGCTCTTCGTGTCGTCCTGCTCGGTGATCTCCCACGGGCCGCAGGCCCGCTCGATGTGTCCGGTCCGGCCCGCGAGGAGTTCGGTGGAGCGGTGGTCCTCGTTGCAGAGCGTCGAGCTGCGCTCGGCGTTGTAGACCGTGACGCCCCATCCGGTGGTGGCGGACGCGGGGAAGTCGGACGGGATGTCCACGCCCGCCTTGACGGCCAGTTTCTGACCTGCCTTCAGTTCGACGCGCCAGAAGGGGGCCTCGCCGACGGCGATGGACTGGCGGTGGGTACCCGGTCCGATCGGCGTGGCGCTGTTGAAGGAGAAGCCGCCCTCGGCATCCGCGCCTGTTCGGGGCTCGGGAGTCCGCGAGCCGGTCCGCTGGGTGTCGTTGTCGGCGATGCCGACGAGAAGCTCGACGGGCATCGGCTTGTCACCGGGCCTGGTGATGTCGTTCTCGACCATGATGCAGCCCGTGTCGTCCGGCGCGGGCTTGTCGTTGCCCGCTCCGGGCTTGCTGCGCCCTCCGGTGGAGAGGATGTTCGCCCACCCCATCGACTGGTCGAACTCCCGCAGCCACGCGCGAGGTTCGCCGTCGCCCGCAGGGCCGGCCGCGACGGTGATGATCGAACCGCGCTCGTAGCCCTCCTCGGCGACGGCGGTGGCGCTCACCTGGAGCCGCTGGTCCGGCCGCTTCTTGACCTTGTAGTAGAGGTCGCGGCCCCCGGTGAACTCGTCCAGGTACTGGCCGGGGGCAACCAGCGGAGCGTCCTGGCAGCCGGTCGGCGAACCGTCGACCGGTTTTCCGGTGGCGTGGTAGGTCCGCCACTCCTTGCGGAACAGGGCGCCCAGATGGGCGGTCAGCGAGTCGGCGTCGTCGGCGTCCGCGTACGACCCGTCGGTCACGTCCGCGATGCACTTCAGCTGCGCTCGCGCCGCAGAGGGCGTACGGAACCCGACCACGTCGACGGCGAGGTCGATGCCCTGTGCCTTGAGCTCGCGGGCCACCTCGCACGCGGGCGGCGGCGCACACGTGTCCTCACCGTCCGAGACCAGGACGATGCGGCGCCTGCCGCCCGTACCGTTGCCGTCGAGGTCCTTGGCGGCTTCGCGCAGCGAGACGCCGATCGGTGTGAAGCCGACCGCCTTGAAGCCCGCGACCTGCTTCTTGGCGTCCGCGCGCGACGCCCGGTCCATGGCCGCCACAGGCCGGACCAGCTGCGTGTCGGCGCAGCCCTGCTTCTTGTCCTGCCCGGGATAGGTGGCGCCGTACACGCGCAGTCCTAGTTCGGCCTCTGCGGGGGCGGTGTCGATGATCCGGGAGACCGCCTGCTTCGCGGCGGCCAGGCGGGTCATGCCGCCGGCGTCGTTCTGGTTCATCGACCCGGACAGGTCGAGAACCAGATCGATCCGGGCCGGCTTCGGAGCGCCGGGCGCTGCGCGGACGGCAGGCGCTGCCGGGATGGCGGCGGTCGCGGCCGTCGCCGCCGACGGCACGACCGCGGCAAGGACGAGGAGGGAAACGGCGGCGAGCGCAGCTCGCCGACGTCGTCTGAGAGGCATGAAGGTGATCTCCGAAGGGTCGGTCTGCCGGGTCCGTTGCAAAAGACCCGAGGACTCGGGGACTTGGGACATGCCTCGTTCGACGATGAGCACATGCGAACGGTTCCTCGGAACTGCCCGGGTATCAATTTCCTGCACTGATTGCGCAGACATATGACGGGACCGTTCCGATCGCAACCACATGCGGGGACGTCGCCTCAGGGTCGGCTGGGCTCAGGGCGGCGTGAGCGTGTCGATCCGGGCGGCGAGGTCGGGGTGGGCGGACGCCAGGTGGGGGCGGGCGGCGGCCAGGTGGGCGATGAGGTCGGCGGGGTCGTCGTGGGCGAGGGCCGCGTGGAGCTCGCCGAGCGGGCCCCGGGCGGCCGGGGGAAGGTCGGTGAGAGCCGTGATCTGGCCGGCGAGACGGCGCAGGTCGGCGGCGTTGGCGCGGGCCCAGGTGGCGGTGGTGCGTTCGGCGGCCCGGGCCTGGCGGGTGGCCGTCACGCGTTGCTCACCGGTGGTCCCCGCGGGGCCGGGACGGCCGCGCAGATAGCGGCGCTCCGCGGCCTGGCGGCTGGCGACGCCGAGGGGGTGGGCGAGGTCCGCCCAGCTGGCTCCCGCCTCCCGGGCCGTTTCGATCAGGCCGGTCTCCCATCCGGCCAGCTGCTCGCGCACCTGCCGCAGCAGCAGAAGGGAGGCCAGCGCCTGCTCCGGCCCGGGGCCGGGGCCGGGATCGGCGTCAGTGGCGGGATCGGGACCTGTGCGGGAGCCGGGAGCGGGGCGGGGTCCGGAGCCCGGGTCGGGGCCTTCGGAGGTGTCCGGGGACTCTCGCCGGGCGTTGCGCAGGGCGTCGTCTATGGCCCGCAGGGCCGCCGCGGCGGCCAGGAACGACGCCGGGCTGTGGGCGTTTGCGCTGGTCGCGGGCGGTTGGTCGGCTGCAGTCACGGGCACCTCCTCAGACTGTCATCGTTTCGACGACATCATGTTTGTCATCCGATGGATGACATGTTACAACGGTGTCAGTGAGGCGCATTGGCAGCAACTGCCCGAACCTGCTGGAGGTGTTTTCACGATGTTGATGCGCACTGACCCCTTCCGTGAGCTGGACCGGCTGGCGCAGCAGCTGATGGGCCCGGGCACGTGGTCCCGCCCCTCGCCGATGCCGATGGACGCCTACCGCGAGGGCGACGTGTACGTGGTGGCCTTCGACCTTCCGGGCGTCACCGCGGACGCGATCGACATCGACGTCGAGCGGAACATGCTCACGGTGAAGGCCGAGCGGCGGCCGGTGACCAAGGCCGACGACGTGCAGATGGAGCTGTCCGAGCGGCCGCTGGGTGTCTTCTCCCGCCAGATCGTGCTCGCCGACACCCTCGACACCGAGCGCATCCAGGCCGACTACGAGGCCGGCGTGCTCACTCTGCGCATCCCGATCGCCGAGCGCGCGAAGCCCCGCAAGATCTCCATCGGCGGCGGATCCGGCCGCAAGGAGATCTCCGGCTGAAACCGGCCGGACAGGTGCGGAGGGCGAGCACTCGATCTCCCCCTCACCTCGCTCTCCGCACCCCCGTCGTACGTCCGAAGAAGAAGGGGTGGCGGCCGAGATGACCCTGCGACGTGAAGCATTCCTCGACCAGGTGAAGGAACGCGGCGAGTACGACAGCGCGGAGGAAGCCGAGCGCGCGGCGCGCGTGGTGCTCGCCCTGCTCGGCGCCCATCTGGTCGGCGACGTGCGCGCCCAGCTCGCGGCGCGCCTGCCCGAGGCGTTCGCCCTGATCCTGCTCAACCCGCTGCAGAGCGCGGAGCCGCTGTCTCCGGAGCGGTTCGTACGCGCGACCGCGGCGTGGATCGAGGGCGCCACCGAGCAGACCGCGGCCTGGGACGTCAGTGCCGTGCTGTCCACCGTCGCCGACTCCGCCGGCGAGGAACTGCTCGGGCGGATCCTGCTCCAGCTCCCCGTCGGCTACGACCTCCTCTTCGGCCGCCCCCAACACAGCTGACCGAGACGGGTGGTGCCGCACGCCCACGCCGGCACCACCCTTCACCCACCTGACTCCACGAAAGGCATGCCCCGCAGTGATCTCCGACGTCCGCGTACCGCTCGATCACCAGCAGTCGTGCGGGAAGGCGTACGAGCAGATGCTGGAGAAGGTCCGCTACGAAGGCGCCTACCCCACGCGTGAGCGCGCCGACGAAGCCGTCCGCCTCGTGCTGGCCGGGCTCGGGCGCCAGCTGACCGGCGACGAACGCGTCGACCTCGCCGCCTGCCTCCCCCTGGAGGCCGCCCGCGTCCTGACCGCGCAGGTCCCCGACACCCAGCCGCTGACCGGCTGGGCCTTCGTGAAGGACCTCGCCGCCCGCACCGGCGCCTCCCTCGCCGTCACCCGCTGGGACACCGGCTCCGTCCTCTCGGCCGTCGCCGCCCACGCCGGCCCGGACCTCACCGCCCGCATTCTGGCCCAGCTCCCCACGGGCTACGCCCTGCTCTTCGGCCGCGCCGAGCTCGCGCCCACCGCGTAGACGACGAGCTGCGCGTCGCCGGTGCCGGGCCGTGTCGCGACGTATGCCCTCGCCCGTGCACCTGCCGCGCGGATGATCACCCTTCCTCGCCGGAAGGGCGGCCTCATGCCTCCGACGGCGCGCCACTGCCCTGGCGCTGCCGTCGGCGGTGTTTGCGCATCGACACCTGAGAGCCGCAACCGGTACTGCAGTACAGCCCGGCTCCGTTGCGGGTGCGGTCGAAGAAGCCGAAATGGCACGGAGGGTTCCGGCACGCCTTGATGCGGCCCCAGTCACCGCTCTGGGCGAAGGTCGTCACCGCGGCCAGTACCGTCCCGAAGACCCGCGGCACCCCCGCTTGCGGCGAGGTCAGTTCGACGCCGTCGGCCGTGACCGCCGCGGCCAGAGGGTAGAGCTCACCCACACGTCGCAGGTGCCTCTCGGCCCGCAGCAGCGGCTCGCCCAGGCTTTCCTCATCGCCCGAGTGCGCGAGCAGAAGGGTCACCAGGGCGTCACGCAACTCGCGCGCGACCGCGGCGTCGGCATCGGTCACCACGGTTTCGCCACCGAACTCGTCGCGCTCCGCCAGCCATGCCGCGAACGCGGCCCCGTCCCCGAACATCTCACGGCGCCCCGATCCGTCCGCGCGCGTGTTCACGAACGCGAGAACGGCCTCCACCGTCGGCGGAACGGCTCGAGGGCTGAGTCCGGGAGATCCGGCTGTCGCACTGCTCATACGACCACCCTACCTCAGCGCTCACGAGCTAATCGGACTAGAAGGCAACCTGCACCATCAGATCAATTGACGTGTTGCGACCTAACGCCTTACGGTCGCAACATGAATCAAGCATCCCACCAGCAGAACCGTCTCCGCACCTGGCTGATCACCGGCGCGACGTCCGGCATCGGCCGCGAACTGGCGCTCCAGGCCCTGGAGAACGGCGACACCGTCGCGGCCCTCGCCCGCGACGTCTCCCCTCTGGACGACCTGGCGCAGGCGCACGGCGACCGCCTGCTGTGCGTCCAGGCGGACGTACGCGACGAACAAGCCGTCCGGAACGCGGTGGCGGGCACGCTCGCACGCTTCGGACGTATCGACGTGGTGGCCAACAACGCGGGCTACGGACTGTTCGGAGCCGTTGAGGAGGCCTCCGACACGCAGGTCCGCGCCGTGTTCGACACGAACGTCTTCGGAGTGCTCAACGTGCTCCGCGCAACGCTGCCGGTTCTCCGCGCCCAGCGGTCCGGGCACATCCTCCAGGGCTCGTCGGTCTACGGGCAGTCCGCCCACCCCGGCGTCGGCCTGCTGGCCGCCACCAAGTACGCGGTCGAGGGACTGTCGGACGCGCTCGCGGCCGAGGTCGCGCCGCTCGGCATCAAGGTCACGATCATCCAGCCCGGAATGACCGCGACCCCCTTCCTCGCCAACCTCGATGTCGCAGCCGGCCTGGACGACTACGACGCGACCGTCCGCGAGGTCCAGAAGGGCATCGGAGAACTGCCGGCATCCGCGTTCTCCGCCGCGGCACGAATAGCCGCAGGCATCCGGACCGCCGTCGAAAGCCCCAACCCCCCGCTACACCTGGCCCTTGGCACCTCCAGCTCGACGGGCATGCGCACCGCACTGGAGGCACGCATCGCAGACCTGGACACCTGGCACCACGTAACGGACGCCGTCGACAGGTAGCAAGTCACGCCTCCCACCGGGAGCATGGCCACGGCGGCCGTGAAGCAGCTGGATAGGCTGGTCCGTCATGCCCAGCCCCCAGCTGAAAGGTGCCGCCGTGAGCCAGTACTTCGACATCGGCGACGAGACACTGTGGAACCCGTCCAACGGCGCTTCTCGCATGTTCCAGCGTCAGGTGGCGGTTTTCGAAGCGGAGCTGGAACTTCCTTCCGGCATCGCGCCGATGGAGAACGACGAGTGTCAAATCAGCCCCGACACCTTCGAGACCTTCGTCAACGCCCTTCTGGCGAAGCACCGAAGAACGAGCCACGCCATCTGGCTCGCTCTCTCCGACGGCTTCACCGCAACAGTCCTGGTCCTTGCCGAGCGCGCCGGGATCGAGGTGGACTGGCCACGACACGGAGCCGCCCCGGAAGGGCCGCTCGAAGACGTGCAGGTTTCCACGGTCACCGGCATGTCCGGCCCTTCGGAGGGTGAAGCCTGGGCTGCGGGTCTGCGTGCGAAGGCACAGGAGCTGAGTCGGCGCATGCCCCGCTGACAGCGGAGTGCGCGGCGGACGAGGAGCTGCGCGGAGAGCGGCGATCGGTGACCGCGCGGACGCGCTAGACGCGCCCGCGCCCCTCTCCCGCCTCGCCGCGCCGCCCATGCGGCCGTCGTTGCTCCTCGCGGCCCAATCCGGGTGACTGACGCTTGGCGCGCATGCCGTCTGCATCGGGTTCCGCGTCGTCGTGGCGGTCGCGGAGGGCGTCGTCGGCTTCCCGGCGTGCCGCGTCGTCGCCGCTCTCGCCCTTGGCCTGGGAGGGCGTGGTGCGCGGCGGCGCGTCCGCGGGAAGGGTCCGCCGGCGCTCGTGCTGGTTCATGGTCGTCCCTCTCCTGTTCGTCCGGACGTCAAACGGGCTACGAAGGCGGCTGCCCCGTCACCTCACCGGGAAACACCCGGCATGACGGTGGGCATAAATGACGGCGGCCTGGGTCCGATGGCCGTGAATGCCGAGGAAGGCGCAGGTGCGAGAGGGTCGGCGTCACCTTCGGCCGGTTCCGGCGGCCTCCCCAGGGCGGCGGCACAGAAGCGGTTCGAACCACGTGAGGCGTGCCCGCCCTCCGCGCCAGGGCTCGTCCGGCGGATCGTGGGCCGGGCCACGGCCGGACCGGGGCGAAGGCTGGTCAATGATTAATCGTGTTGACCGGCCCCGGCAGGCGGTGCTGGAGTCGGCACGTGGACAGCATCCCCGCCAACCGGCGGTTCTGGAACCAGATCAGCAGCGCGTACCAGCACGAGCACGATCCCCAAATCGGCGCCGCACCCCGGCTGTGGGGCATGTACTCCATCCCCGACGCGCACCTGCAAGCCCTGGGCGACGTCAGCGGCAAGCGCGTCCTCGAACTCGGCTGCGGCGCCGGCCAGTGGTCCAGGGCGCTCGCCGCCGAGGGCGCCACCGTGGTCGGGCTCGACGTGTCCGAAGCCCAACTCGCGGCAGCGGCCCGCGCGATGGGAGCGGATCGCTACCCGCTCGTGCAAGGCGCCGCCGAACAACTCCCCTTCGCCGACGACAGCTTCGACCTGGTGTTCTGTGACTTCGGCGGGCTCAGCTGGGCGCCCCCGCGCCTGGCCGTCCCGCAGGCCGCACGCGTCTTGCGCCCAGGCGGGCGACTGGTGTTCAACGTCGCCAGCCCCTGGTTCGAAGCCTGCTACGACGAGCCCGCCGGCCGCGTGACCACGACGCTGCGGCAGGACTACTTCGGGCTGGACACCATCGCCGAAGACGACGGCGCGACCAGCTATCAGCTCACCTACGGCGACTGGGTGAGGGTCCTGCGCGGCGCGGGTCTCGTCATCGACGACCTCATCGAGCCACGGCCCGAACTCGGAACACGCAACGGCTACAACGAAACCGACCCACCCGACTGGGCACACCGCTGGCCTGCGGAACTGCTCTGGGTCACCCACAAACCGGGCGCTCCCGCCTAGGCCGTGTCCTTCGGATTACTGTGACACAGAGCGTTGGCACGTTGTAATGGGTGGTCGATCTCCCGTAGTTCTGGCTAGCCTCCGCTGATGCTGCATGCCGAGTTCCGTGACCCCTTGCTGGTGGCTGTCTACGATGCCGAGTGTCCGTGGACACGTGAGGACGACTTCTTTCTTGGTGTGGTTGGTGAGGCCCCGAAAGGGAGGGTGCTCGATCTCGGCTGCGGGACGGGGCGGCTGGCCCTGGGCCTGGCCGCGGCCGGACACGTGGTCACCGGCGTCGACCCGGCCGGCGCCTCGCTCCAGGCGGCTCGCGCCAAACCCGGCTCCGAACGGGTGACCTGGGTGGAGGGAACCTCGGCGGACCTGCCCGTCGCGGCGTTCGACATCGCGGTCATGACGAGCCATGTCGCGCAGTTCTTCGTCACGGATGAGGAGTTCGGCCGTGTTCTCGCCGATCTGAAGCGTGCACTCGTGCCAGGCGGGCGCCTGGTCTTCGACACCCGAGACCCTGCGGCCCGGCGCTGGGAAGCGTGGAACCCGGTCGACTCCCACCGGCAGGTCGAGCTGGCAGACGGAACTGTGGTCACGGCCTGGACCGAGGTCACCGCCGTCATCGACGGCGCGGTCTCCTTCACCCACCACTACACCTTCTCCGACCACCAGCAACTGCAGAGCACTGCGACCTTGCGATTTCGGACCGAGAGGGAAGTCCGCGCGGCACTGCATACCGCGGGTTTCCAGGTCGGGCACGTCTACGGTGGCTGGAACCGGGAACCGGTCGGTGACGGAGACGGTGAACTTCTGGTGATCGCCCACCGCTGATGTTTCGCAGGAGGAAAACCGGCCAGAGCGCTTCTGTCCACCTTGCCGCAGACAATCGCTGCCGCCCGCTGGCCTTCGTCCTCACGCCCGGCCAGGCAGGTGATGCACCCGTGTTCCCCCATGTCATGGCATGTCTGCGGGTACCTCGACCAGTCGGTCGGCCCAGAACCACGCCAGACATGATCCTGGTCGACAAGGCGTATTCGTCCCGAGCGATCCGGACCCACCTTCGTCAGCGCGGAATCCGAGCAGTAATTCCGCAGCCGGCCGATCAGGTCGCGAACCGTAAGCGGCGCGGCAAGCTGGGAGGCCGTCCGCCAGTCTTCGACCACGAGGCGTACAAGCGGCGCAACACGGTCGAGCGGTGCATCAACAAGCTCAAGCAGTGGCGCGGTCTGGCCACCCGATATGACAAGACCGCCACCATCTACCTGGCCGGGCTCCACGTTGCCGCCATCTTCATCTGGTCAGCCCGACATGATCCGAAAGACACGGCCTAGCGGTGTCAGAGATCAACAGCTCTGTCGCTCTCCGCGTACGTGTGGGGTACGCGGGTACGCACCGGCGGTGTGGTGATCACTTCTGATCCGTCGTCAGCGGGGAGAGTGGCCGCTCGAAGAAGGTCTCGAGCACCACCGTCGCCTGCGTTCCGCTGACGCCCTCGATGGCGTAGATCCGCCGCAGTACGTCCTGCAGTTGCTCGGTGGTCGCGGTCCTGACCTTCACCAGTACCGAGGCACTGCCGGCGATGACGTGCGCCTCCAGGATCTCGGGGAGGGCGGCGAAGGCCTGCGCCGAATCGCCCATCCAGGACGTCGAGTCGACCATCACGTAGGCCAGAACGGCGCTGCCGACGGCGGCCGGGTCCACCTCAGCCGTCGTGCGCCGGATGACGCCCCGCTCGCGCAGCTTCCGCACCCGCTCGTGGGCGGCACCGGCGGACAGGCCGACCGCCTGACCGAGCGCGGCGTAGGACTGGGTGGCGTCCTGCTGGAGCTGCGCCAACAGTGCGCGGTCAATGTGATCCACAACTCTCCATTCGGAATCGACTGGCTATCGCAGTATCCCATCTTGCAGCATGCAGCTTGAGCCGATTCTCATTCGGCATGGGACGGGTTTCGGGAGAGGTGGACTCCATGAGCGGCGAGCGCAAGGGGCTGTACGAGATGCTTGACGACCGGTTCCGGACCGGCAGGTGCATGAACGGTGACGACGCGCTGGAGGTCCTGTACGCCGGCTGCCGCTGGGCGGAGGGGCCCGTCTACCTGCCCGCCTGGCGCCAGGTGATCTGGAGCGACATCCCCAACGACCGGATGCTGCGGTGGGACGAGGAGACCGGCTCGGTCAGCGTGTTCCGCCGATCCGCCGGGCACACCAACGGCAACACCCTCGACCGTGAGGGCCGGCTGATCACCTGCGAGCAGGGCAACCGCCGGGTGACCCGTACCGAACACGACGGCACCCTCACCGTGCTGGCCGACCGCTGGCAGGGAAAGCGCCTGAACAGCCCGAACGACGCGGCCGTGAAGTCCGACGGCTCGATCTGGTTCTCGGACCCCGACTTCGGCATCACCAGTGACTACGAGGGATACCGCGCGCAGAGCGAGATCGGAGCCAACAACGTCTACCGAATCGACCCGGTCACGGGCGAAGTGCAGCTGGTCGCCGACTGCTTCGGCGCGCCGAACGGGCTGGTCTTCTCCTCCGACGAGCGGCAGCTGTTCGTCTCCGACACCCGAGCGGGCTTCATCCGGGTCTTCGACGTACGCGACGACGGCACCCTGTCCGACGGCAAGGTCTTCGCCGAGGCCGGGGCCCGTGAGAAGGCCCGCTTCGACAACCTCCGCTTCGACGACGGCGGCCGGCTCTGGGCCGCCGCGATGGACGACGGCGTGCACTGTTACGACCCTGACGGGACCCTGATCGGCCGCCTCAACGTCCCTGAGGCGGTCGCCAACATCTCCTGGGGCGGCGCCAAGCGCAACCGCCTCTTCATCGCCGCCGAGACGAGTCTGTATTCGGTGGTCATGGGGGTGACCGGCACGCACCCGACGGGACCCGGACGACGGCCCTGGCTGTAGACCATGCTCCCGGCGTCGGCCGGCCTCACCACTCACCCGGCCCTGGTCCGGTGCCGGGGAGTGGGTCCGGGTCGGCACCGGCCACGATGGCCCTCGGCGGGGGCCAGCCGCGGACGATGAAGACGTGCCGGGCACCGGTCACGTGCAGGAGGCGGGCGACCGGGCGGCTCAGTGCGGTCAGTATGAGGGTCTTGCCGGCCTTGCGTGCCAGCCGGTTCAGGTCCTCCAGGACGTGCAGGCCCTGACTGTCGAAGAAGGTGACGGCGGACAGGTCGACGTCGAGGCCGCGGCTGCTGGATCCGAGTGCCGCGGCGAGGTCACGGCGCAGGCCGCCCGCGTTCTCCATGTCGATCTCGCCGCGCACATGGGCCAGCACCCGCAGCGGCCCGGGTTCGACGACCACGGCCACGACGGAGGGCCTCAGGGTACCGTCGATGCGCGCCGCCCCGGCGGGGAGCGGGCGGCCGAAGTCAGGGGTCATGGCCTTACTCCCTTCAGACCCCGAAGCGCGGGGAAGAAGGCCTGGTCGGGCACTGGCGCGGTGAGCCCGGATCCCTCCAAGATCAGCCGTGCCGGTCGCGCTCACCGTGACCACCGTCCGGATGCCCGGTCGCCCCGGCGGGTGGGGCGAGGTCGACCAGCAGGTGCAGCAGGTCCGTGATCTCGTGCTGGCCCTCGGCCGGATGACGGAAGAGGGTCCCCGGCGTGACCTCGTAGTGGTTACGGCGACCGTGGCGCACGCGCGTGAGGTACCCCGCGGTGTCCAGGTCCGTGACGATCGCCTGGGCCGCCCGCTCCGTGATCCGGCAGCTCTCCGCCAGGTCTCGCAGCCGGATCTCCGAGTCACGCAGGATCATGGCGAGGATCCGGGCGTGGTTCGTGACGAACGTCCAGTTACTCCGGGACAGCGTCGGCTCCATGTCCGAAATTATATGATTTGCGACACCTGTTCCGCCAGACCGGAATGCGGAATCCGGAATCCCTGCTCCTGAGTCGTGGCTCATGGCCCCAGTCGCGGCTCATGGCGGCTCCAGCGCACCACTGCCCTCTCCGACAGATACGCGCTCTCCGACACCGCAGACGCTCTCCGACACCGCACGCGATCGAGCAGCAGGCCGCGGCTCCCTTAGCATGTGCACATCATGATCAACATTCGGCACAGTCGACGAAAGCATCCGATGCACCTCAAGCGCCTGCGCACCGCCCTCGCCGCCCTCACCGCGATCACCGCCCTCTCCGCGCTCACCGCCTGCGAGGACAGCTCCCCCGACCGTACGTCCGCAGCGGGCTCACCGACAGCCGTCGCCGACAAGGGTGCTGACGCCGCATCACTGGAGGAGGCGCAGAACTACGTCCGGCGATACGCCTCATGTGAGGAGATGGGCACCGACCCGAACGACCATCGGCTGCCGCTCGTCGATCTCACGACCGTCGGCAAGTGGTCGGTGACCGAACGAGGGGTGTGCAGCGACCGCGTCGAGCGTGGCGAGATCGTCTTCTACATGGCCTCCGACATGAAGGCGTTCCAGGAGGGGTACAAGCAGCGCGTCATGGCGAAGATCGCCGCCGGAAACGCCACGTACGGGCTCTTCAGCCGCGTGTTCGTCGGCAAGAACTTCGCGGTCACGCCTACGGAGACCAAGACCGCGCTCAAGCTGTCCCGCTCGGACCTGCGCATCCTCACCTGCAACCCGACGGCGACGGTTCCCGAGGGCTACAAGCGGGAGAAGGCGCTCGTCGAAGGCTGCGTGCTGAGCGACTTCGTCGCGAGCGCGAACGGCGACGGCAGTCCGAACTTCCAGGCGCCGCAGGATCCGGCCGCGGGCGGCTCCGCGTCCGAGAAGCCGGGGCAGCCGGCCGAGGGCGGTCTCGGTCTGCCGAAAGCGGGCAGTCTGACCGAGCTGAAGGCCATGCTGCACCCGAACTACGTCGACTGCACCCAGTACTCGACCGACCCGGCCTCGCTCGCGGTCGAGTCGATCGACTACCAGCCGGTCGTCACCGGCGACCACCAGGCCTGGGGCGTCGAGGAACGGGCGATCTGCGGCAATACGGGCGGCGCCCAGCGCGCCCATGATCTCAACTGGCTCGACGTCGTCAGCGATATGACGGTTCTTCAGTTGCGTGCCAAAGCGGCCCAGCAGGAGGACCTCAAGGACGACGGTCGTGTCCGGGCCACCGCGAGCAAGCTGCTCGTGGGCCAGAACATCGCGGTGGAGACGAACGACCAGTCCGTCCGCCACGGCCTGTACCAGCTCCAGTTCCTCTACCTGAACTGCGAGCCGGGCTTCTCCGCACCGGCCGGCTACCGCGTGGAGAAGGCCGCCGTCGCCGGCTGTGTCCTGACCAATTACGAGCCGGGCGCCAGCTGACGAGCGGCGCGTCGTCGGTCCCCGCGCCGGGGTTGTTCACATGCCGTGCTGGACGACCCCTCGCGTGGAGAAGGTGACGGGATCACCGCCGGTGAAGTCGCCCGGCGGGATCCCGGGATGATGTCCCGGCGGGATCCCGGGATGATGTCCTTCGGTGGTGACGGCGGGTTCCGCGCTGGGGCCGAGGGCGAGGCGGGAGACGATGCGGTAGCGGTCGCCGCGGTAGAGGGAGTGGACGTACTCCACCGGACGGTTGCGGACGTCCGTGGTGAGGCGTTCGAAGAGGAGCGCCGGGGAGAACTCCGGAACGTCGAGCAGCTCCGCTTCGGCCCGGGTGACCACGGTGGGCTCGATGGACTGCACCGCTTCGCTGACCTGGATGCCGTGCAGGTCGCGGAGGTGCTCGTACAGGTCGCCCTGCTCCAGTTCCTCACTGGTCAGGTCGGGCACCAGGTCGGCCCTGATGTGGAGGTGCTCGATGGCCATGGGCGCGCCGTCGACCAGCCGGAGGCGGGCGACGTAGCGGATCTCCGCCGCCGGCGAGATCCGCAGCCTGCGCCCCACGCGCGCGCCCGCGGGCAGCGTGCGAAGCTCCAGCAGTCTGCTGGTCCACACACCGCCCGCCTGCGGGAGGCTGAAGGCGTTGCGGTCCGACACCAGTTCCTGGGTGATCTTCTCCGCGGCCACGAACATGCCGCGGCCGTGCTCGCGGACCAGCAGTCCCGCCACGACGAGTTCGTCGACCGCGGCGCGCAGGGTCGGGCGGGAGACCCCGAGTTCCGCGCACAGGACGCGTTCGGAAGGAATGGCGTCGCCGGGGCGCCGCGCCTCGATGAGTTCGAGGATCGCCTCCCGGACTCGCTCGCGCTTGAGCATCGCCCCTGAGGCGGCGGTGTCGATCTCCAATGGGAGCCTCGTTCGTCTGGGGACAGTCACTGGTCATCGTAACTGGTTCGCTGGTCAGGTCACTCTAAGCGGTGAGACGCGCGGCCATCCAGTCCTCTGATCACGAGCCTTCGCCAAATCCCGTCCATTCTCGGAGGGTTGACGGCGCCAGTGGTCCATGCCACCTTCATCCCCGCACCAACTGGTAAGCCCTCTGCGACCAACTGGTCAAGCCGAGGTGTCGTGCGCTGCCCCGTCGCCCGCCTACTGTCCTCTGTCTCCCGTCTCCCGTCTCCCGTCTCCCGTCCTCCCTTCCGCCTGTTTCTTCTCCAGGCTCCTCAGAGGTGAACCGTGAAGCACCGATCCCTGGCCCTGCTCGGCGCCCTGCTGCTGAGCAGCGCGCTCACCGCCTGCTCCCCGTCCGGCGACGGTTCCGGTGGTGGTTCCCGTGACGGGTCCGGCGACGCCGCCGGCGGCCGGACCGTCCTCGACGTGTGGCTGATGCGCGACAGCGTCTCGGCGGCCTTCCAGCAGGAGTTCGAGGCCGGCTTCGAGGAGGATCATCCGGAGATCGACGTGAAGATCCAGATCCAGGAGTGGGAGGGCATCGGCGAGAAGGTCACGGCCGCCCTGGCCAGCAACGACGCCCCGGACGTCATCGAGGTCGGGAACACCCAGGTAGCCCAGTACGCGCAGAGCGGCGGCCTGACCGACTTCACGGGCAGGGTCGGTGAGCTCGGCGGCGACAGCTGGCTGACGGGCCTGGCGGAACCCGGTGCGTACGAGGGCAGGCAGTACGGCATCCCGTACTACGCCGCCAACCGGGTCGTCATCTACCGCACCGACCTGTTCCGCCAGGCGGGGATCGACGCCGACACGATCAGGACGCGCGAGCAGTGGATCGCCGCCACCGAGAAGCTCGACCAGGGCGGGACGCAAGGCATCTACCTGCCCGGCCAGAGCTGGTACACTTTGTCCGGGTTCATCTGGGACGAAGGCGGCGACCTCGCCGTCGAGTCCGGCGGGGAGTGGAAGGGCGGTCTCGACAGTCCCGCGGCCCTGCGGGCCATGGAGTTCTACCGGAGGCTCCAGGCACTCGGGAAGGGCCCGAAGGACTCGGACGAGGCACAGCCGCCACAGGCCGAGGCCATGGCCAAGGGGCAGATCGCGCAGATCATCGCCACCCCCGGCGGTGCCAGCGTCGTCGCGGAGAAGAATCCGGACTTGAAGGGCAAGCTGGACTTCTTCCCCATCCCCGGCAAGAGCGCCGCCACCCCGGGTGCCGTGTTCACCGGTGGTTCCGACCTCGTCGTACCGGCCGTCGCCGCCCACCAGCAGGAGGCGTTCACCTTCCTCAAGGAACTCACCGGCGACGCCTGGCAGAAGAAGCTCGCCCTCGCGATGAGCTACGTGCCCAATCGGACCACCTTGGCCGGCGCCGTCGCCTCCGACCCCGGAGCAGCCGCGATGGCCGTCGGTGCCGCCAACGGCCACGCCACGCCGAACACGCCCCAGTGGGCCGCCGTCGAGGCCAAGAACCCGATCAAGGACTACATGACGGCCGTGCTCACGGGCCGCGATCCCCGGACCGAAGCCGCCAAGGCGTCCCGCGTCATCGCCGACACCCTCAACAGCGACTCCTGAGAGCCGTGGCGCCCGAGGCGCCCACCGACTCGCCACCGACTCCCCACCGGCCCCGCCCGAACCACCCGAGAGACCCACTCGAGACCACCCGAGAGACCACCCAACACCCACCCGAGAGACCACCCAAGACCCACCCGAGACCCACCCAAGACCCACCCGAGACCCACCCGAGACGAGGAGACGCCGTGTCGACCGTCCGCGAGCGGACCGCTCCCCGCTCCGTCACCCGCCGCCCCGCACGGCGCCCCTCCACGGCGACGTCGGCCGCTCGCGGCAACAGCAGGTCGCCCTGGCCGTACGTGCTGATCGCCCCGGCGGTACTGGGCATGCTGTACCTGCTGCTCTACCCGCTCGGCCGGGCCGTGGTCATCTCGTTCCAGGACTTCCGGCTGCGGCAACTCATCCTCGGCGACGCCGAGTTCGTCGGACTGCGCAACTACCGCACCCTGCTGTCCGACCCCCGCTTCTGGGAGGTCGTGCGTCGCACCTTCCTGTTCATGGCGGTCAACGTCGTCGCGATCATGATTCTGTCGACGCTCGTCGCCCTCATGCTCGAACGCCTGGGCAGGCTCGCCAGGACCGTGGTGCTCAGTTCACTCGTCCTCGTCTGGGCGGTCCCCGTGGTGGCCGCCACGACCGTCTTCCAGTGGCTGTTCCACTCCGAGTTCGGGATCGTCAACGAGACCCTGACCGGCCTCGGTTTCGATTCCTTCGACGGCTATCCCTGGTTCGCCCACGGCGGCGCCGCGTTCGCCATCGTCGTGGTGCTCATCGTCTGGCAGTCCGTGCCGTTCGCCGCGATCACGCTCTACTCGGCCCTCACGACGGTGCCGGGCGAGCTGTACGAATCGGCGCGCATCGACGGTGCCGGCGGGATCCGCGTCTTCCGGTCCGTGACCTTCCCGCTGGTCCGGCCGATCTTCACGCTCATCGTCTCCCTCGAAGTCATCTGGACCTTCAAGGCCTTCGTGCAGATCTGGGTGATGACGCGCGGCGGGCCCGGTGACGCCACGACGATCCTGCCGGTCTACGCCGTGCAGACCGCCCTCGCCAACCAGCGCTACGACCTCTGCTCGGCCGCCTCCATTGTCACGCTGCTGCTGATGAGCGGCGTACTCGTCCTCCACTTCCGCCAGTTGTTCCGACAGGAGAGGGAGCACCTGTGACGACGACGCTCCGCCGTCCCGGCCGTCCCCGCGTCTTCGACCGGGCCCGAGCTGCCGCCCGCGCTCGGCGCAGGATTCCGCTGTGGGCCGCCGCCACCCTCACCGTGCTCGTCTGTCTGTTCCCGGTGTACTGGATGGTCGCCACCGCGTTCCGCCCGTCGCGCGACATCCAGTCGTACGATCCGCGGCTGATCCCGCAGGAGTGGACGCTGGACCACTTCCGGCGGGCCGTGGAGGCCGACGGTTTCGGTCTGTTCTGGCGCAACAGCGTCCTGGTCACCCTGAGCGCCGTCCTGCTCGCGCTCGTCGTCGCCCTCGGCGCCGCGTACGCCGTGGCACGGATGCGCTGGCGCGGCCGACGGCAGTTCGTGCTGGCGGTGTTCATCGCGCAGATGGCGCCGTGGGAGTCACTGATCATCCCGGTCTACATCATCTCCCGCGACACCGGCATGCTCGACCGGCTGCCCACCCTCAGCCTCGTCTACTTCATGATCACCCTGCCGTTCACGCTCGTGGTCCTGCGCGGTTTCATCGCCGGCATCCCGCCGGAACTGGAAGAGGCGGCCCAGGTCGACGGCTGCACGCGCATGGGCGCCTTCCGTCGCGTGGCCTTCCCCCTGCTCGCACCCGGGCTCATGGCGACGTCGCTGTTCGGATTCATCACCGCTTGGAACGAGTTCACCTACGCCAACTTCCTCATCATCAAGCAGCAGGACAACCGCACCCTGCCGGTGTGGCTCTCCTCCTTCCAGTCCTCCTTCGGCACGGACTGGGGAGCAACCATGGCCGCCGCCACCCTTTTCGCGCTCCCCGCGCTGCTCGTCTTCCTCGCTCTCCAGCGCCATGTGACCTCGGGCCTGGCTTCCGGAGCGGTCAAGGGGTGAGGCATCCGAGGCGTCGTCCATGCCCGCCGAGCGATGGCCGAGCCCGCCGACGACCGAACCGCAGCACCGCCGCCCGCAGACCGAGACCGCAGAACCGCCTACCGCAGACCACCGCCCGCCGACCACCGACAACCGACCGCCGGAGACAGATCCCGTGGACCTGCCACGCCCCGAACTCTCCCTCGTACCCCGCCCCCGCACCATGCTCCTGCGCCCCGGGCACTTCCGCATCGACGCCACCACCCGCCTCCGTGTGACGCCGGGCGCCGAGACGGCCGCGCGCCTGCTGCGCGACTGTCTGACGCCGGCCACCGGGCTGCTCCTGGAGCACTGCGACGACGGGGCGTTCGTCCTCGCCGTCGACCCCACGCTCAGCGGCCTGGGCGACGAGGGGTACGGGCTAACCGTCGGTCCGTACGGGGTGCTCCTCCGCGCCGCACGTCCGGCGGGTCTGCTGCGCGGCGTCCAGACCGTACGCCAGCTCCTGCCTGTCCGAGCCCTTTCTCCGGCGCCCGCCGGGGCCCCCACCGAGCGCCCCATCGACCTGGTCCTCCCCGGGGTGGAGATCACGGACGTGCCGGCGCATCCGTGGCGCGGCGCCCTGCTCGACGTCGCCCGCCACTTCCAGCCCGTCTCGTACCTGCGCCGCTACGTCGACCTCCTCGCCCTGCACAAGCTCAATGTCCTCCAGCTCCACCTCACCGACGACCAGGGCTGGCGGATGCCGGTGGCCGCCTATCCCCGGCTCACCGAGATCGGCGGCCATCGCGCCGAGTCGATGGTCGGACCGGCGGGCAGCGACTGCTTCGACGGGCGTCCGCACGGCGGTTCGTACACCCGTGCCGAACTCGCCGGCCTCGTGGCGTACGCGGCCGAACGCGGCGTCACGGTTCTCCCCGAGATCGGCGTGCCCGGGCACGTACGCGCCGCCCTCGCCGCGTACCCGGAACTCGGCAACCACCCCGGCCGCAGGTTGGACGTGTGGACCGAGTGGGGCGTGTGCCGGAACGTCCTCGGTGTCGGCGACCACGTCATCGACTTCTTCCGCACCGTTCTGGACGAGGTGATGGACGTCTTTCCCTCCCCGTACGTCCACATCGGCGGCGACGAATGCCCCACGGACGAGTGGGAGGAGAGCCCGGACGCCGCCGCCCGGGCGGCGCGTGAGGGGCTGTCCGGGCCGAGGGAGCTGCACGGCTGGTTCCTGGGACGGATCGCCGAGCACGTGGTCCGGGCGGGTCGTCGCCCCGTCGCCTGGGCGGAGACCGGCGCGACGCTGCCCGTCGAGTGCACCGTCATGAGCTGGCGGGAGCCCGCCCACGCCTGGGCCGCGGCCCGCCGCGGCCACGACGTGGTGTACGCGGACCACCGCGCCACCTACTTCGACTACGCGCAGGGACCCGGCCCCTGGGAGCCTCCGGCGCAGCCCGGCCGGATCGTCGACCTCGAGACCGTGCACGCGCTCGACCTGACACCGCCGTCGGACGAGCCCGCGCTCGCCGGACGGGTCCTGGGCGCGCAGGGGCAGTTGTGGACCGAGTTCGTCACGACGCCCGAGCACATCGAGTACCTCGCCTTCCCGCGCCTGTGTGCCCTCGCCGAGCGCCTGTGGGACCCGGCCGCCACCGACTGGCGCGACTTCCGCGACCGGCTCACGGGGCACCAGGCGCGTCTCGACGCTCTGGGCGTTCCGCACGCTGCCCCACCTGGCCGTGCTCACGAAGGGGCACACGGCCACCACAACCGCCTCGGCAGCCCGAGCAGCCCCGGCAGCCCCAGCAGCCCTGGCAGCCCTGGCAATCCCAGCAGCCTCGGCCTCCCCGGCAGCGCTGGCAGTCCCGACCTCCTCGGCAACCCCGACGCCCCCGACGCCCCCGGTGCCCCCGGCACCCCCGGCAGCCCCGGCAGCATCGGCCTCCCCGGCAGCCCCAGCAGCCCCGCCTCCGCGACCAGTTGACGCGGGCCGCGTCCGGACCCCTGCCGGCCGCACCACAGCGAACCGCCCGTGCCGCCCCGCCCCTGTCCTCCCGTACCCCACGGGAGTCATCGAAAGGAACAAGGATGAGCACTCGCCCCACCGGCCGCCGATCCCGCGCGGCCCTCGCCCTGACCGCGCTGACGGGAAGCGCCGCCCTGGCCACCCTGCCCGTCACGACCGCCTCCGCGAGCGCCGACGGAGTCGCCGTGCAGTACCGCACCAGCGCCTCGGGAGCCACCGCGGACCAGAGCGAGCCCTGGTTCAAGGTGCGGAACACCGGCTCCACCACGATCCAGCTCAGCCAGGTCAAGGTCCGCTACTACTTCAAGGCCGACTCCCCCACCGCCACCTACCGCTTCGCCTGCTCCTGGGCCGTCCGCGGCTGTGCGGCGATCACCGGCACCTTCGGGACGCCGGCCCACCCCACCGCCACGGCCGACCGCTATCTGGAGGTCGGCTTCACGCCGGGCGCGGGCTCGCTGGCGCCGGGTGCCGACACCGGCGACATGCAGCTGCGCTTCTACCAGTCGAACTGGCAGCCGCTCCGGCAGAGTGACGACTACTCCTTCGGCGCCACCCAGACCGCGTACGCCGACTGGTCCAAGGTCACCGCCCAGGTCGCCGGCACCACCGTGTGGGGCACCGCCCCCGAGGGAAACGACCCGACCGACCCCACCGACCCGACCGACCCCACCGACCCGACCGACCCCACGGATCCGACCGACCCGCCCGGCGGCGGCCAGACGCTCTTCGACGACTTCACCTACACCTCTCACACCGACCCGGCCATATCGGCGCACGGCTGGAGCGTCCGCTCGAACTCCGGCGGGCCCGGTGTGCCCGGAGCCACGTGGGACCCGTCCAAGGTCACCTTCGTCAGCCAGTCCGGGAACACGGTGATGAACCTGGAGACCTCCACCGCCGGCACCGGCGAGTCCACCCGGCACACCGAAGTCCTGACGAAGGCCATGAAGTTCAGGAACGGTACCTACGCCGCCCGCGTCAGGTTCTCCGACGCCCCCAAGTCCGGCCCCGACGGCGACCGTCTCGTGCAGACCTTCTTCACCATCAACGACCTCAAGGCGCCGATGGCGGACGACTACGCCGAGTACGACTTCGAGTACCTGCCCAACGGAGGCTGGGGCGAGCCGGCCAACATCCTCTACACGACCTCGTGGGAGACCTACAACCCCGACCCCTGGCAGGCGGTCAACCAGCACAGCGAGAGCCGGCAGAGCTTCGCCGGCTGGCACGACCTGGTCGTGACCATCGACAACAGCGCGATCAGGTACTACGTCGACGGTCAGCTCTTCGGCACCCATGACGCCGCGTACCTGCCTGAGCGGCCGATGTCGATCAACTTCAACCAGTGGCTCATCGACCTCAACGGCCAGACGTCGACCACCCCTCGCGCGTACGACCAGCAGGTCGACTACGTCCTGCACGTCAAGGACCAGGTCCTCACCCCGGCCCAGGTCGCCGCGAAGATCGCCGCCTACCGGAGCGCGGGCACGGCGTTCGTCGACGAGGTCCCGTCCAGCTGATCGTGACGTGAACGGAGGCGGGCAGCCCGCCGCCCGACCCCGCCCTCCTCGGGTGCGGGGCCGGGCGTCTGCCTGAGCCGTCCGTCGCCCAGCCTTGTCACGCGTCCGCCTTGGCCCTATCGTACGGTCGCCAGAAAGCGCTTTCTATCCTGTGATTCCGCACCACCCGGCATTCGACGACGAACGATTCGGGAGACAGCGATGAGACGACCAGTGGCAGCACGACTCTCCGCGGGCCTCGCCACGATGGCCCTGGCGGCCGTGGCCGGCGTCGTGGTGACGATGCCTCAGGCCACGGCCGCGACGGCTGGAAGCGCGACCGGCTACGCGTCCCAGAACGGCGGTACCACCGGCGGGGCCGGCGGACGGACGGTACGGGCCACCACCGGCACCGCCATCCACGCGGCCCTGTGCTCGCGGGCCAGTAGCAGCACCCCGATCGTCATCGAGGTCGAGGGGACCATCAACCACGCCAACACCGCGAAGGTGTCCGGCAGCAGCTGCAACACCGCCGACGGAGTCATCGAGCTCAAGCAGATCAGCAACGTCACCATCGTCGGCGTCGGCAGCGGTGCCGTCTTCGACCAGCTCGGCATCCACATCCGCGAGGCCGCCAACATCATCGTCCAGAACGTGACGGTGCGGAACGTCAAGAAGTCCGGGTCACCGATCTCCAACGGCGGTGACGCCATCGGCATGGAGAGCAACGTCCGCAACGTCTGGGTCGATCACGTCACCCTGGAGGCGTCGGGCGGCGAGTCGGAGGGGTACGACGGACTCTTCGACATGAAGGACAACACGCAGTACGTGACCCTGTCCTACAGCGTTCTGCGCAACTCCGGCCGTGGCGGCCTCGTCGGCTCCAGCGAGACCGAGCTCTCGAACGGGTTCATCACCTACCACCACAACCTCTACGAGAACATCGACTCCCGCACGCCCCTGCTCCGCGGCGGCATCGCGCACATGTACAACAACTACTACCTGAAGCTCAACGAATCCGGCATCAACTCCCGTGCCGGGGCCCGCGCCAAGGTGGACGCCAACTACTTCAAGGACTCCAAGGACGTCCTCGGCACCTTCTACACCGACGCGGCCGGCTACTGGCAGGTGAGCGGCAACGTCTTCGACAACGTCACCTGGTCGGCACCGGGGACGGACTACAACCCCGCCGGCCCCGACGTGCGGTCGAACACCACCGTGAGCATCCCGTACGCCTACGCCCTGGACGCGGCCTCCTGCGTACCGGCCGTCGTGAGCCGGACGGCCGGGGCCGGCACGGGCCTGCTGGTGTCGGACGGCTCCTGCACGCCGCAGACGCCGACGCCGGCACCGACCTCGACGACGCCCACGCCGACTCCGACTCCGACTCCGACTCCGACTCCGACTCCGACTCCGACTCCGACCGGCGGCACTCCCACGCCCACCCCGACGGCAAGCACGCCCACGGGGACCAACCTGAGCATCGGGGCCGGCTCCGACGGCTCCAGCAAGGCCGACGGGACGAGTTACGGCAACGTCCGCGACGGCAGCATGAGCACGTACTGGTCACCGGCCGGCGCGACCGGCTCGATCTCCGTCAAGTGGGGCTCGGCCGTGTCCGTTGCCACGATCAACATCCGGGAGGCGGCCGGATCCGCGGGGACCATCCGCACCTGGCGGGTGATCAACGCGGACACCGGCACCGTGCTGGCCTCCGGCACGGGCGCGGGCGTCATCACCTTCCCGCGGACCTCGCTGAGCAAGGTCACCTTCGAGATCACGGGCTCGACGGGTACGCCGAAGGTCGCCGAGTTCGAGACGTACGCGGGGTAGCCACAGACCGGGACGGCCTTCCGGCCGGGTGACGACGGGCTGGTCCTGCGCCGGGGCGCCGGGCCGGCCCTTCGGCTTCCGCCGGGGAAGTGCGCGCTGACGGCACGGGCGCTCTCGCTCGAACATGACCCGAAGGGTCCGGATGAGGTACGAAGTGCTGCGTGAATGATCAGTCCATCAGTGCGGCCACCAGCGCGACCATCCGCGTCTTCATCGCCCTCGCCCCGCCCGACCACGCGAAGGACGAGCTGGCGCGGCAGCTGCGCCCCGCCCTCGACACGTACCCCGACCTGCGCTGGAACCGTATCGAGGACTGGCACATCACCCTGGCGTTCCTCGGCGAGCTGCCGGTCACCGCGGTGCCACCGCTGCGCGCCGCGCTGGCGGGCCTCGCCGCGGGCCGCCGGCCACTGGAGCTGGCTCTGCGCGGGGCCGGTCACTTCGACGAGCGGGTGCTGTGGAGCGGTGTCGAGGGCGACCTGGAAGGACTGCACCTGCTGACGTCCGACGTACGGGCCGTGGTCAAGGACCGCGGCATCCCGTACGTGGACCGGCCGCTGCGTCCGCATCTGACCCTGGCCAGGGCTCGGCGGGGCGACGCGACGTCCGTCACGCGGCTTGCCGCTGACCTGGCGGGATTCTCCGGCCGCGGGTGGCCGACGGAGCGGCTGCACCTGGTGGGCAGCAACTTCGGGCGCGGTCCGGGACCGATCCGCTACCAGGACATCGAGTCCTGGCCGTTCGAAGGGCGCTGAGTCCGCTCCGGCGGCCTGCCGGACGCACGAGCACCGGTGCGACCGGAGGTGAGTCGTGTCTCATCCGGACGGGCTTGCTATGCAACAAGGTGCATAGCAAGATCGGGGGCATGGCGCTCGACCACGCGATCCTCGTGTCCCTGCTCGAGAAGCCCGGATCCGGATACGAGCTGGCCCGGCGCTTCGAGCGGTCCATCGGGTATTTCTGGACCGCCACCCACCAGCAGATCTACCGCGTGCTCAAGCGCATGGAGGCCGACGGCTGGGTCGACGTCCGTGACGTGCCGCAGGTCGGGCGGCCGGACAAGAAGGAGTACTCCGTCGCCGCCGCCGGACGGGACGCGCTCTCCGCGTGGCTGGGCGCGCCGATCGAGCCCGAGAGCGTACGGCACGATCTCGCCGTGAAGATCCGGGGCGCCGCCTTCGACGACCCCGCCGCCCTCATCGGCGAGGTCGAACGGCACCGGCAGGCTCACCGGGACCGCCTCGCCCACTACCTCGCGGGCGAGGCACGGGACTTCGGAGCACCGCCGGCCGCGGACGGCGGTCCTCCCGACGCCGAACGGGAGCTCCAGCACGTCGTGCTGCGCGGCGGCATCGCGTACGAGCGGATGATGATCGACTGGCTCGACGACGTCCTCTCCACCCTCGCCCGGTTCGGACCGGGCCCTGAGCCCGGGCACGAGTCCGAGCCCGGGGCCGGGCACGAGTCCGAGCCCGGGGCCGGGCACGAGTCCGAGCCCGGGGCCGGGCGCTGAGCACGCGGCCCCGAGCACTGACCCCGAGCACTGACCCCGAGCACTGTTCCAAGCCTCCGAACCGGCCGCCGGAGCGAGGGCCCTGACCCCGGACTCCGAACCCAGGCGCCAGGCCGCGGCGGTCGGACCCGGGCCCGGGCGCCGCGCCCGGGCCCGCACGGCTGGAGCCGAGCCCTGGGCTCCGCTCCCACCTCCAGCATCACCACCCTCATCCCGATCCGGAAAGGCGGACGTCATGGCCGACCCGCTGCTGTTCAACCCGCACACCTACGACCCGGCGCACTTCGACCCGGAGACGCGCCGCCTCCTGCGCGCCACCGTCGACTGGTTCGAAGCGCGCGGCAAGCGCCGGATCATCGAGGACTACCGGACCCGGGCCTGGCTCGGCGACTTCCTCGCCTTCGCCGCCGAGGAAGGCCTCTTCGCGACCTTCCTCACGCCCGCCTCCGCCGCCGGGGAGCCGGAGGGTGACAAGCGCTGGGACACCGCCCGCATCGCCGCGCTCAACGAGATCCTCGGCTTCTACGGCCTCGACTACTGGTACGCCTGGCAGGTCACCATCCTCGGGCTCGGCCCGGTCTGGCAGAGCGACAACGCGGCCGCACGCGCCCGCGCCGCCGAACTCCTCGCCCAGGGAGAGGTGTTCGCCTTCGGGCTCTCCGAGAAGTCGCACGGTGCCGACATCTACTCCACCGACATGCTCCTGGAGCCCGACGGCGCCGGCGGCTTCCGCGCCACCGGCTCCAAGTACTACATCGGCAACGGCAACGCGGCCGGCCTCGTCTCCGTCTTCGGCCGCCGCACCGACGTCGAAGGCCCCGACGGCTACGTCTTCTTCGCCGCCGACAGCCGCCACCCGGCCTACCACCTCGTCAAGAACGTCGTCGACTCCTCGAAGTTCGTCAGCGAGTTCCGACTCGAGGACTACCCCGTCGCCGCCGAGGACGTGCTGCACACCGGTCGCGCCGCCTTCGACGCCGCCCTCAACACCGTCAACGTCGGCAAGTTCAACCTCTGCACCGCCTCGATCGGCATCTGCGAGCACGCGATGTACGAGGCCGTCACCCACGCGCAGAACCGCATCCTGTACGGCCGGCCGGTCACCGCCTTCCCGCACGTGCGGCGCGAGCTGACCGACGCGTACGTCCGGCTCGTCGGCATGAAGGCGTTCAGCGACCGCGCCGTCGACTACTTCCGGACCGCCGGACCCGACGACCGCCGCTACCTCCTCTTCAACCCGATGACGAAGATGAAGGTGACGACGGAGGGCGAGAAGGTCATCGACCTGATGTGGGACGTCATCGCCGCCAAGGGCTTCGAGAAGGACAACTACTTCGCCCAGGCGGCCGTGGAGATCCGCGGACTGCCCAAGCTGGAGGGCACGGTCCACGTCAACCTCGCGCTGATCCTCAAGTTCATGCGCAACCACCTGCTCGACCCGGTCGCGTACGAGCCCGTCCCGACCCGTCTCGACGCGGCCGACGACGACTTCCTCTTCCGGCAGGGCCCGGCCCGCGGCCTCGGTTCGGTCCGCTTCCACGACTGGCGGCCGGCCTTCGACGCGTACGCGCACCTGGCGAACGTGAGCCGCTTCCGCGAACAGGCCGACGCGCTCTGCGAGTTCGTGCTCAAGGCCGCTCCGGACGAGGAGCAGAGCCGCGACCTGGACCTCCTCCTCGCCGTCGGCCAGCTCTTCGCGCTCGTCGTCCACGGCCAGCTGGTCCTGGAACAGGCCGCGCTCACCGGCCTGGACGAGGACGTGCTCGACGAGCTCTTCGCCGTCCTCGTACGGGACTTCTCGGCGTACGCCGTCGAGCTGCACGGCAAGGACTCCGCGACCGAGCAGCAGCAGCTGTGGGCGCTCGGCGCCGTCCGACGGCCCGTCGTCGACGAGGCGCGCTCGGCGCGCGTGTGGCAGCGGGTGGAGGCCCTCTCGGGGACGTACGAGATGGCCCCCTGAGCCACCCGGGACCAGCCGTCGTATGGTCCTGGGCATGCAGCGCAGCGATGTCACGCAGGACGACGGCAGGTGGGTCGGGCTGTCCCTGGACGTACGGGGCCGGCCCCGGCCCGGGCTGTGCGTGTTCAGTGCCGGATCGCGACTGCTGATCTCCCAGCAGTCGCGGCCCGTGCTGCTCGCCATCGTGGACGAGCAGCTCGACGGCGTGGACTTCTGGCGCACGGAGGAGTACCGCTCCTTCGTGCCGCCGTTGCGCGCCGATGTGGCACGCGCCCTGGCCGGCAGCCCTCAGCGGTGGGCGCATCGCTTCGCGCAGTACCTGGCCGACTCGCCGGAGAGCCCGTTGCACGAGGGCCGATGGCTGCTCTCGTGCGAGAGCCCGCTCCGGCACTGGCGCCACGCCGGCGAATCTCATGCCGAGTACTGGGGCTCGATGCTGGTCGAGGGGCATCCCGAGGGTTACCTCGACTGGTTCTTCCATGCCACTTCGTGGGAGGTCCTGCCGCTGCGGCCCATGCCCGACGCCCAGGACGGCCGGGTGAAGGCGTACCGCAAGCAGGCCCGTGAAGGGACGCTCCCACCCGTTCTCCTGTGGTGGGTGAGCGGTCTGGACTGTCATCTGATCCTGGACGGTCACGCGCGGCTCGCCGCGGCGGTCGCCGAATCCGTCGAGCCCCCGTTGCTGCAGTTGCAGCGCACGCTGCCGGGGGACGTCCTGGCCGAGCGGACCGACGAGGCCGTGGCCTTCTACGAAGGCGAACTGGCGCGCTTCGCGCAGCTCCGCGCCCTCCACGGCCCCACGGTGCCGGACGGCGCAGCCACCGCCGGCCCCCAGCTCGTCCGCCTGCTCCACGATCTGAACACCGTGACGCAGCCGACCTGGGCCTGGCCCCTGCCCGGCGGGGAGGACCAGTGGCGTCGCATCGCTCGCGAGGTGACGGCCGACCGGGAGTGGCCCCCTTCCTGAACGTCCGCCGTGCGCACACGGTCGGACCGGCTGGGCGGAGTGGCTGGTCGTACCGGCTGGGCGGAGTGGCTGGTCGGACCGGCTGGGCGGACCGGCTGGGTGGAGTAACCAATCGGACAGGCGTGGCCTACGGCCAGATGGCGCACGTGCCGCGCGCCGGAGCAGCGGCCGTGGGCGGGGTGGCCGATGCTGGGCGTCGGACCGCCTGTCACACCCGCGGGGCGTCCGTCGCCGCACCTGAGGAGGCAATACGTGCCCGTTTCCGCCCTCGGAGCCCGCACCGGTCGGCGTGTCGTCCGGCGAGCGGTCGCCGCGGCCCTGGTGGCCGGGGCCGTGCTGACCGGTACGGCGGCGGCACCCGGCGCCGCCGGCGGACCGCCGCCCGTCGGCCATGGCCCTCATGACGAGGCGCTTCAACGCGCCCTGGCCGAGCTGGTCGCCGCGCCGGGCGGGCCGCCGGGGGCGATCGCCGTGCTCACCCGGGACGGCATGCGGCGGGTCTACCGGGCCGGCACGGCCGAGGTGGGTACGGGGCGCCCGCCGCGGGCCGGGGACCACATGCGCATCGCGAGCGCGGCCAAGGCGTTCAGCGGGGCCGTGGCCCTCAGTCTGGTGGACCGGCGTGCGCTGGGACTCGACGAGACGATCGGCGAGCGGCTGCCCCACCTCCCGGTGGCCTGGCACGCGGTGACGCTGCGCCAGCTGCTCCGGCACACCAGCGGTCTGCCGGACTTCAGCCGGAGCAAGGCGTTCCAGGACATCGTCCGCGCGGATCCCCGGCACCACTTCGAGTCACGCCGGCTGCTGGACTTCGTGGCCGACCAGGGCCTCGCCTTCCCGCCCGGAAGCCGCTACGCCTACTCGAACTCGGACAACATCGCGGTCGCCCTGATGGCCGAGCAGGCCACGGGACGGCCGTACGAGTCGCTGCTGCGCGAACTGGTCTACCGGCCGCTCGGCCTTCGCGAGACCAGCCTGCCGCAGGGCTACCGGCTGCCCCGCCCGTACCTGCACGGCTACGACACGGCTCCCGGTGAGCCGCCGGAGGACGTCAGCGAGGCGGTCAGCGCGTCCGGCGCCTGGGCCTCGGGCGGCATCGTCTCGACGCCGGCCGACCTCTCCGCCTTCATCGGCGGCTACGCGGGCCCCGGGCTGCTGACCCCGGTCACCCGCCGTGCCCAGCAGGACTTCCTGCCCGGCGGCGCCTCCCAGCCCGCCGGTCCCGGGACCAACTCGGCGGGACTCGCGTTGTTCCGCTACGACACCCGGTGCGGGACCGTCCTCGGCCACACCGGCAACACCCCTGGCTACACCCAGTTCGCCGCGGCCACTCCCGACGGCCGGCGCACGGTCACGGTCTCCGTGACCAGCCAGGTCCCGCTCGACCCGGCGCTGCTCGCCCGGCTGCGGACGACCGAGGAGAAGTTCGTGTGCGCGTTGCTGGAGCACGGACGCCCCTGAGGACGGCCGGGCGAGGGCAGACGGCCGGGCGCGGACGGGCAGCCGGGCAATCGGGCAATCGGGCAATCGGGCAATCGGGCAATCGATAACGGCTGAAATTAGCCCGGGCTGGGGTGAACAGGTGCCTACGCGCTGGTAACTTGCGGGAGTTGATCAAGGTCGAGGCCCCTTCACGGAGCCGTCGGCCCGCGCCACCCCCCAACCAAGGAACCACATTGGCACGCACCATCCGCACGATGGCCCTCCCGCTCGCCCTCTCCGCCCTCCTGCTGTCCGCCGCACCGGCCGCCGCCGACGCTCCCACCCCGCACCTGGACGCGGTGGAGCAGTCCCTGCGCCAGGTCTCCCCCGGCCTGGAGGGCTCCGTCTGGGAGCGCACGGCGGGGAACCGGCTGGGCGCATCCGCCCCTGGCGCCCCGGACTGGCTGCTCCAGACGCCCGGCTGCTGGGGCGATCCCACCTGCGCCGACCGCGCCGGCTCCCGGCGCCTGCTGGAGAAGGTCCGCGAGGACATCGCGAACGCCCGGCACAGCGTGGACATATCCACGCTGGCGCCGTTTCCCAACGGCGGCTTCCAGGACGCGATCGTGGCCGGTCTGAAGGAGGCGACGCAGAAGGGCAACCGGCTCCAGGTCCGCATCCTGGTCGGCGCCGCGCCTGTCTACCACGCCAACGTGATTCCGTCCTCGTACCGCGACGAGCTGGTGAGGAAGCTCGGCCCCGCGGCGTCGAGCGTCACCCTCAACGTGGCCTCGATGACGACGTCGAAGACGGGCTTCTCCTGGAACCACTCCAAGCTGGTGGTGGTGGACGGGAGTTCGGTGATCACCGGCGGCATCAACAGCTGGAAGGACGACTACCTCGACACGTCCCACCCGGTGAACGACGTCGACCTCGCGCTGTCCGGCCCGGCGGCGGGCTCCGCCGGCCGCTACCTCGACACGCTGTGGGACTGGACGTGCCGCAACAAGAGCAGCTGGACGGCCGTCTGGTTCGCCTCCTCCGACGGTGCGGGATGCATGCCGACGCTGCCCCGCCCCGCCGCCCCTGCCGACGGAGGCGACGTCCCCGCTCTTGCGGTGGGCGGCCTCGGTGTCGGCATCCGGAAGAACGACCCGTCCTCGTCGTTCAAGCCCGTCCTGCCGACGGCCTCCGACACCACCTGCGGATTCGGGGTGCACGACTACACCAACGCCGACCGCGACTACGACACGGTCAACCCGGAGGAGAGCGCGCTGCGGGCACTGGTCGCGAGCGCGACCGAGCACATCGAGATCTCTCAGCAGGACCTGAACGCCACCTGCCCGCCGCTGCCCCGCTACGACATCCGGCTCTACGACACCCTCGCCGCGAAACTCGCCGCGGGCGTGAAGGTACGCATCGTCGTCAGCGACCCGGCCAACCGGGGGGCGCTCGGCAGCGACGGCTACTCGCAGATCAAGTCGCTGTCCGAGGTGAGCGACGCCCTGCGGGGCCGCCTCAAGGCCCTCACCGGTGACGAGCCGAAGGCGAGGGCCGCGATGTGCCGGAACCTCCAGCTGGCGTCCTTCCGCGCCTCGGACAAGCCGACGTGGGCGGACGGCAAGCCGTACGCCCAGCACCACAAGCTGGTCTCGGTGGACGACTCGGCCTTCTACATCGGCTCGAAGAACCTGTACCCCTCCTGGCTCCAGGACTTCGGCTACGTGATCGAAAGCCCCGCCGCCGCACGCCAGCTGGCGGACGGGCTGCTGGCCCCGCAGTGGAAGTACTCGCAGGCGACCGCGACGTACGACTACGCGCGCGGCGTCTGCCAGCCCTGACGCCCCTCCGCCCCCTCGGGCCGGCACGTACACCGGCCCGAGGCGTGGCCGCCCGCCGCCCCGCTTGAGCCGCCAAGCCACCGACGATTCTCTGCCCGTTACTGCACGGCCGATCCAGGTTCCCCGGGCAAGGCCGAGGGCTCGCGCATCCTCCTCCAGCCCGCCCGTGGGGACGACGCCGAAAAGGCGTTTCGTCCTGGCGAAGGTGTTGGTCAAGCCAATCGCGGGGATGGCTGGGCTTCGGCCAGCCGCAGCAGTTCTCCGTCCTCGTCGTAGAGCTCAAGGCTGAACCGCAGGCCGAACCGGGTCACCAGCGCTGCCAGGTCCTCGAACCGGTCGGGATCGACCACTCCGTGGAGGAGCGTGTGCTCGTCCGTCGGGTCGATCTCCAGACGGCACCAGCCGGTCTCGACCTCGTACGAGTCCCACGACGTCGATCTGGAGCTCCAGCCGGCACCGACGAACCGCTCGGCCAGCGACGCCGCACTCGCGTCCTGGGCCAGGCTGCCGTACACGTTGTTGTCGAGCTCAAGCCAGACGGGATCGAGCGGCCGGCCCTCATCGGATAGGTCCACCGCTGGATTATGGACGAGACCGGGGTCCTCCGTCGCGCGCGTTGTCCACGTCCGTGAGGGCGATCGTGTCGGTCATCAGGCCGCCGCCCGCCGACGGTCGGTCGGCTACGCGCCGCGTCGTACGCGGGCGGCCCTGCGGGCTTCGGCCGTGCGGCGGGCCTCGGCGGACTTGCGGGACTCGTTCTTGGCGCGGCCGGGTTTTCCGGGGACGGTGCCCATGCCGCGGAAGGGGGCGTTGCCGCGGCGGTCGTGGCCCGCGCCGTCGGGGGTGGCGGAAGGGGTCCTGGCTCCGGTGATGCGGCGCAGTTCGGGGTCGCCGGGGCGGGTCTTGGTGATCCGGGGGCGGATGCCCGCGTCCGTGAGGAGTCGCGCCATGTCGCGGCGCTGGTCGGGCAGGACCAGGGTGACGACGCTTCCCGAGGCCCCGGCCCGAGCCGTGCGGCCGCCGCGGTGGAGGTAGTCCTTGGGGTCGGTGGGCGGGTCGACGTTGACGACGAGGTCGAGGGCGTCGACGTGGATGCCGCGGGCGGCGACGTTCGTCGCCACCAGGACGTCGACCGCCCCGGTCCTGAAACGGTCAAGGGTGTCGGTTCGCTGGGGCTGGGACTTGCCGCCGTGCAGGGCGGCGGCCCGTACGCCGCTGGCCACGAGGTGCCGGGTGAAGCGGTCGACGGCGTGCTTGGTGTCCAGGAACATGATCACCCGCCCGTCCCGCGCGGCGATCTCCGTGGCGGTGGCGAACTTGTCGGCACCATGGACGTGGAGCACGTGGTGCTCGACGGTGGAGCCGGTCTCCCCGGCGGGGTCGACGGCGTGGACCACCGGGTCCCGCAGGTACCGGCGGACCAGGAGCTCGACGTCCTGGTCCAGCGTGGCCGAGAACAGCATCCGCTGGCCGCCGGGCGGCACCTGGTCGAGCAGTTCGGTCACCTGGGGCAGGAACCCCATGTCGGCCATCTGGTCGGCCTCGTCGAGGACCGTGATCTCCACCTGGTCCAGGCGGCAGGCCCTGCGTTCGACGAGGTCCCTGAGGCGGCCCGGGGTGGCGACGAGAACCTCGGCCCCGGCGCGCAGCTCGCCCGCCTGCCGGCCCGACTGCAGGCCGCCGACGACCGTGGCGAGGCGCAGTTTCAGGGCCTGGGCGTACGGGGCGAGCTCCTCGGACACCTGCTGGGCCAGCTCGCGCGTCGGGACGAGGACCAGGGCGAGCGGCTTCTTCGCGTCGGCGCGCCGGCCGGCCGTGCGGGCGAGGAGCGCGAGCCCGAACGCGAGGGTCTTGCCGGAGCCCGTACGCCCCCGGCCGAGCACGTCACGGCCCGCGAGGGCGCTGGGCAGGGTGGCGGACTGGATCGGGAACGGCGCCGTGACGCCTCGGCGGGCCAGTGTCGTCAGGACCGCGGCGGGCAGCTCCATGTCGTCGAAGCGCTCCGCGGCCGGGAGCGGGGAGGTGCCGGTGTCGCCGGTGAGATCGGCGAGGCCGGTGAGATCTCCCGTACGGGCCGAGGGGTTCATGGGTGCCGTGCCTTCGTCGATGGGATGCCCACCAAGGAAAACACGGCGGGGCTGGGCCGGTCGAATCCCCTGGATCATGCTGCGGCGGGTGGTGTCCTGGCCGGTCGGCGCCCGGGGGCGTGTTCCTCTGCGGCGCCGGGCGGAGCGCGGCACGGTGGCCCTGGCGCTGGGAGAGGAAGTCGGGAAGGCTGGCCCGCATGATCTCAGTAGTGCAGAACGTGGCGATCGACTGTGCGGACCCCTACGAGCTGGCCCGCTTCTGGAGCGCGGTGACGGGCCGCCCGCTCGATCCGGACAGCGGACCCGGGGACCGGGAGACCCAGGTGCTGCTGGGCGAGGGCCCCGTTCTGTACTTCAACCAGGTGCCCGAGCCGAAGACGGCCAAGAACCGGATCCACCTGTGCCTCCGTCCCGACACCTCACGTGATCTGGAGGTGGAGCGGCTCCTCGGGCTCGGCGCCACCCTCGTCAACGACCTCCGGAACGACGACGGCTCGGGCTGGGCGGTCCTCGCCGACCCCGAGGGCAACGAGTTCTGCGTGCTCCGCAGCGACTCCGACCGGGACGGCATGAAGCCGGCATGAGGCCCGCGGTTACGTCCCCCGCGGCTCCGCTCCCGTGCGCTCGGCGCCGTGCGCCTCGGGCGGGCCGCCTCGGCGGGCTCGTACCCATCGCACCAGGCGCGTGACGCCGTAGCCGAGCAGCCAGGGCAGCACCGTGATGGCCCCGACGTACACCGCCAGGTAGCCGAGGAAGTCGGTCAGGTGGGGCGGCAGCTCCTTCGCGCCGTCCACCCGCACCGGGCGGTCCCATCGGCTCAGCGGGAAGATCATGACGATCGCCGAGGTCATCACCGGGTACAGCGGGACCAGCACCGACCACCACCTGCGTCGCGGACCGGGGCCCGAGCCGCACCACGCCCCCAGCAGCAGCATGGCGAACGGTCCGAAGAACACCCACAGCACCGCCGGAATGAGCAGCAGCACCCACCACTCGTCGGAGTACCCGAACATCATCAGCGCCCCCCAGCTGAAGTCGCCCGCCACCCCCGGCGGGCTCCTCCCCGTCCCGTACCCGCGTCAACGCGTCCCCCACAGCCAAGCACGGCCCGGTCGAGAACGGCAGCGATATTCGACGGGCCGGGCTCGGCACCCGACGCAGTGGTGTGCGGGCGTCAGTCCGCGTCGCGCGGGTCGAACGACTCCGTGTCGACCGTCAGCCTCTCGGGAAACGCGCCGGCGACGGCGTCCCACCGGACGAACTTGAAGTTGGTGCCTTCGCGGTCACCGTCGGCAGGGGTGGCCTCGCCGTCGTGGGTGACCAGCATGCCCTGCGGGAAGGCTCGGCCCAGCGGCACGTTGACCACTGTGGAGCCGTCGGAGTGCTGCACCCCGTCGACCGCGCCGTCGGCGAGGCGGAAGGAGCCGACGTAGTCGTTGTCCCCGTCGCGCTCGTACACGGCGAAGGTGTTGTCGCCCTGGCTGGAGGCCAGGACGTATCCGGTGCCGTCCTGCGCGTGGTAGACCGTGACGCCCTCGGCGTCGGCGCTCAGGTGCTCACCGCCGAAGCCGGGGTCGCCGGCGGTGTCGAGGACGCATTCCTCCTCCTCGGCGTCGTACGTCCAGGGCGTGCCGTACTCGCGGACGCGGTCGACCAGCTGCGGGTCCTCGAACTCCGCGTCGTCCAGGTCGATGCGCCACAGGCCGACGCGCTCCTGCGCGGCGTACAGCACGTGCTCCTCCTGGTCGACGGCCATGCCCTCGACCTGGGGCCGCTCGCCGGGGTCCGCGCAGGGCGTCCAGTCCTGGCCGTTCGGCAGGGTGAAGGTGGTGGGCAGGTCGAGGGTGTCCTCGGTGCCGTAACCGACGCGCCCGTCACGGTCCTTCAGACGCAGCAGCCGCAGGCGGGTCTCCTCGCGTCGCGACACCACCACGTAGGCCTCGTCGTCGTCGCTGAAGGCGGTCAGGCCGTAGGAGGTGCGCTGCTCGTCCACCTCGGCCTCGTCGGCGGCGAACACCGGCGGCGCGGTGGGGTCGGTGACGTCCCTCAGCGGCGGCCGGCCCTCGGCGACGGCGCGCGGGTCGATCGCGTAGGCGCGGACGCGGTCGCGGCCGCGGTCGCTGACGAGGGCGAGGTCCGTCTTGCGGCCGCCGAGCTCGAAGCCGTAGACGATGTCGACGTTGTTGAAGCGGCCCGGCTTGGCGTCCTCCCCGGGGGCCTGGGGCGCGGCGACGTGCTGGAGGCGGCGGCCGTCGAGGCCGTAGACGTCCAGGCCGGCCTCCTTCAGCGTGCCGATCACGATGCTGCGGCCCGGGTTCGCGGGGTCGACCCAGACGGCCGGGTCGTCGGCGTCGGCGTTGCCGCCCGCCTCGTCGTCGTAGACGGCGGGGGTCTCCACCGTGGCGGTGAGGGTCACAGGCGCCGCGGGGCCGGTCGTCAGGGCGAACGCGGTGGTCAACGCGGTCAGCGTGCTGAGAGCGAATGCGCTCACGTTACTCCTCGGTAAGAGTGTGGTCGCGGTGAACCTACGAGTGATCTTCGAGTGACCGGCGACCGCGTTCGTACGCGAGGGTGAACGGCCCCTGAATCCTCGCCCCTGCCGCTCGCCTCCGGACGGCCCCGGGCGGGGGCTCGGCCGGGCCGAGCCGGCGCCCTCGACAGGGCGGGCGGTGACGTGCCGCGCCGTGAGCCCGGCAACGGGACATGCCCGGCGGCCTGCGGTATGCCTTTCGCATGGATCCCCACCGAAGCGCCTTCGTCCCCCGCCTCACCCGGCGTGGCGGCAAGCTGCTGCCGGCCGTGCCCTTCCTGCTGATCGCGGCGGTGACGGTGGTGGACGTCCTGGTCCCGCCCGAGGTCCACCTCGGGCCGTTCCTGATCGCGGCGCCCGCGGTGACGGCTTCGTTCGCGGGGCCGCGGATGACGGCGTTCGTGGGGGCGGTCGCGGTGCTCGCCCAGTCGGTGGTGGCGGTCGCGCGGACGAGCCTCACGGATCTCAACCACACCTATCAGATCGTCGCGCTGATCCTGATCTCGGTCATCGTGACCTTCTTCGCCCATCTGCGTGAGCGGGACGAGGGCAGGGTGACGCGGCTGCGCTCCATCGCCCACGCCGCCCAGAGCGTCGTCCTGCGACCGCTGCCCCACCGGGCCGGGCCGCTGCGCATCGCATCGGTCTACCTGGCGGCCGAGGAGGAGGCGCAGATGGGAGGCGATCTGTACGCGGCGGCCCGTACGGCGTCGGGGACCCGGCTGCTGATCGGCGACGCCAGGGGCAAGGGGCTGGACGCGATCAGCGAGGCGTCGCTGGTCCTGGGCGCCTTCCGGGTCACGGCCGCGCGGGAGCGGGAGCTGCCGGAGCTGGTCAGGCACCTGGAGGCGGGCGTCGGTTCGGCCGAGATCAACGGTGCGACGGGAGTGGGCTCAGGTGCGGGACCGGGTGCCGCGGGGGACGACCACACGGACGAGGCTTTCGTCACCGCGGTCGTCCTGGACATCCCCGACCGTGAGCCGGTGGTCCGGTTCGTGAACTGCGGTCACCCGCCGCCGCTGCTCCTCAGGGAGGGCCGGGTGATCTCGCTCGACGCGGGCGGGGCGAGCCCTCCGCTGGGCCTGTCGGACGTCCTGGCCCCCGACGTGACGGTGGAGACCTTTGCCTTCGACGTCGGAGACGTGCTGCTGCTGTACACGGACGGGGTCGTCGAGGCCCGGGACCGCTCGCGCGCCTTCTATCCGCTGACGGAACGGCTCACGGCCTGGGCCGGGGACGATCCGCAGACGTTGCTCGACCGGCTGCGCGCCGATCTCCAGGCGTACGCGGGCGGTCATCTCGGCGACGACGCGGCCCTCGTCGCGGTCGAGCGGCTCGCGGCGGGGCCGTAGGCGTCATCGCAGCCGGGCCGTAGGCGTCATCCCAGCGGGGCCGTAGGCGTCATGTCCGACCGCCCACGGCCCCGGTGGTTCCGACGGTTCCTCGGCCCCCGAGCGGTCAGGGCTTGGCCGCGCGCAGCTTCTTGAGGGTTCCGCCGACGGGGATGAGGCCGTCGCCGCCGGGCTTCATCTGCTTGGGGTCCACGGGGAGGGCCTTCGTGACGGGGGCGGTGTCGAGCGGAAGGGCTTCGGTGACGTTGCCGACGCCTCCGGCGTGCGCGGGAGCGGCGATGGCGACGCCGGTGAGGGTGAGCATGGCGGCAGTGACGATCTTCTTCATGCCTGGAGGAACGATCGGCTCCGGTCCGGGTCACGCGCGGAGGGACGCTGGGGCGTCCTGCGGTGCCTGAGGTTGACGACGGCCGCCCTGACGAGGGCGCGGGGACTGAGGAAGCGCATCGGTCGGATGAGTCGGCCGGCGGAGAGGGAGCCCTGGTCTGGCCGCCCGGGCTCGCTCTTGCCGCCGGCGCCCTGTTCCACCGCGCCATCACCCCGGCCGGCACCGGACGGAGGTCGTGACGAGCGGACGGGTCGGCGGCGTGGCACCTGCCGGCAGGGGATGCCCAGCGCGTACAGGTATGTCCTGATCCCTTCGATCCGAGGAGCCCCCGCATGAGGACCATCCGTTCCCCGCACCGCCGCACTGCCCTGGCCGCCCTCGTCGCCGCCTCCGCTCTCTTCCTCGCCGGCTGTGGTGACAACGGCGACGGCTCTGCCGCCGCCTCTCCCAGCCCCACCACGTCCGCCTCGGTCCCGGCAGGCGAACACAACCAGGCGGACGTGGACTTCGCGCAGGGCATGATCCCGCACCACCGCCAGGCCGTCACGATGTCCGACATGGCCGCGACCCGGGCCTCCTCCAGCGAGGTCAAGGCCCTCGCCGCGAAGATCAAGAAGGCTCAGGAGCCGGAGATCGCGACCATGTCCGCCTGGCTGACGTCCTGGGGCGAAGAGGTTCCCCAGGGCATGGACGGAATGGACGGGATGGACCACGGTGACGCCTCGTCCATGCCCGGCATGATGAGCGACCAGCAGATGGACGACATGCGAGGCGCCTCCGGCAAAGCCTTCGACACCATGTTCCTGACCATGATGATCAAGCACCACGAAGGCGCCGTCGACATGGCCGAGACCGAGAAGAAGGAGGGCTCCTACGGCCCTGCCAAGGACCTCGCCGACGACATCATCACCGCACAGAAGGCGGAGATCACCCAGATGAAGCAGATGCTCGGCACGAACTGACCACGGCGCCGGGCGGGCGGCAGGTCGTCTCGGGAGCAGAAGTCGGGACAGCGGCCCGGGCACACGGCGGAGGTGCGGCCGGGCGCGGTCGCGCCGAGGGGCGACGGGGCCGCTGGACAGGCCTTCCCGGGCGCCGGGTAGGGTCTCGGCGTGATCACGGCTCGGGCTCCCTTCAGCGCGACGCGGTCCCGGCCAACGGCCGGACCGCTGCGGTTGCTGTGGCTGGCCGCTCTGCTGTTCGCCTTCCTCTACACCCACGCTGCCGGCGCCGACAGTGCCTCCGCGCACGTCACCGGCGGCGCCGCGGTACCCCAACTGGCCTCCACCAGCTCCGGCGACGCCCACCACGGCGGGACTCCAGATCGACGCGACGACGGCCAGGGGCACTCCCATGCTGCCGAGGAGTGCGCCTCGCCCCACCCGCAGCACGGCTGCGAGCTGCCCGGTCCGCACCCCGATCCCCTCGCAGGACAGACCTCCCCCTCTGGAGAGGGCAAGCCCCAGGCGTGGACCCTGACGCGGTCCTCCGGCCTCCCACCCTTGCGCAGTTCCCTCAGCTCAGTGGTGCAGCAGGTATAGATCCGGGCCGTTTGCCCCGATCTGCCCCCTCCTCATCGCCTGCCCCGGTCGCCTGGCACACGGCGCCCACCGGGCGGTGAGGCACGCTCGCCACACCCCAAGGAACTCGTACACATGACCTCCGCCCAGCTCCTCGACACCGGCACGGCCGACAGCGGGCTCGACGCTCCGCCCATGGGACGGGCCGCCCGGCGCAAGGCCGGCTCCTCCCGGAAGCGCCCACTGGCCGCCCGGTACCTCGGCTACGTCGGCTACTTCGTCGGCGCCGGCCTCATCAGCGGCGCCGTTGTCCACCACCCGCTCGACCCCGACCGCTACACCCGTATCGCCGCCTACGGCGCGCTCGTCTTCCTCGCCGCCACCATCCTCAACGAGGTCCTCCTCACCCGCGAGAGGCCGGGCCTGGGTCGCACGCTCGTGGTGGTCGGCTCCTCGCTGCTCCTCTCCTTCGGCATCGGCATGCTCAGCGGAGGCCTTCAGCACTTCGACGACTTCCCCGCCCGCGGCGCCGTCCTCGTCCCCGTCGGCCTCGTCGTCTCCTTCGTCACCTTCGTGATCAAGGACGCCGACACTCCCTGGCAGCGCATCTTCAGCGTGTTCGGTCTGACCGTCGTCGTGGTGGCGGCCCTCGCGTTCTTCGGGCTGCGTGAGGTCGCAGCCTCGATGGAGACGTCCTCCAGCGGGCACGACCACGGCACTGCCGAGGAGCCCGCGGCGGACGAGCACGCACCCGCCCCCGGCTCCCCTAGCGATGCGGTGACGGATCCGGTCACCACCACCCCGCCTGCGCCGGCTTCCACACCGTCGTCCCATGACGACGGACACGCCCACTGAAAACCGCCGAGCTGCCCCGCCTCGACTGAGTCCGGGCAAAAGGGACCCGGGCCGGGTCTCCCGGGCCGGGTCTCCCGGGCCGGGTCTCCCGGGCCGCGCCGTCGGCCTACTGCAGGTAGCCGAGGACGGCCATCATGCCGGATTCGGCGTGATAGACGTTGTGGCAGTGGATCATCCACAGCCCGGGGTTGTCCGCGTCGAAGTCGACGTCGAGCTTCCTGCCCGGCAGCACGATCGAGGTGTCCTTCCGTGCGCCGCCGTCGGCCAGCCCGTACGTGTGGCCGTGCAGGTGCATGGGGTGCCACATCGTCGTGGTGTTCACGAACGACAGCCGCACGCGCTCGCCCGCGCGCACGGGATAGCGCTGCGCCGGGTCGTACTTCCTGCCGTTGACGGCCCAGTCGTACGTCGTCATCGAGCCGGTGAGCTTGAACTCGATCGTCCGGTCGGGGCGCCTCGACTCGAGCCGTACGGACTCGGCCGCTTTCAGCTGACCGCCGTGGACGACCTTGCCGTCGAGCTCCTTCGGTCGTACGGAGGAGCTGGGCGCGGCGCCGCCGCCGGTCCGCAGGACGGCGAGGGCGGTGCGGGCCTTGCCCTCGGCGAGCGCGGTGAGGGGGAAGGCGCCGTCCCCGACGGTGACGAGCGCGTCGAGGCGCTCGCCCATGCCGAGCAGGACGGCGTGGGTCTGCGTGTGCTCGACGGGGAAGCCGTCGGTGTGCGTGACGGTGAGCTTGTGGCCGCCGAGGGCGACCCGGAAGGCGGTGTCGCCGCCGGCGTTGACGATGCGGAGCCTGATCCGGTCGCCCGGCCTCGCGGCGAAGGTCCGCGGCTCGTCCGGCGTACGGCCGTTGATCAGGTAGTGCGGGTAGCCGACGTCTCCGGCGTCACCGCCGAGCAGGTCGCTCGTGGCGCCCATGAGCATCCGGGAGGGGCCGGCCGGCTTCGGGGACGGGGACTTCTTCCTGGTCATCGACATGGTGGACATGTCGTGGCCCTCCATGCTCCCGGAGTGGGTGCCGCCGTGGTCCATGCCTCCCGTGCCGCCCATACCCTGGCTCAACTCGGCGAGCACGGCGTCCGGGGTCGAGCCGTCGACGCCGTCGACCCAGTCGTCGAGGACGATCACCCACTCCTTGTCGTACTTCAGGGGCTCCTTCGGGTCCTCGACGATCAGCGGGGCGTACAGGCCGCGGTCCTGCTGGACGCCGGAGTGGGGGTGGAACCAGTACGTACCGGGATGGGTGACGGCGAAGCGGTAGTCGAACGAGCCGCCGGGCCTGATGTCGCGCTGAGTGAGACCGGGGACGCCGTCCATGTCGTTGCGCAGGGCGAGACCGTGCCAGTGGAGGCTGGTGGCCTCGGGAAGGTTGTTGGCCAGGGTGAGGGCGAGCGTGTCACCGGCGGTGACCCTGATCTCCTTGCCGGGGAGGTCGTCCCCGTACGCCCAGGAGCGGACGGTGCGTCCGCCGCCGAGGTCGAGCGGGGTCTCCACGGCGGTCAGCTTGAACCGCCGTTCCGGGCCGGGCCTGCGGAGGGCTTCGGCGGCGCCGACCTGCTTGCCGTCCGGGGTGACGTAGTCGGCGCTCGGCGACGTGCCGCCTCCGCCGGAGGAGTGGTCCATGCCGCTCATGGAATCGGAGCAGGCGGTCAGCAGGCCGGTGCCGGCGGCGGCGAGTCCGGCACCGAGGACGGTACGACGGGTGAGTCGGGACATGACTGTGGAACCTCTTGACGTGGTCGTTGCATGGACAAGTCGGCTTTCCGCTCACGAGGTGGAGCGGCCGGTCTGCCTAAATGCGCAACGACGAGAGGCGGGTCAGGAGGGAGTTGGGTGACTCGGGCGGCGGGATCGCGCGGAGGGCGTAGGCGAGCCGCACGGCCGAGGGCGCGGCGGCTCGGCGTCGGTGTGCGAGCGCGCCACCTAGCGCCAGCAGGGTTCCGATCCCTGCGCCGAGCACGGCCAGGCACACGGCTGCGACACCGGCCCCATGCGCGGGTGCCGGGGCCGTCGCGTGGCTCGCATCGGCGACCACGTGCTCCATCGCCGCGGCCGCGTGCCCGACGGAGGTGTGTGTGGCGTCGGCGTGCTCGCCGGGGTGGCCGAGGACGTGCATACGATGCCGACGAGCAGCGCGGCGGCGAGCACGCACCGGCTCCACCATGTCGCCGCCCTCGGGCGTCTCTTCACCTCGGATTCCACTCGCTCATCATACGGAGAGGGGGTATGCGGGACGTCAGTGAGAGCCGTGGCGACGGTGCCCATGTCGGCCATGGGCCAGGGTGTCCTCCATCCCCGCGGGGGTTTCCTGGACGGGATGAGCGTCAGCACTCAGCCCGGCCAGAGTCACGGTGACGAGCCGTCGCACCGCCGCCTTCGACGGGAGGCCCGCAGCCGCGCCGAGTGCGTGGAGGCAGTACGCGGCGAGTTCGCCGGGCGCGACATCGGAGCGCAGGGCGCCGCTCGCGGCGCCCTCGGCGACCAGGTCCCGGACGAGCTCCAGCAGCCGCTCGTGGGCCTGAGTGATGACCGGCCCTTGGTGGAGCAGGGCGGTCATAGCGGCTCCGTGGTGACCATGATGCCGGTGGCGCTCGTGGGACATGAGCGCGTACGTCTCCAGGACGACGTGAAGCCTGCGGTCGGGGTCCGTGGTGCGATCCCGTGCGGCTTCGAGCTGTTCGAGGTGGTGACCGACCTGGCGCTCGTGCCAGGCGACGAGGATCGACTCGACGTCAGGGAAGTACTTGTAGAGCGTCGCCCGTCCGATGCCGGTCTCCTGAGCGATCCGCGACATGGTCACCGACATCAGGCCGTGCTCGGCGACCAGCGCGGCGGTCGCGTCGAGCGTCGCGTCACGCACGGCGCTGCGGTGCGCCTCGATCGTCTCGTTCCACAGCTTCGGCATCCCCACAATCTAGGGGACGACGATGACGTGACACCATGACTTGACAGAGACACTCTGTATCGAAAAAGTGGCGAGTCGGCGCCACGCGGCCGTCCGCTCCCTCACGCATCGGAGTCTCCCCATGTCCGACGGGACACCTCCCCCGTACGCTCCCCGCCCTCGTTGGGTGACCGCGCTCCTGATCGGTGCCGCGATCCTTGTCGTAGTCTTCCTGGCCCTGCACCTCGCGGGCGGCGGCATGCGGGGCCACGGCTGATGCCGATGTCACCACGGGTGCGCAAGCTCGCCCTCACCGCCCATGTGACGGCCTCCGTGGGCTGGTTCGGCGCGGTCGCCGTCTTCCTCGCCCTCGCCGTGACCGGAGTGACCGCGACCGACGCGCTCACGGTGCGGTCGGTGTACGTCACGATGGGCGTGGCCGGCTGGTACGTGATCGTCCCGCTCTGCTTCGCCTCGCTGGCGACAGGCGTCGTGTCCTCGCTCGGGACGACATGGGGCCTCCTGCGTTACCACTGGGTGACGGTGAAGCTCGCGATCACGGTGCTCGCGACCGGCGCCCTGCTCCTCCACATGCCGCCCGTCAGCCACATCGCGAGCGCGGCGGCAGCGCCGGACTGGTCCGGCGACACCCTCGTCGGCCTGCGGACCCAGCTCGTCATCCAGTCCGCCGCGGCCCTGGTCGTGCTCCTGCTGGCGACCGCCCTGTCGATGTACAAGCCGCAGGGACGGACCCGCTATGGACAGCGCCGGCAGCACAGGGGTCTCCTGGCGCCCAAGGCGTCGTGACCCGGTTGCGGCCAGCAAGCGCGACCACCACAGACCCCGGCACACGGAACACGACGCCGCGGCCGTCTGACGGATCCTCGAAGCGGACCGGGCCGGCGTCGGGGCCGTGTGCGCGAGCGGTCGGGTCTCAGCCCTCCGCGAGGACGACGATCGCGTCCGCGGGCCCGAAGGCCAAGGGCGCGGTCTTCGACGGGTTGAGGAAGATCCCGAAATGGGGCGGGGCGTCGCCCTGCCGGGCGAGGCGGTAGCCGATCGCGGTCTCGCCCTCCCGCCGGGCGGCCTCGACGACGGTGGCGAAGTTGGCCTCCGCGCCGAGGACGACATAGTCGGAGGCCGGCTTGAGGTAGATTTCCGAGCCCTCCGGGTTGAACAGATCGGTGAAGACCTCGTACAAGCCGCGGTTCTCGCTCAGCTGGGTGAGGAGCAGGCTGATCACCTTGGTGCTGACGATGAAGTCGTCGGCCTTGGTCACCTGGGCGACCTCGCGGTTGGCGTCGTCGTTCATCTCAGTGACGATCGAGTACGGGTCGCCGAGCCGTACTTCGATGTCCCGCAGGTGGAGCAGGGTCACGAGCGTCCGGTCGTCGGCCGGCCCCGGGGCGATCGTGTCGTCGGAGAGCACGACGATGTGCTGGTAGTCGCCCAGGTCCAGGGCCTCCAGGGAGGAACGGCGGGTCGGCTCGCAGTGCTTGTAGCCCACGGTGAGGTTCACCGTGGGCTGCTCCAGCGCGGTGTCCGGGCGGCGGGGCGCGGCGACGTCCAGCGTGGAGCCGGGCTGGACGAAGCTGTCGAGAAGCGTGACGAGCTTGCTCGTACGGGAGTTCTCGCCGATGAGGAGGGTGCGGTCGAGCCGCGGCGGCTCGGCCGGGGCCGAGGTGATGGCCGATTCGACGATCCGGGGCCGGGTCCGGGCGAGCCGGATGAGCAGGTCGTCCTGCGCGATCACGAGCAGCTGGTCGCCCGGGCAGATGAGCGTGTCCATGGGCGGGTTGACCAGCACCGTGCCGTCCGCCCGTCGCAGTCCGGCCGGAGCGCCGACGTCGTAGGCGTGGAGCGCCGCCCCGTAGGTGGTCCCGACGAGCTCGGGCTCCTCGCGGAGGTAGAACTCGTTGCCGACGAAGCTGAGCAGTTCGTTGAAGACGCCCGACAGGCCGGTCTGGCGGTGCGCCTGGGCGATGAGGCGTACGGCGATGTCCTCGGCATCGATCACCAGGGCGCCGTCGCCCGCGGCCAGGCGGGCGGCGGCGATGTTCTCCGAGTCGTGGACGGCGGCGACGATGTCCGGACGAGCGCCCCGCCACGGGCGGCTGTTCAGCAGCAGCAGGACCTTGATGACCTCGACGTCCTTTTCCTCACCCGCCGGCGGCAACACCATGATCGATTTGGCCGTGTCCGGGCTGACCAGTTCCAGGTCGGTCCGCACGAGCGGATTGCCGGAGCGGCAGATGACGCGGGTGCTGCCGGTGTCCGGGATCCGGGCCCGGATGGCGTCCTCCATGAACACCTTGTCGCGGTCCGCGAGGACCACGACACACGAGCGGCGTTCGCTCTGGTTCGCCTCGACGAGTTCCGCGATGACCGTGAAGACCTGGTCCGACCAGCCGAGGACGATGGTGTGGCCGCGTTCCATCAGCTGCGAACGGCCTTTGCGCAGCTCGTGGATCTTCTGGTTGAGGCCGGTGGTCAGGACACCGATGAGGGCGCTGACGAGGAAGATGCCGCCGATCGTCACCGCCAGCATGAGGCCCAGGAAGACGGGGCTGCCCGTGTCCCCGCCCATGGTGCCGGCGTCGAGCGTGCGCAGCAGACTCATCCATGCCACGCCGAACCAGCCGCCGTTGTCCTCGGCGTCCGTGTCGGTGAACAGCACGACCAGGGTCGAGGCGAGCGCGATGAGCAGCACCGAGGCCAGCGCCAGCCAGCTGATGAGCGCCGGTGTCCCCCGGTCCATCGTCGCGTCGAACCAGTACCGTAACCGGGTCCGCAGCCTGCCGCGCGCCACCGAATGTCCCCCGCCCCGCGCCCGTCCGTCGTCTTCGTGCGTCACAGGCCCGTTGCCGTGGCTCCGACCTTGCGCGGTTGATCATTCTTTCAGACTCGGGGGCGGCATTCGCCGACGAATACACCGGGCCCCGGGCTCGCGTCAGCGACGAGGGCCGAGCCGACTCCGGCGCCGGCCCCTTGTCGTCAGCCGCCCTGTTCGAAGGTCCGGAGCAGGTCGGCTGCGACGCTGACCGCGATCGTGGCGGGTTCCTTGCCGGTGATCCCGGCCGTACCGATCGGGGTCTTGATCCGGTCGATGGTGGCGTCGTCGTGGCCGCCCTCGGTGGCCAGGCGCTGCCGGAAGCGCGACCATTTGGCGGCCGAGCCGATCAGTCCGATCGTGCCGAGGCCGTGGGTCCGCAGGGCCGCGTCGCAGAGGGCGGCGTCCTCGGCGTGGTCGTGGGTCATGATCAGGACGTGGGTGCCGGGGGCCAGCTCGGCGAGCACCTCCTCCGGGAGCAGCGGTGTGTGGTGCACGCGGACCTGCGCCACCGCGTCGGCGAGCAGGACGCCGAGCCGTTCGTCGGTGAGCATGTCGGGGCGGCTGTCGACCAGGTGCAGGTCGAGGTCGTGGCGGGCGAGGATGCGGGCCAGCTCCAGGCCGACGTGTCCGACGCCGAAGACGGCGACCGCGGGGACCACCGGCAGCGGTTCGAGGAGCACGGTGACGGCTCCGCCGCAGCACTGCACGCCGTGCCGGCCGGTGACCTTGTCGTTGAGGGCGAACTCCATCAGCTCGGGTTCCGCGCCGGCCGTGCCGGTCAGTTCGCGGGCCCGGTCGATGGCCACGGCCTCGATGTTGCCGCCGCCGATCGAGCCCCAGGTCCCGGTCCGCCCCACGACGAGCTTGGCACCGGCGCGGCGGGGCGCGTGGCCGCGCACGGTCGCGACGGTCACCAGCACGCCGGGCTCCCGGCGTGCTCGCAACCGCGCGACCGCGGCGACCCAGGTCATGTCAGGCATGGAGCGGGGCGTCGGTGTCGTCGGGAGTCCGGACGCCGTCGCGTGCCCGTCCGCCGCCCGGTCCCCGTACCTCGGCCGTACGGGCCGCTTCGACGGCCCAGTAGACCGCCTCCGGCGTGGCGGGAGAGGCGAGTTCCACGCTGACCCCGGCGGGTCCGAACGCCGCGGCGGCCTCCCGCAGCGCTTCCCGCACCGAGAACGCCAGCATCAGCGGGGGCTCGCCCACCGCCTTGGAGCCGTACACCGCGCCCTCTTCGGTGGCGTTCTCCAGCAGCGTGACGTTGAACTCCTCGGGCATCTCCGAGAAGCTCGGCAGCTTGTACGTGCTCGCGGCCTGGGTCAGCAGCCGACCGCGGTTCGGTCCCTCGCCGGTGTCCCACCGCAGGTCCTCGAGCGTCAGCCAGCCCGCGCCCTGGACGAAGCCGCCCTCGACCTGACCGATGTCGATCAGCGGGGACAGGCTGTCGCCGACGTCGTGGACGATGTCGACGCGGCGGATGCGGTACGCGCCGGTGAAGCCGTCCACCTCCACCTCGGTGGCGGCGGCGCCGTAGGAGAAGTACTTGAACGGCGAGCCCCGGAACGACTTCGCGTCCCAGTGCAGTCCCTCGGTCCGGTAGAAGCCGGCCGCCGACAGCTGTACGCGCTGGAGGTACGCGGTGCGCACCAGGTCGTCCCAGGCCAGTTCCTGGTCGCCGCCGAGGACGCGCGCGACGCCCTCGACGATGCGGACGTCCGCGGCGCCGGCTCCGAGCTGGGTGGCGGCGACTTCGAGGAGACGTGCGCGGAGCTGCTCGCAGGCGTTCTTCACGGCGGCGCCGTTGAGATCGGCCCCGGCGCTGGCGGCGGTGGCGGACGTGTTGGGCACCTTGTCGGTACGGGTCGGGGCGAGCCGTACCTTGTGCAGCGGGATGCCCAGCGTGGTCGCGGCCACCTGCAGCATCTTGGTGTGCAGGCCCTGGCCCATCTCGGTGCCGCCGTGGTTGATGAGGACCGAGCCGTCCTTGTAGATGAGGACGAGGGCGCCGCCCTGGTTGAAGGCGGTGAGGTTGAAGGAGATGCCGAACTTGATGCCGGTGAGCGCGAGCGCCCGCTTGGTGTGCGGGTGCGCGGCGTTGAAGGCGGCGATCTCGCGCCTGCGATCGGCGAAGCCGGCGTCGTTCTTGACCTGCCGCCAGACCGTGGAGATCCGGTCGGCGTGGGTGACCGGCTGTCCGTACGGCGTGGTCTGGCCCTGGCCCGGCCGGTAGAAGTTGCGTTCCCTGAGCTCCGTCGGGTCCAGGCCGAGCAGCGGCGCGCAGCGGCCCATGATGTCCTCGATCACCAGCATGCCCTGCGGGCCGCCGAAGCCGCGGAAGGCGGTGTTGGACACCTTGTTGGTCCGGGCGATGCGGCCGGTGACGCGCGCGTTGGGGATCCAGTAGGTGTTGTCGATGTGGCACAGGGCGCGGGCCACGACGGGCTCGGACAGGTCGAGGCTCCAGCCGCCGTCCGCGGTCAGGGTGGCGTCGAGGGCCTGGATGCGGCCCTCGGCGTCGAAGCCGATCTTCCACGTGGCGTGGAATCCGTGCCGCTTCCCGGACATGGTCAGGTCCTGGGTCCGGTTGAGACGGACCCGGACCGGCCGGCCGGTCAGCCGGGCGCCGAGCGCGGCGACGGCCGCGAAGCCGTGCGGCTGCATCTCCTTGCCGCCGAAGCCGCCGCCCATCCGCAGACACTGCACGGTCACCTCGTGGCTGTGCAGGCCGAGCACGTGCGCGACGATCTCCTGCGTCTCCGAGGGATGCTGGGTGCTGCTCTGGACGAACACCTGCCCGGCCTCGTCGACGAGGGCGAGCGCCGCGTGCGTCTCGAGGTAGAAGTGCTCCTGGTCGGAGAACTGCAGCTCGCCGGTGAACACGTGCGCGGATTCGGCGAAGCCGGCGTCGACGTCTCCGGCCAGCATCACCGGCCGTGCGCCGTGGAAGCTCTCCGCCGCGATCGCGTCCTGCAGCGTGACCAGGGAGGGCAGTTCGTCGAGTTCCACCTCGACGGCCGCCGCGCCGAGCCGCGCCGCCTCCAGGGTCTCGCCGAGCACCCAGGCGACGGCGTGGCCGTGGAACATGACCTCGTCGGGGAACAGCGGCTCGTCGTGCTTCATGCCGGCGTCGTTGACGCCGGGCACGTCGGCACCGGTCAGCACGCGGACCACACCGGGCACGGCGAGCGCGGGCTCGGTGCGCAGCGCGGTGATCCTGCCGTGGGCCTTCATGACCTGGACCGGGTAGGCGTGCAGCACGTCCTTGGTGCGGTGGACCAGGTCGTCGGTGTAAAGCGCGCTGCCGGTGACGTGCAGGGTGGCGCTCTCGTGCGGCATCGGCACGCCGACGACGGGCTTCTCGGGGCGCTCGGACAGCTGACTCATGACGACACCGCCTCGGTGGTGGTCTGTGCGTAGGTCTTCAACAGGCTCTGGCCGAGCATCGCGGAACGGTACGCGGCGCTCGCGCGGTGGTCGTCCATGGGCGTGCCCTGGGCCCGCAGCACCCGGGCCGCGTCCTCGACGGTCTCCGCCGACCAGGGCCTGCCCTCCAGGGCCGCCTCGGTGGCGAGTGCGCGGATCGGGGTGGCGGCCACACCGCCGAGGCCGATGCGCGCCTTGCGGACGATCCCGTCCTCGATGTCGAGGGCGAAGGCGGCCGCGACGCTGGAGATGTCGTCGAAGCGGCGCTTGGCGATCTTGTGGAAGGCGACGACCGGCGACAGCGGCAGCGGGATGCGCACCGAGCGGATCAGCTCGCCCGGTCGGCGCACGCTCTGCCGGTAGCCGGTGAAGTAGTCCGCGAGCGGGACCTCGCGCTCGCCGTCGGGCGCGGCGAGCACCACCGACGCCTCCAGCGCGAGCAGGACGGGCGGGGTGTCGCCGATGGGCGAACCGGTGCCCAGGTTGCCGCCGAGGGTGGCGCTGTTGCGGATGAGCCGGGAGGCGAACTGCGGCAACAGCTCGGCCAGCAGCGGGACGCGGCCGTCCAGGCGGCGCTCGATCTCGGTGAGCGTCACCGCGGCGCCGATCTCGATGCGGTCGGACTCGACGCGCAGCTCGCGGAGTTCGGGCAGCCGGTCGACGGCGATCACACAACCGGCGCGGCGGGACCGGATGTTGACCTCGACGCCCCAGTCGGTGCTGCCGGCGACGACGACCGCTTCGGGCCGCTCGCGCAGCTCGCGCAGCGCCTCGGCCAGGGTGGCGGGTCGCAGGAACAGGCTGTCGCCCTGGGCGTACGCGGTGGCGACCGGCGCGGGCGGCGCCTGCTCGCGGCGCTGCGCCAGGACGTCGTCCTCGGTGGGCGTGCCGACGGCGAAGGCGGCGTCGCGAATGGGGCGGTAGCCGGTGCAGCGGCACAGGTTTCCGCTCAGTGCGTGGAGGTCGAAGCCGTTCGGGCCGTGCTCGGGGTCGGCGGAGCGGGTGCCGAGGGGGGCACTGGCGGCGTCGGCCGCGGATGCGTGCGTATCCGGGTGTGCTTCCGCATCGGCGTGCGCTTCCGTGGCCGGGTCTGCCTCCGCATCCGCGTGCGCTTCCGCGGCCGCGTGCGCGCAGCGGTCGGGGCGGTAGTACTCGGCGGCCATGCTGCAGATGAAGCCCGGCGTGCAGTAACCGCACTGGGAGCCGCCGCGCACGGCCATCTCCTCCTGCACGGGGTGCAGCCTGGACGGCGTGCCGGGCTCGTCGGGCCGGCCGGCGGTGGCGAGGCCCTCGGAGGTCACGATCTCCTGTCCGTCGAGTGCCGCGACCGGGACCAGACACGCGTTGACCGCGACCCAGTCGGTGGGCTTGTCCACCCCGGGGCGGGCCACGAGGACCGCACAGGCACCGCACTCGCCCTCGGCGCAGCCCTCCTTGGTGCCGGTGAGGCCACGCTCGCGCAGGAAGTCGAGCACGGTCGTGTGGGGCGCGACGGGCGAGAGCGGCGCTTCCTTCCCGTTGACGGTGACCCGCGCCTCTACCATGACATGTCCTCATTTCGGTGCACGGTCGATCCGATCGTCGTAGTCGCCATTGTTTTCAGGAGCTTTCTGTAGCGGTGGCGCGGCTCGCGCACGTCCGTGAGTCAGGAGAGTCCCGGGCGCGGACCAGGAGCGCGCGGACCAGGAGCGCGCCGCCCCGGAGTGCGCGGACTCAGAGTGCGCTGACCCGGAGTCCGCCGCCCCGGAGTGCGAGAACCCATGACTCACATCAGCACGCGACGCCGTGCACGAGGTGGACGACATGCACGGCGCGCCGCGAGGGTGGTGACAGAGATCAAGGAATGCCGGTGGCGCCGTCGGGCACACCGGGAGAAGGAGGCTGCTCAGCAGCCGTGCGCTACGCGGCCCGGAACCCAGGCGGTCCGGCGAGCGAGGCGATTCAGGTCGGAGAAGAGTGACATCCGACTTCGCCTCCTTTCGACAACTCACGAGCCGGTGCGCTCGAAAGTACGATGCGGCGGGCTGATCGGTCAAGAGACGGACCCGAGCCCCCTGACCGGCCGCGGCGGGGTCTCACCGGCTGATGGAGCAGGAGCAACCGGAGCCGCTGCCAGGGGTGGTGGCGGGGCGGGCGGAGGGCCTGCCGGGGGACGGTGTGTGGCGACTTCTCGACAAGGAGTGCGGGATTCCGCATCCGGGCGGTGGCGGCGGGCAGAACAGCCGGAGACACCTCGGACGTACGCGATCCGCCGCAACCCCGTCGAGCGGGTTCCCCGACGTGAGGAGAAGCGCATGCCGACCTGGCCGCCGGCCGAAGAGCCGGTCTTCACCGCGGACTTCGGCTCGTCCGAGCAGTGGGTCGCGGGCCGCAGCTGGGCCTATCCGAACGGAGGGCCGGTCAACCCGGGCGACAACAAGCTGGACCACCTGGTCGACGACCCCGCGTACAGCCGTACGGGCGTGTTCCGGGCGACCCGCCGGCGCGACGGACTGTGGGACACCGGGCTGCTGACCACGGAGGGCAGCCCGGAGGGCTTCGAGGTACGCACCGGGGACGTGCTGGAGGCGCGGGTGCGGCTCCCGGAGGAGACGGGGGCGTGGCCGGCGATCTGGACCTGGCGCGACGGCGGCCAGGAGGTCGACGTCTTCGAGTACCACCCCGACAACCCCGATCTCCTGGAGCTGTCCAACCGCGTCCGCGGCACCCACCGTTACCACCGCTCCCCCGACGTCCGGCCGGGCGGCTGGATCGCCCTGCGCATCGAGTTCGGAGCGCGCTCGGTGGTGTGGTGGCTCGACGGCACGGAGGTCTTCGCCGACCACCGGGGCGTCGGACGCGGGTGGCACGCCGCCCTGATCGTCAACCTCTCGGTCTGCGCGGGCCGTTACCACCCCGCCCCGGACGACACGACGACGGAGATGTCCTACGAGGTGCAGGACCTCCGGGTGTTCCGCCCGACCGGGTGACGCTGCAGCCGCGGGTCACGTGAGATGCAACGCGACATCGCACAGCCCGAGGCCGTCGCGGACGGCGTTGCGCCAGACACGCGGCGGGCCGTCGAGGACGCTCTCCTCGTCCGCGCCGTAGGAGAGCCAGTCCCTGCCCTCCGCGGCGGCCCGCTCGGCAGGCGTGAAGGCGAAGGCCGCCTCGACGCGCGGAAGGGCCTCGCGCACCTCGGCCGCGGTGAGGACGAAATTCCCGCACCAGCCGGGCAGCAGGGCGGCGCGGGCCGGGCCGAGGGACTGTGGCATGGGTCGTCACCGGCAGAGCCGGGCCTTTCGAGCCCTCTGTTCACCCGAGAGAAGACATCACCCCCTTGACTGGTGACGCTCACGGTCGCCATGATGGCGTCACCGCTTCAACCGGTGACGCGTAGGCAAGGTGTGACGCGCGCCGGACTTGAGGTCATGAGAAGCCTCCGAGCCGAACTGGGAGTACGAGCGATGGCAGTCACCTACACCGCACACATCGAAGTCGACGGAGAGGGTCGCAACGGCGGTCGCGTCCGCTCCGCCGACGGTCTCCTGGAGACCCGGCTCGCGATTCCCAAGGAGTTCGGCGGCGCGGGGGACGCGACCAACCCGGAGCAGCTGCTGGCCGCCGGCTGGGCCGCCTGCTTCCTCGGCGCCCTGCGCCGCGCCGCCGCCACCCGCAAGCTCCGGCTCGGCAGCACCACGATCACCGCCGAGATCACGCTCATCCACGGCGACGACGGAGAGTTCTCGCTCGCCGCGGTCCTCAGCCCCGTCCTCGGCGGCGTGGACCAGGCGACCGCCCAGGAACTCACGGAAGCCGCCCACCAGATCTGCCCGTACTCCAAGGCCACCCGCGACAACATCCCCGTCACGCTCAACGCCTCCGGCACCGCCGCCTGACGCGCCCTGAGCCGCCCCCGTCCCGTGCCGCTTTCCTCTCCGTCCCTCCCTCCGGCACGGGACCGGTCCCACTCACCCATTTCTTCCGCGAGCGGACGAGGACATGTCCCTGACGACGCAAACCCCCGACCGCGCCGACCCGACCCACGGCCCACCCCCCGAACGCGAGCAGCCGAGCGCCGCACACTTCTGGAACTGGACGGAAACAGCAGTGCTGTTCGGATACGGCCCCGGGGTCCGCAGCTTCAGCTGAAAAAGCCGCGGTGGCCGAAGACGCGCTCTGTTCCGGAGGCCCCGCGCGCGGAATAGTCGGGGCATGGCCTCCGACACTCCCCCGCCGACTCGCGCCCTGGCCTTCGGCCGAGCCGCCCGCGCCTATGACGCCTATCGCCCCCGGTATCCCGACACTGCCTTCGAGACCATGGAGGAGTTCAGCGGTCGGCCGCTCGCCGGAGCCCGGGTCGCCGACGTGGGCACCGGCACCGGGATCGCCGCTCGTGCCCTGCACGAGCGCGGGGCCAGGGTGGTGGGCGTGGAGCCGGGCGCCGCGATGGCGGCGCAGTTCCGCAGCGGGCTGCCCGGGATTCCGCTCGTACGCGGGGACGGCAACCGGCTGCCGCTGGCCGACGGCTCGCTCGACCTCGTCACGTACGCCCAGTCCTGGCACTGGACCGACCCCTCCCTCGCCGTCCCGTCCGCCCTGCGCGCCCTGCGCCCGGGAGGCGCGCTCGCGCTGATGTGGAACGACCCCGACCCGTCCGTACCGTGGGTGGCCGATCAGCGGTCCAGGATCGAGAAGTGGTTCGGTCCCGGCTGCTTCATCTCCGACGTCCACACCCCGGCCGAGCTCAACTGGCGGAAGCGCACGCTCCGCTGGTCGCGCCGCGTCACCGTCGACTTCCACCTCGCGAAGCTGGCCACGCACTCGGCCGTCATCGTGCTCGACGAGTCCGAGGCGACCGCCTTCCTCGCCGCCGAGCGGGAGCAGCTCACGCGGCATTTCCCCGACGGCCGGCTGGACGAGCCCTATGCGACGACCGTGGCGGTGGCCCTCCGCCCCTGACCGTACGAGTGGGGAGGGAAGGAATCCTCACGGTGCTGTCCAGCACGCGCTCGCGCGGCTCACGGGGCACTACGGGCGCCCCCGGGCTCACGGACGCTCGACGACCCGGTAGCCCACACCCGGCGTGGTGGTGACGACCTGCGGTTCGCCGAGCTTGCGGCGGAGACGGCCGATCGTCACCGCCACCGTGTTGGTGAACGGGTCGGCATGCTCGTCCCACACCCGCTCCAGGAGCTCCTCCGCGCTGAGGAAGGCCGGGCTGGCGTCCAGCAGCGCTTCGAGCAGGGCGAACTCCTTGACCGAGAGGTCGAGCTGCCTGCCGTCCCGGGTGACCGTCCGCCGGAGCGGATCGAGCTCGATGCCCGCGGCTCGGAGCACGCGGGCCCGGGCGCCGGGCCGGCGGCGGGCCAGGGCCCGTACGCGGAGCACCAGTTCGGGGAAGTGGAAGGGCTTGGCGAGGTAGTCGTCGGCGCCCATGACCAGTCCGGCGACCCGGTCACCGGGTGCGTCGGCCGCGGTCAGCATCAGGACCATGACGCGATCGTCCCGCGCGACGATCATCCGGCACAGGTCGTCGCCGTGGATGCCGGGCAGATCGCGGTCGAGGACGACCACGTCGTACGCGTTGACGTCGAGCTTCGCCGCCGCCTCCAGGCCGTCGTACGCCACGTCCACCGCCATGCCCTGGTCGCGCAGGCCCTCGACGAGGACGTCGGCGAGGGACAGGGCGTCCTCGACCACCAGCACTCTCATGCCGCCGCCCCGTCCTTCCCGTCCGCCCGGGGCAGGACGACGGTGACCCGCAGGCCGCCCTCGTCGCGGGCCGACAGCTCCAGGCTGCCGCCGTGCGCCTGGGCGATGGCGGCGACGATGGAGAGGCCGAGTCCGGACCCTCGCCCTCCCCTGCTGGTCCGCTCCTCGCCCAGGCGGCGGAAGGGCTGTGCCAGCAGGGCCACTTCGCGGGGATCGAGCACCGGTCCGCCGGTCTCGACGGTCAGCCGCGCCGTCGCGGCGTCGGCGTGGGTCGCGACGCCGATCCAGCCTCCGGCCCGGTTGTGCGCGATGGCGTTGTCGACCACGTTGTCGACCACGCGGCGCACGAGGCTGCGGCTCGCCCACACCTCCGCGCCGCCGTCCGCGTCCTCGTCCTCATCCTCGTCAGCGTCGGCGACCGCGCCCGCGCGGCGCACCGTGAGGTCCTTGGCGGCGATGTCGGCGGCCCGCTCGCTCAGGGCCGTCGTCACGAGCCGGTCCAGGCGGACCGCCGTCGCGTCGGTGAAGGCGCCGTGCTGCGTGCGGGCGAGTACGAGGAAGCCTTCGAGGAGCCGGTCGACCCGGTCGAGTTCGGTGCGGATCCGGCCCGCCAGGGCGAGCGTCTGCTCGGCGACGGGGCCGGGCTTGGCCACCGCCACGTCGGCCGCGGCTCGCATCGTGGCCAGGGGGGTGCGCAGCTCGTGGGAGGCGTTGGCGACGAACCGGCGCTGTGCGGCGAAGGCTCCTTCCAGACGTTCCAGGAGGCCGTCGATGGTGTCGGCCAGGTCCTTGACCTCGTCGCCGGGGCCCGTGACCGCGAGGCGCTCGTGCAGGTTGTCGGCGGAGATGCGCCTCGTGGCCGCGGTCATCGTCCGCAGGGGACGGAGCACCCGGCCCGCGGCCAGCCACCCCATCAGGAGGGACAGCACGGCCATCGCGCCGAGCGCGACCGCCGATCCCAGGAGGATCCGGGCGGACTGCGCGTCCTGCGCCTGGGCCAGCTGTCGTTCCAGCGCGTCGATGCGCTCCTGGGCCTGCGCCGGCATCGCGGGAAGCGCGGGCGTCGTCCCGGGCGCGGTCCGGCTGTCCCTGCTGCCCGAGGCCACGGCGGCGGCGATCGCCAGCAGGACGGTGCCCGAGAGCAGGAACAGGCCGACGTACAGGGCGGTGAAGCGCGCCCGTACGGTGCCGAGCCGGGCGGAGAAGCCTCGTACCACTGCCTGGTCCTCCCCCGCCGCCGGTCCGGATACGTGCCCCAGGTTAGGCGGCGCCACCTAACAGCGGCATGACAGCGCCCGTTCGGCGCGTGTCATGTCCCGCGCCGCAGGGTGTGCGTCATGAGCGAAGACACGAGAGCGACCGTCGAGGTCGTCGGCCTGCGCAAGCGCTTCGGGCCGCAGGTGGCCCTGGACGGCATGACCTTCACGGTCCGCCCGGGCCTGGTGACGGGGTTCGTCGGTCCCAACGGCGCCGGGAAGTCGACCACGATGCGGGTGATCCTGGGCCTCGACGCACCCGACGCGGGCTCCGCGCTGGTCGGCGGGCGACCGTACCGGAGCCTGCGCGAGCCGCTGCGGCACCTGGGGGCACTCCTCGACGCCTCTGCGCTGCAGCCGAGCAGGACCGCCCGCGACCACCTGCTGTGGCTGGCCCACTCCCAGGGCCTCCCGGCCCGGCGGGTGGACGCGGTGATCGAGCAGGCCGGCCTGGGTACGGCCGCGCGGCGCAGGGCCGGCGGCTTCTCCCTGGGCATGCGACAGCGGCTCGGGATCGCCGCGGCGCTGCTCGGCGACCCGCCGGTCCTCATGCTGGACGAGCCGTTCAACGGTCTCGACCCCGACGGCATCGTCTGGATGCGCGGCTTCCTCGCGTCACTGGCCGGGCAGGGCCGGGCCGTGCTGGTCTCCACCCATCTGATGGGCGAACTCCAGGACACCGCCGACCACCTGGTGGTCGTCGGACGCGGAAAGGTCATCGCCGACACGGGGGTGCGGGAGCTGCTGGCAGCGGCTTCCGGCGACCGGGTCACGGTGCGGACCAGCGCGCCCCTGGAGGCCACGGCGGTCCTGGAGGCGGCCGGCGCCCAGGTGTGCGTCGCGGGCCACGACACGCTGTCCGTGTCCCGCCTCGCGGACGAGCGGATCGCCGCGGTCCTCGGGCGGGGCGCGGTGCCCTTCTCCCAGGTGTCGGCGCACCGCGCGACGCTGGAGGAGGCGTACATGGAGCTGACCCGTGACGCGGTGGAGTACCGCGGGGTTCCGGCCGCGGAGGCGGGGCGATGAGCCGGACCACCTTCCCGCGGCTGCTGCGCGCGGAGTGGACGAAGTTCCGTACGGTGCGCGGCTGGGTGCTCGGCATGGCCGCCGCCGCGCTGGCGACGGTGCTGGTCGGGCTCCTGGGTACGGCGGCCCCCGGGCCGTCCGGGCAGGGCACCGACACCTCGTTTCCGCGGGGCCCGGGCGGGGAGGCGGTCAACGACAACTTCTTCCTCGTCCACCGGACCCTGACCGGTGACGGCAGCATCACCGTTCCGGTGCAGGCGCTGACCGGCGTCCCGGACGCCGGCCCGACGCCGGACACCGGCCGCACGACCGACACCACTCCTCAGACGGCCGGTGATCCGACCACGGCGGACGTTCCCCCCTCCTCTCCCGCCGCCGTCTCTCCCTGGGCCAAGGCCGGGATCATCGTCAAGGGGTCGCTCGCGCAGGGCTCCACGTACGCCGCGGTCATGGTCACCGGTGCCCACGGGGTGCGGATGCAGTACGACTACACCGGCGACATCGCGGCCGCCGGGTCTTCCGGCGGCGTTTCCGAGGGGTCGGCGCGCTGGCTGCGGCTGGTGCGTGCCGGCTCTCTCCTCACCGGTTACGTCTCCGCCGACGGCAGCCACTGGAGCTGGGTGGGCACGGCCCGCCTCGCCGGGCTGCCGGCCACCGTCCAGGCGGGTCTGTTCGTGGCCTCTCCCCAGGCCATGGAGGAGACCCCGGTCGGCGCGGGCTTCAGCCCCGCCGTGGCCAGGGGTGACTTCGGGCGCCCGGTGCTTGGAGGCGACTGGTCCGACGAGGACTGGACCGGCACCCAGGTCGGCGACGACGCGGGCACCTCCGGCAGCTACACGAACACGACGAAGGGCGAGTTCACGTCGTCGGCCGCGGGTTTCAGTGTGACCGGCGCGGGTGACATCGCGCCCGTGGTGGGCGGTCCGGCGATGGGCCACGGCTACACCCTGGAGAACTTCCTCGTCGGCGCGTTCGCCGGGCTGATCGTGGTGACCGCCGTGGGCACGGTGTTCGTCACCGCCGAGTACCGGCGCGGACTGATCCGTACGACGCTGACCGCGCACCCCGGGCGGGGGCGGGTGCTCGTCGCGAAGGCCGCCGTCGTCGCCGCCGCGGCCTTCGCCGTGGGGCTGGTCGCCGCGGCCGTCGCGGTCCCGCTCGGCGGGCGGAGCGCGGAGGGCAGGGGCTTCCGGGTCTTCCCGGTCCCGACGGCCACCGAACTGCGCGTCGTGGTCGGCACCGCGCTGCTGTTCGCGGTCACCGCGGTGCTCGCGCTCGGCGTCGGCGCCGTGCTGCGGCGCAGCGCCACGGCGGTGGCGCTGGTCGTCGCTTCGCTGGTCCTCCCGTATCTCCTGGCCACCGCCGGAGTCCTGCCCGTGGGGGCCTCGGAGTGGCTGCTGCGCGTGACCCCGGCCGCCGGCTTCGCCGTGCAGCAGACCCTGCCGCGCTACGCGCAGGTCGTCACCGTCTACGAGCCCTCGACCGGTTATCACCCGTTGCCCCCGTGGGCGGGCTTCGCGGTGCTGTGCGGCTACGCGGCGGTCGCCTTCGCCCTGGCCCTGACGCGCATGAAGCGGAGGGACGCGTGAGGTACGCGCTGTGCGCCCTGCGCGCGGAGTGGACGAAGCTGCGGACCGCGGGCGGCGCCGTCGGGCTGCTCGCCCTCGCGGTCGTCCTGACCGTGGGCCTGGGCGCCGGGACGGCGCAGGGCGCGATGTGTCCGGGCCCGGGGTGCGGTGAGGACGGCGTACGGATCGCCCTCACCGGTGTGGTGCTCGGTCAGGCGGTCGTCGCGATCGCCGCCGTGCTGACGGTCAGCGGTGAGTACGGGACCGGCATGATCCGCACGACGTTCACGGCGGTGCCGCACCGGATCGCCGCGTTCACCGCCAAGGCCGCGGTCCTGACGGGCGCGGTGCTCGCGGCAGGGGCCCTCGCCGTGCTCGGTTCGCTGCTCGCCGGGCGGTACCTCCTGCCCGGCCGCGGGTTCACGGCGGCCAACGGCTATCCGCCGCTGTCCCTGTCCGACGGTCCCACGCTGCGCGCCGCCGTCGGATCGGTCCTCTACCTCGCGCTGGTCGCTCTGCTGGCCCTCGGCGTCGCCACGGCGGTACGGGAGGCCGCGTCCGCGATCGGCACCGTCCTCGGGCTGCTCTATCTCTTCCCGGTCGTCGCGCACGTGGTGGGAGACCCGGAGTGGCAGCGCCACCTGCAGCAGATCTCCCCGATGACCGCCGGCCTCGCCGTGCAGTCCACCACCCACCTCGACAAGCTGCCCATCGGCCCGTGGGCAGGCCTCGGCGTCCTCGCCGCGTGGGCGGCGGCAGCCCTGCTGGGCGGCGGCGTGCTGCTGCGCCTGCGCGACGCGTGATTCCCGCTCGGCGGGGCCCGTGGGGCTGACGGAAGTCTTACGGCGCGGTGCGGATCGCCCTGCCGCCCGCGCCTTTTCCGTAGCGTGCGGGGCATGCGCGTACTCGTCACCGGAGGAGCCGGGTTCATCGGCTCGCACATCGTCTCGGCTCTGCTCGCCGCGGGCCACGAACCCGTGGTCCTGGACGCGCTGCTGCCCGGCGCGCACGCCACCGTGCCCGAGCCTTCGCCCGTCGGCCTCCTCCACGCCGACGTCAGGGACGCGGCGGCCGTCCGGGCGGCCCTGGCCGGAGTCGACGCGGTCTGCCACCAGGCCGCGATGGTCGGCCTCGGCAAGGACTTCGCCGACGCCCCCGACTACGTGGGCTGCAACGACCTCGGCACGGCCGTGCTCCTGTCGCAGATGGCGGAGGCGGGCGTGCGGCGACTCGTCCTCGCGGGCTCGATGGTGGTGTACGGCGAGGGCCGGTACGAGTGCCCCCGGCACGGCATCGTCCGGCCGGGCGCCCGCCGCCCCGAGGACCTGGCCGCGGGCCGCTTCGAACCCCCCTGCCCCGCGTGCGGCGCGGCACTCGTGCCGGGTCTGGTCGGGGAGGACGCGCCGGCCGACCCCCGCAACGTGTACGCCACCACCAAGCTCGCCCAGGAACACCTGTCGGCGGCGTGGGCCCGGGCCGTGGGCGGGACGGCGGTGTCGCTGCGCTACCACAACGTGTACGGGCCGGGCATGCCCCGGGACACCCCGTACGCGGGTGTGGCCTCGCTGTTCCGCTCGGCGCTCGCCCGCGGCGAGGCGCCCCGCGTGTTCGAGGACGGCGGACAGCGACGGGACTTCGTGCACGTCCGGGACGTCACCGCGGCCAACGTGCTCGCCCTGGAGGCCACTGTGGAGGCCGCCGCCGGACTGCCGGCCGGCGCCCTCACCCCGTACAACGCCGGCAGCGGGGAGCCCCACACGGTGGGCGAGATGGCGACGGCGCTCGCGCGGGCGCACGGCGGCCCGGCGCCGGTGGTGACCGGCGAGTTCCGGCTGGGGGACGTGCGGCACGTCACCGCGGACTCGTCGCGGCTGCGGCGCGACCTCGGCTGGCGACCGGCGACCGGCTTCGACGAGGGCATGGCCGAGTTCGCCCGCGCCGGGCAGCGGGCCTCGGCGCCGACGACGGGCATCACGGCCTGAAGAGTCCGCCCACCCACCAGTCGTGCGGCTTGCCGTCGTTGGTGATGCTGCGATGGCGCAGCGTGCCTTCGACGGTGAAGCCGAGCTTCTCGGCGACGGCATGCGAGCCGGTGTTGCCGACCATGGCCCACCACTCGATGCGATGGACGTCGAGGGTGGCCCAGCCCCAGTCGCACAGCGCCCGAGCGGCCTCCACCGAATACCCGCGCCCGCGCTGCTCCCTGACCGCCCAGTAGCCGAGCTCCCAGACGCCGCGGCTGATGAGGGTCAGGCAGTACGAACCGACCAGGGCGCCGGTGTCCTTGCGGAAGGCCCCGAGGGTGTAGTCCCTGTCCTCGGCCCACTGGGCGGGCAGCTTCTCTCCGACGAGCTCCTCCGCGTCCGCGCGCCGGTACGGCACCGGCACCGGGGTGTAGAACTGGATGTCCTCGTCCTGGCAGGCCTCGTACACCGCGTCCACGTCGGCAGGAATGAAGGCCCGAAGCACCAGACGCTCGGTCTCAAGAGTCACCGGATCCATCGCGGCAGTATGACCACCGCCGGCCCGCGGCGACCATCGAATATCCCGTCCGGTCACGCTTCCTTCGCCACCCGGGCCCGCCCCTTCAGCCCGCGGCGGCGGGGAGGGTGACCTCGAAGCGGCAGCCGCCGGGGACGTTGCGGACCTCCGCGCGGCCCGCGTGCGCCTCGACGATGCCGCGGACGATCGCGAGACCGAGGCCGGCGCCGGCAGGTGGGGTGCGGGCCTCGGTGCCGCGCCAGCCGGTGTCGAAGACGCGGGGAAGGTCCGCGTCCGGGATGCCGCCGCAGCCGTCGGTGACGGACAGGACGACGGCGTCGTCGCGGCGTTCGGCGGTCACGGCGACCGTGCCGTCGGCGGGGGTGTGGCGGATGGCGTTGCCGAGGAGGTTGGCGAGGACACGGGTCATCTCCTTGCCGTCGACCTCCACGGGAACGGCCTCGACCTGCTGCCCGACCAGGCGCACCCCGTGCTCGCGGGCCAGTGGGTCGGCACCGCTGAGGGCGTCGCCGACCAGGTCGTAGACGGAGACGCGGCTCGTGCTGAGGGCGAGGGCGCCCGCGTGGATGCGCGAGAGCTCGAAGAGGTCGCTGACCATGCCGGTCAGGCGCTCCACCTCGGTGCGGATCTGCCGGTGGTAGCGGGCGGGATCGGCGGCCACACCGTCCTCCAGGGCCTCCGCCATGACCCGCAGCCCGGCGAGCGGGGTGCGCAGGTCGTGCGAGATCCACGCGACGAGCTCGCGGCGGGACGCCTCCAACGAGCGCTCGCGGGCCCTGGACGCCTCGAGCTTGGCGCTGGTGGCGGCCAGTTCGCGGGTGAGCGTGGCGAGTTCGGCGGTGGCGGCGCCGTCGGGGGCGGAGAAGCTGCCGCCGTCGCCGAAGTCGCGTGCGGCGCGGGCGAGCGCCCGGCTCCGGGCGACGACCCACCTGCCGAGCACGAGCGCGGTGCCGAGCGACACGAGGGCGGCCATCGCGGCGACGACGGTCACCACCCACAGGTCGTGCGGCGACAGGAACATCGCCTGGGCGACGGCGAGGGTCCCGGCGAGCATCGCCGTGACGGTGACGGCGGCGACCACGGTCAGCGAGACGGCGACCGAGCGGTGGCGGACGAGGCGCAGGACGACCGCTCCCGCGAGGCCCGCGCACACGGCGCCGGCGAGGGCGAACGCGGCGATGAGCAGGACGTCCTTCACGCCGCGCCCTCCGCCCGCCCCGGGCCCTCGACGATCGCCTGCCACGGCTCCGGCTCCGGCTCCGGCTGCGGCTCCGGCTGCGGCTGCGGCTCGAAGCGGTAGCCGACTCCCCACACCGTCTGGATCAGCCGTGGCCTGGCCGGGTCCTCCTCGATCTTGGCCCGAAGCCGACGGACATGGACGGTCACCGTGGAAAGGTCGCCGAAGTCCCAGCCCCACACCCGCCGCATCAGGTCCTCACGGGAATGCGCCGCTCCCGGGTGCTCCATGAAGTACGACAGGAGGTCGAACTCCCGCAGAGTGAGAGCGAGTTCGCTGCCGGCGCGGGTGGCGCGGCGGGTCGCCGGGTCCACGACGAGGTCCCCGGACCGCAGCACCGGCCGGGCCGCGGCGCCGGCCGACGCCCGGCTCCGGCGCAGCACGGACTCCACGCGCAGCACCAGTTCGCGCGGGCTGAACGGCTTGGTGACGTAGTCGTCCGCGCCCACCTCCAGGCCCGTGATGCGGTCCTCCTCGTCGCCCCGTGCGGTCAGCATGATCACGGGCACGGGACCGTGTGCACGGAGCCGCCGGCACACCTCCAGGCCGTCCAGGCCCGGCAGCATGAGGTCGAGCACCACCAGCTCCGGCCGTCGTTCGCCGGCCTTGCGCAACGCGTCGGGACCGTCGGCGGCCTGCTCGACGGCGAACCCGGCCCGCTCCAGGTAGCCGGTGACCACCTCGGCCACCGTCGGGTCGTCGTCCACCACCAGGATCCGTGCCCGGCTCTCCGGGCCTCCGCTCTCGCTCATGCCGCACAGCGTCGCATCCACCGGCGCGACGGTCACGGGCGCCCCGGAGCGCCGGGAGTGATGTCCGCGTTTCGTAAGGACTTCCGGAGCCCCGATCCGCCCCGCGCTTCCTACGGTGGGTCCCGTGACACCCAAGACCGAGACCGTAGACGTCGTCCTTCCCTGTCTCGACGAAGCCGAGGCGCTGCCCTGGGTCCTCTCCCGCATCCCCGTCGGCTGGCGGGCCATCGTCGTCGACAACGGCTCCGCCGACGGATCCGCCGCACTCGCCCGGAGCCTCGGCGCCACCGTCGTCCACGAGCCCCGGCGCGGCTTCGGCTCCGCCTGCCACGCGGGACTGCTCGCAGCCGACGCCGAGTTCGTCTGCTTCTGCGACTGCGACGCCTCTCTCGACCCCGGCCTGCTGCCGGGGCTCGTCCGTACGGTGGCCGACGGCTCCGCCGAGCTGGTCCTCGGCCGCCGCCGGCCCGCCGGACGCGGCGCCTGGCCCGCCCACGCCCGGGCCGGGAACCTCGCGCTGTCCTGGCTGCTGCGCCGGCGCACCGGACTGCGGCTGCGCGACCTCGGTCCGATGCGGGCCGCCCGCCGCGAGGCGCTTCTGGGCCTCGAACTCACCGACCGCCGCAGCGGTTACCCCCTGCAGACGGTCGTGCGGGCCGCGGACGCGGGGTGGCGGGTGCGCGAGGTCGACGTACCGTATCTGCCCCGCTCGGGCCGGTCGAAGGTCACCGGCACGTGGAAGGGGACGTGGCAGGCCGTGCACGACATGCGCAAGGTCCTCGCCGAAGCCGCGGAGACGCCCGTCTCGACGCCGGCTCCCCCGGCCGCGCCGACGCCCGCGCCGACGCCCGCAGCGGCATCCGGAGCTGCGTCCCCGCCGACGGACCGATCCGCCTTCGCACCACCGACGGACCAGGCCGCTTCCGCACCGCCACCCCCGCCCACGCACCGGCCGGCCGGCTGGGCACGCCCGTGACGACCTTCCTCGTCATCGCCAAGCAGCCGCTGCCCGGCCGGGTGAAGACCCGGCTCACGCCTCCGTTCAGCCCGGAGGAGGCCGCCTCCCTCGCCGAGGCGGCGTTGGCCGACACCCTGGACGCCGCGGCTCGGGTCCCGGCCGGCCGTCACGTGCTGGTCCTCGACGGCGCGCCCGGATCGTGGCTGCCCGCCGGCTTCGACGTCGTCCCCCAGGCGGCGGGCGGGCTCGACGAGCGGCTCGCCGCCGCGTTCTCCGCCTGCGCCGGGCCCGCCCTGCTGATCGGCATGGACACCCCGCAGGTCACCCCGCGGCTGCTCGCCGCCGCCCTCCGCTGGGAGGACCACGACGCCTGGTTCGGCCCCGCAGCGGACGGCGGCTTCTGGGGCCTCGGGCTGGCCCGCCCCGACCCGGCCCTGTTGCTCGGCGTGCCGATGTCGAGGCCCGACACCGGTGCCGTCCTGTACGAGCGGCTGTGCGCGGCCGGGATGCGCGTCGGGACGCTGCCGGTCCTGAGGGACGTGGACACCGCCGCCGATGCCCGGGCGGTGGCGGCCGAGGCGCCCGGTACCCGTTTCGCCGCACGGCTCGCGGCGCTGACCGCCACGACCACCGGAGCGGGCCCGTGACGGCGACGACGGACTGGCGCGCCGACCCGTACGCCGACGCCCTGCGCGCCGGGCGCGGCCCGCTCTTCCTCCGCCGTGCCGACGGCTGGCTGCTGCCGCTGGAGGTGGAACGCTGGTGCGAGGCGCCCGACCGGGCCGACCGCTCCGTCCTGGAACGCTGCCGGGGCGCGGTGCTCGACGTCGGCTGCGGCCCGGGCCGGCTCGTGGCCGCCCTGGCCGCCCGGGGCCGGCGCGCGCTGGGCATCGACATCGCCCCGGCGGCGGTCGCGCACACCGTGCGGCTGGGCGGTTCGGCCCTGTGCAGGTCGGTCTTCGATCCCGTGCCGGGCGAAGGCCGTTGGGACACGGCCCTGCTGATCGACGGAAACATCGGCATCGGTGGTGACCCGGCCGCGCTGCTCCGTAGGCTCCGTCAGGTGGTGTCCCCTGCCGGGACGGTCCTCGCCGAATGCGTGCCCGTGGACGTCGACGAGCGCTGCGAGGTGCGGGTCGACGACGGCCGGGGCGGTCGCGGTGCCCCGTTCCGCTGGGCCCGGGTGGGCACCCGCGCGCTGGCCGGGCACGCCGGGCGGGCGGGCTGGGCCGTGTCCGAGCGGTGGACGGTGGCGGGTCGCTCCTTCGTCTCGCTCGTGCCTCAGTCGTCCTCGGCGGTACGCCGCTGAGCCCGGGCCCGCTGCCGTCGTACGAGGTGCAGCGCGCCCGCGACGACGGCCACGGCGCCCAGCACGAACGCGAGGTTCCGGGCGTACGGGAGGGGAAGGGCCGACGGGTTCGGGGGCTCTCCCGGCCGTACGAGCAGCGGGAGCGCCACCAGGATCACGCTTCCCGCGACGACCAGCGTCCCGCGCAGCAGTCCGCGCCCGGGGCGTCCGACGAGCAGCAGCCCCACGGCGAGGACCAGCGGGGCGAGGAGGCCGTCGTGCAGGACCAGCGCCCCGGCCAGCCACACGAGGACGCCCGCCGGGTCCGGCTCGACCGCGACCAGCCACGCCCCGAGGCCGATCAGGCCGAGGCCGAGGGCGCCGGCTCCGTACCGCAGGACGTTCGCCGTGCTCACAGCACCTCCAGGCGGTGCACCCACTTGGTCTGCAGGACACCGGGCCGATTGGGAGCGATGATCCGGGCCGGGAAGCCGTGGTCGAGGGAGAGCGCCTGCCCGTTGAGGGTGAGGGCGAGGAGCGACAGCGGGTCCGCGGCGTAGTCGGCGCCCATCTCCATCACCCGGTAGGCGCCGCTCACTTCCAGCGAGGTCACCCGCACCGCGGCCGTCCCCGGCCGGCCGCCGGCGCGCTCGACCAGTTCGCGGACCGGCACTCCGGCCCAGTCGGCGTCGACGCTCCAGCCCTCGACGCAGGCGATCGGCAGCCGGGTGCGGGCCTGTGGCAGTGCCCGGAGCGCGTCGAGGGTGAGGACGTACGGACGGGGTCCGGCGACCTCCAGGCGCCAGTCCCGCAGGCTTCGCGCCGACACCCCGGCCGCGGCGGCGGTCCGGTTCACCGGCAGTCCCTGCGGTCCGTGGTCGGGGTGGCGTGGTGCGAGCAGGTCGAACGTCTTCAGCGGTGTGAAGGACTGACCGACCGTCGTCAGGGTCACCACGCCGACCGCCGCGCCCGTGGCCAGCAGCAGCGAACGGCGGTCGACGGCGTCCTCGGCGGGCAGGGCGCGGGTCCCCGTCGAGCGCCGCCCCCAATGGTCCCTGATCTCGGGCGCCTTCACCGCGATGTGCAGCAGGACCGATCCGGTCGCCACCCAGGCGACGGCGAAGTGCACCGGCACGAAGGCGAAGGGCCAGGGGTACCACTCGACGATGTTCAGCAGGCCGGTGAACAGCTCGAACACGGCCGAGGCCACGAGCAGCGCGACGGACAGCCGTTCGAGGGCGTGTCGCACGGACCGCACCGGCGGCCAGACGAAGAGCCGGGGGTACACCGCCCACAGCTTGACCAGGAGCAGCACGATCGCGGCCAGGCCGGTGGCGACGTGCAGGCCCTGGTTGAGCGCGTAGCCCCACACCGGCCGGGTGGGCAGCCGGTCGGCCAGCCAGGCCGGCGGCCGTTGGAGGTAGTGGCTGACGAGCCCGGTGACGAAGCAGACGGCGAAGGCCGCGCCGAGCCACCGGCCGACGGCTGTGGCCGTCCTGGCGTCGTGCAGTCGGCCGTGGAAGGCGGGCGGCCGGAACGCGGACGGCTCGAGGCGCGGCCTGCGCATGCGGAAGGTCATGCCATCCATGACACCGCCGTCGTGGGCCCCGCGGGCGCTCCGACACCTTACGAAACCCGAACGCTCCGACGGGTCGCCCACCGGCCGGCCGGCGCCGCTGACACGCTGCGCCCATGACCCGCGCCTCCCGCACGTCAGCCGACACCGCCGCCCGCGCCGCCGCCCGGACCCCCGCTCGCCCCGCCACCCGTACCGCCGTCGTCACCGCCGCCCTGTTCCTCGCGGCCCTGACGGCCGCGCTCGTGGTCCTGCTCCGGAGCGACGCGAGCGGAACGGGCTTCCTCGCCGGATACGCGGCCGCCTGGGCCCTGTTCGCGGGGGCCGTCGTGGTCCTGCGGCGCGTCCCGGCCCGCTCTGCGGTCCCGCTGGTCCTGGCCGGGGCGGTCGTGGTCACGGCCACCGGCCTCGTGGCGTCCCCGCGCACCAGCACGGACGCGTACCGGTACGCGTGGGACGGCAGGGTGCAGGCAGCGGGCGTCTCCCCGTACGACCACGCCCCCGCCGACCCCGCCCTGTCCGGCCTGCGGGATCCGTGGCTCTTCCCCGAGCGCGCCGCCTGCGCGCACGGCCGGGACCTCGCGCCGCTCGGCGACGGGCTGTGCACCCGGATCAACCGGCCCGCGGTGCACACGATTTATCCGCCGGTGGCCGAGGGCTGGTTCCTCCTGGTCCACGCCGTCTCGCCGTCCGGCGTCCGGCACAAGGCGCTCCAGACCGGCGGAGCCGTGCTGTCCCTGTCCGTCACCGGCCTGCTGGTCCTCGCCCTGCGCCGCCGGGGCGACCCGCGCCGGGCGGCCTGGTGGGCGTGGTGCCCGGCCGTTCCCGTCGAGGGGGTGAACAACGCCCACGCGGATGTCCTCGCCGTGCTGTTCTCCGTCTGTGCGCTGGTCGTCGTGGCGCGACGGCGGTCGGCGGGCGGGGCCCTGCTGGGTCTGGCGGTCGCGGCGAAGCTGCTGCCGGTGCTGCTGGTGCCGGGCGCCCTGTCCGGCGTACGGCGGCCGCGCGAGGCGGCGGCGGTCCTGGGGCCGGCGGCCGTCACGGTCGCCGCGCTGTACCTGCCGTACGTCCTGCTCTCGCGCGGTTCGGTGCTCGGCTATCTCGGCGGCTACGCCGAGGAGGAGGGTTACGACGACGCGGGCGCGGGCGGCAGGTACGCCCTGGTGCGTCTCGTGCTCCCCGACGCGTGGGCGCTGCCCGCCGTCCTGCTCGTGCTCGCGGTGGTGTCGGTCCTCGTCGTGGTGCGCGGAGATCCCGAACGGCCCTGGCGGGGCGCCCTGGTGACCACCGGGACGGCGTTCCTGCTCCTGACTCCCGGCTACTCCTGGTACGCCCTGCTGCTGGTGGCGCTCGTGGCGCTGGACGGCCGCTGGGAATGGCTCGGCGTCGCCGTGGCCGGCGCGGTCGCGTACCTCGCGGGCCCGGAGGCCGGGAGCGGTGCCGTGACCGCCGCGTACGGGACGGCGGCGGTCGCGGTGGCCGGCGGGTGGTGGGTGCGTCGGCGCCCGCGCGTCCGGCACCTCGCCCGCGGGGGCGGCGGCGGGGCCGGGCGCGTGGCCGTCAGGCGCGGGTGAGTGCGGCGGCGCCGAAGGAGACGTCGAAGCGGTCGCACCAGATGCTGACGCTGGTGTACTTGCCGAGGTCGGTGCCCGCAGGCAGGGCGTAGTTCTGGTCGCCCTTGTTGCCCTTGAGCTTGCCCAGGCTCAGGTGACGGCCGTCGTCGAAGACGCGCCAGCCGGCCACGCCCTCCTTCACCGGTGCGTCGGTCAGCAACACGTGGAGGTCCGGGCCGTTGCTGGTGTCCAGGTTCTCGATGCGGAGTGTGTGCGTGCCGTCCGGGAGTCGGATGATCTTCACGGTGCCGGAGGTGCTGTGCTCGTGGCTGATCAGTTCGCCGGAGGCCACTGCCTGCGGCGCGGCCGGCGGGGCCGAGGCGGTGCCCGTCGGCGCCGTGCCCGTCGACGCGCCCGGAGCCGCGGTGCTCGAAGCCGTGGTGGCCGGAGCGGAGGGCAGGGCCTCGCTCACGGTTTCGTCCACCCAGATCTTCCACGGCTGGAACCAGAAAAGCCCGGCGCCGAGCCCGAGCACCACCACGGCCAGGACGGCGATGGTGATTCGTCGACGTGACACCCTGCTCATGCGGTTCTCCCTGAATCGTTCCTGGTGGTGGCGGAGCCTCCATTCAACGCGCCCTGCCCGGCGTGCGTCCCGGGCCGGGCGATGACGATTTCCTTACGTCGGTTCCTGAGGGCTGCCCCGTGAAGGACCCACGACATGCGGTTCCACCAGCGAGCCGCGCCTCGTCCGGCGCGGGTGGGGGCGTGCGCTGTTCTGCCGGCGGCGGAACAGCGGCCGGACCGGGGTCGACGATCACTACAGTCCCCCCTCATGACGACGATTGCGACGCGTACGGTCGAGTACCCGGCGGACGGTTTGACGATGATCGGGCACCTCGCGCTCCCGGCCGGTGTCGACCGCCGGCCCGCGGTGCTGCTGGGACCGGAGGGCATGGGGCTCAGCGACGTCGAGCGGCGCCGGGCCGACGCTCTCGCCGAGCTGGGATACGTAGCGCTGGCCTTCGACCTTCACGGCGGGCGCTATCTGGCTGACCCGGCGGAGATGCTGGCCCGGTGCATGCCCCTGCTCGCTGATCCCGACCGGATGCGGCGCATCGGACACGCGGCACTCGACGAGTTGCGCGCCGAGCCCCGGACCGACCCCGACCGGATCGCCGCCATCGGCTACGGCACCGGGGGCGCCATCGCGCTGGAACTCGGCCGGGACGGCGTCGACCTGCGCGCGATCGGGACAGTCAACGCGACGACCACGGGCCGAGCGGGCGAGGCAGCGCGCATCCGCTGCCCGGTGTGGGCCGGGGTCGGATCGGAAGACCCGATCATGCCGCCCGAGCAACGAGAAGCGTTCGTCGCCGAGATGCGGGCCGGGGGCGTCGACTGGCGCCTCGCGGTCTATGGCGGCGCCCTGCACGCCTTCCACCACCCGCCGGTCGACCACCCCACGGTCCCCGGTGTCGGCTACCACCCGGAGCACGCGCGGCGGGCCTGGCGCGACGTCGTCGACCTGCTCGCCGAGTGCCTGTCGTGACGGCGGACCTGGGGGCATGACCCAGGCGGACACGCCGGCGCCAGGACCGGCTCGCCTCCGACCCGCTCCTCGTGGAGAACGCCGACCTCCTCGTTCCGTCGGGCGCGTGGGACGAGCCGGACCAGGCCGAGCGGACACCGCCGCGACCGCTCCGGTCGCCTGGAGGGCCGCGTCGTCTCAGTGCAGGTCCCGGCGTTCCTCGTCGGTCACGGTCGGAGCGACCGGAGGGACCACCACCCGGCGGCGGCGCAGGATGCTCGTGTACACGGCCGTGCCGATGATGCCGACGGCCATGAGGATCAGCCCCACCAGGTCGAGATCGACCCCGTCGAGCTCCCAGTCGGTCGCGAAGGTCAGTATGGCGCCGATGGCGATCAGGATGATGCAGGCTCCCAGACCCATGTTTCCTCCCTTGTCGGGTCGGATGTCGCTCGCGTACCCCCGTCCTCGGCTCTCATCCCCTCGTGCGGCGGCGGGCGGGCCGACTCCTCCGCCGCGCGGGGCCGTTGCGGAGACCGTCGCGTCGTCGGACGGGAGGGCGCGGCGGCGTCAGCAGAGCCCGAAGGGCGGTCGCAGGTAGCCGGCTTCGCCGCAGCGCGCGCGGCCGGCCGCCGCGGGGGCGAACGTCTCCTGGGGCAGGGGGAAGTCCCATGGCCCGCCCAGGACGACGGCCGCGGCCAGACGGCCGATCTCGTCGGAGCCGCGGGCCCCGTGCCCGTTGCCCCCGACGGCGACGGACAGGGTCCTCTCGGCGTCGAGATGTCCGATGTACGGGTACCGGGACGGCGTCTTGTCGACGACGCAGCACGCCTCGCGTACGGAGACCGGCGCGAGGCCGGGCAGCAGGAGCCGCGCCATCCGGGTCAGGAAGCCCGCCTGGTCCCGGGTGATGCGCTGCCGGGCGTACCAGGCACGTGCTTCGCCGGCCGTGCGCAGCTCGCGGACGACCGGCTGCATGCCCGGACCGGTCCGCAGGTACCACCGGCCGTCCGGGTAGCGGACCGGCGGGATCAGATAGGCCGACAGGTTGTCGTTCCCCGTGTCCTCGGGGTCGATGGTCACCACCGTGGGCAGGCACCGCAACCGGTCGAGGCCGTCCTCGTCGACCTCGAAGAGGAGGTTCGGCTCCGTGAAGGTCCGGAGGTCGAGTGCGTGTCCCGCCGGGAGGGCGCCGGTGTGGTTGGCCAGGGAGCCGGTGGCGAGGAGGACCTTCCCGGCCTCGACGCGGAAGCCGTTCCTCCCGTCATGGAAGGACACCTTCCAGCGGCCCGTCCTTCCGTCCCTGCGCACCTCCGTCACCGTTCCGCGCACCCGCCGGGCTCCGGACGCGACGGCCAGCTCCAGCTGGGCCCGTACCAGCTGACGCGGATTGAGGTAACCGGCGCTCTTGCGTTCCAGGAGTCAGAAGAGGTCCCAGCCCAGGCAGCGGGCGATCCGCGTCTCGTCGTGGTGCGCACCGAATGCGCCGAGACCGGCTCCGTGGGCGTCGTCGGGCCCGGTCGGCCCGATCACGCACGTGTCGGCGCCGGCCCGACTCAGGTACTTCGCTGCCGCGGCGCCGAACATGCCGGCTCCGACGACCACTACGTCACGTACCACCGCACTCCTCGTATCGCGTTTCGGGGTTCTTCGGCGAAGCCGCCGTCGGCGGGGAAGGCGCCGTTCTCATGCCGGTGGGCTGGTGGTGTCGACGAGGTGGTCGACGACGTCGGTCAGGGCGGCGTTGCGGCGGTAGGCGGCGCGCTGGCCCTCGGCGCCGCCGCCCCGGGTCCGCAGCCGGGCCCAGAGGGTGTGCACGAGATCCGTGTCGCCGTGCCGGTCGAGTGCGGGGCGCAGCCGGGACAGGAGCGCCTCGACCTGGGTGACGGCCGGGGTGAGGCGGCCCGTCGCGGGGTCTATGGTCTCGCCGGTGATGCCGTCGCGGGCAGCGCGCCAGCACGCCGCGCGCAGCATGTCGTCGGAGGGGCGGAGGGCCGGTTCTCCCGCGTCGACGGCGGTGTGGGCGGTGGCGACCATGGCCCTGGCGATGCCCGCCAGCAGGACGGTGTCGTCGGGGGTGGCGGCGGCGTCGGCGGCACGGAACTCGAGGGTGGGCACGTGGTGGGAGGGCCTGATGTGCCAGTACAGGCCTCCGCGGTCCATGAGGGCGCCGGTGGCGAGGAACGCGGCGACGAGTTCCTCGAAGTGGGACGGGGACGTGAAGTACGGCGGGGGGCCCGCGACCGGCCAACGGCCCCAGGTGGTCGTGCGCCAGCTGGCGTAGCCGGTGTCCCGGCCGTCCCAGAACGGGGAGTTGGCCGACAGGACGATCAGGAGGGGGATCCACGGGCGCAGGTGGTTGCTGATCCGCAGGGCGGTCGCCAGGTCGGGGACGCCGACGTGGATGTGGCACGCGCAGGCGATCTGTTCGTCGTCGAGGGCGCGGAAGGTCTCGGCGCTGCGGGCGTAGCGGGGTCCGTCGGCCAGCGGTGGGGGGCCGGGCGGGGCGAGGACGGGGGTTCCGGTGGAGATGACGCGCAGGCCTTGTCGTGCGGCGGCGTGGGCGAGGGACCGCCGTGTGGAGCGGACCTGGTCGGCGAGGCCGGCCAGGCTGCTGTGCGGGTCGGTGCGGGTCTCGACCTGGTAGCGGGTGATCTCGGGGCCTACCCGGTCGCCGAGTTCGCCGGCGGCTTCGGCCACCACCTTCTCGGCGTCGGCGCGCAGTTCGCGGGAGACCGGGTCGACCAGCAGGAACTCTTCTTCGACGCCGACGGTGAGCGGAGTCGCCCTCCGGGCGGGAGGCCGGGTCCGGCCACGGCGGGGTTCAGGGGATGGTGTGACGGCCGGCGTGTGCCCTGTACTCGTCATGACGGCCATGCTGGCACGCGGAAGGGCAGCCGGGCAGAAGGCAGAGTCGTCATTGACCGATACGGCGGCCGGATCACGGCGGGCCGCACGGAGGCGCGTTCGGCTCCGTGCGGCCTTCGAGCGGGAGGCGACGCCGGGTCAGCGGGGGTTGCGGCGTGGCTTGAGCGGCGTGGTGGGGAGTTCGGGTGCGGGCAGCCGGAGCGGGGTGCCGGCGTAGCCGACGACCTCGCCGAAGCGGGTGCCCGACATCCAGTCCTCCCTCGCCTGGCGGATCTCCTCGTCCGTGCGGGCGATGAAGTTCCACCACATGACGATCTCCTCCTCGAACGGCGTGCCGCCCAGCAGGACCGCCCGCGCGCGGTGGCCGGACTCGTTGGTGAGGGTGAGGGTCGTGCGTCCCGTGGGCACGTAGCCGAGTTCGGCGGGCTTGAGGACGGTGTCGGCGAGGCGCACCGCGCCCTCGTCGACGAGGAGGCCGTGCTCGAAGGCCGGGTCGACGTCGAGGGTGACGGTGGCTCCGGGGTCGACGAGGAGTTCGGCGCCGAGCAGCGGCGTGAAGGTGCGTACCGGCGAGGTGTCGCCGGCCAGCGTGCCCAGGAAGACCCTGAGTTCGGCTCCGTCGACGCGGAGCGGCTTCGGCGCGTGGTGCTGGAAGTCGCGCGGGGCGTGGCGGTGTGCGTCAGGGAGGACGAGCCACAGCTGGACGCCGTGCAGGACGGTGGTGCCGGGTGTGGAGACCTCGGAGTGGCTGATGCCGTGGCCGCCGGTCATGAGGTTGATCTCTCCCGGCCGCACGTAAGCGTGGGTGCCGAGGCTGTCGCGGTGCTCGATCTCGCCGCTGAAGAGCCAGCTCACCGTCTGCAGCCCGGTGTGCGGGTGCGGGGCCACGTCCATGCCGCCCGAGTCGGCGACGAGGTCGGGGCCGTAGTGGTCGGCGAAGCACCAGACCCCGATGAAGCTCCGGGCCCGCTGGGGCAGTGTGCGGCGCACGGTCATGGCGCGCGGGCCGCCCAGCGGGACGTCCCGTGCGGTAAGGACCTCGACCTCCGTGCCAGTCATCTCCCGACCCCTTCCCCAAGATAGTTCCATTTTCAACAATCATGGAGGATGATAGCCAGGAAGACATACCGCAACAACAGCGAAGGCGAAGGAGCACCAGGTGACTGAGACTGGGACGGCGGCTACGGCGGCCGTGGCCGCGCGGTCCGCCCGGGCGGACCGGCGGATCTACCTCGACAAGCAGAACCCCGCCGCCTACCGCGCCCTCCTGGCCACGGCCGAGACCGTCCGGAAGACCGCCGCCGAGGCGGGCCTCGACCGCGTCCTCGTGGAGCTGGTCAACCTCCGGGTCTCCCAGCTCAACGGCTGCGCCTCCTGCCTCGACGTCCACACCCGGGCCGCGCTGCGGGCCGGTGAGACCACCCGGCGCCTCGGCGTGCTCGCCGCCTGGCGGGACACCGAGCTCTTCACCGCCCGCGAGCGCGCCGCGCTCGCCCTCGCCGAGGCGACCACCCACCCGGAGCAGGCCGACGCCCAGGACCGCGCCTACGCCGAGGCCCGTCAGGTGCTGAGCGACGACGAGCTGTCCGCGGTGATCTGGGTGGCGATCACGATCAACGCCTTCAACCGGGTCTCGATCCTCAGCAAGCACCCCGTCCGCGGGTCCGCCGGCCACTGAGCCGTCCGCCCCCGGCCGTCAGGACGCCGGATAGCTGGCCACGACCTTCCCCTTCTGGTCGGCCGTCAGATAGCCCACCGCGCTGTACTCGTTGATGAGGTAGAAGCGCATCGTGGGACGGTCCTCGTTGAAGGTCCAGCGGTCGACGACGACATAACGCATCGTCGGGTTCTCCACCTTCAGCTCCTTCTCGCCGCGCCGCATCAGCGACGGAAGCGTGTCCCACGCCATGGCGCCGACGTCGAAGGGCTGGTCGTCCGGGTCGGTGCCCAGCGTCCCGCCGGGGCCGGTCCTGCGGGCCACGCCGTTGCGGAACTCCCACCGGTCGTACGTCCTCGCCCCGGGCCGGGTCGGGATGGAGGCCAGCGCGTAGCCCTCGTAGACCGTGAGTTCCTTCATGGTGGTGCTGCCGGCGGCATCACCCAGCGCCTTGACGACGCCACGGACGTTCGCCGTGGTGAGCAGGCTGCCTCGGGGTGCCGTCGTGCCCGGGTCGGCGGTGCCGGGGGCACCGGCCACGGTCGGCGTACGGCCCGCCGGAGAGGTCGCCGGCGAACTCGCGGCAGAAGAGGAGGCGCCGCCCTTCGCCCCGGTACCGCGTCCGCCGTCGGTACCGCCGTCGGGCAGCAGGTTCACCACGCCCAGCACGGCGGCGCCCGTCAGCACCACCGCGCCGGCGACCAGGCCGGCACGTCGTCCGGTACGGGACGGGGCGGGCCGCCCGAAGCCGCCGGACGGGACGGTCGGCGCGGCCCACGCCCCCGCCGGCACCGGGCCGGACGGGCCGTGCGGGCCGTGCGGGCCGGGCGGCCCGTAGGCGGGATGGGCGTACGGGGCGCCGAAACCGGCCGCGGCCGGAGGTCCGACCGGAGGTCCGACCGGAGGTCCGGCCGGAGTCCCCACCGCAGGACCGGCCGCAGGGCCCACGGGAGGCGCGGCCGGCATCGCCGCCGGCGTGCCCGCCTCGGCCTCCGCGAGCAGCCGGTCCAGGAGCGCGCCGTCAGGGCGCGCCGCCGGATCGCGCACCAGGAGCCGTTCGAGTACGGGCGTGAGCGGCCCGGACCGTACCGGTGCCGGGATCGGGTCGTCGAGCACGGCGACCACCGTCGCCAGGCTCGTGGCGCGGCGCAGCGGATGGTGGCCCTCGGTCGCCACGTACAGGAGCATGCCCAGCGACCACAGGTCGGAGGCCGGATTGCCCTCCTCGCCGCGCACGCGCTCGGGTGCGATGAACTCGGGCGAGCCGATCAGGTCGCCGGTGGACGTGAGCCGCGAGGTCGCGCCGTTGAACGCGGCGATGCCGAAGTCCGTGAGGACGGCGCCGCCGTCGGGGCGGAGCAGCACGTTGGCGGGCTTCACGTCACGGTGCTGGATGCCCGCGGCGTGCGCGGCGCGCAGCGCGGAGAGCACCTGGCGGCCCAGGGTGACCGCCTCGGCGGGCGACATCGGGCCTTCGGCGAGCCGGTCGTACAGCGAGCGGCCCTCGACGAGTTCCATGACGATCCACGGGTGCGAACCGTCACCCGGCTCGACGATGTGATGGATCGTCACGACGTGCGGGTGGGAGAGCCGGGCCAGGGCCCGTGCCTCCCGGACGGCGCGCTCACGCAGCTGCGCGGCGAAGCCGGGATCGGCCTCCGCGGCCGCCGGGTCCGGCGGCCGTACCTCTTTGAGGGCGACGTCCCGGTCGAGGGCGACGTCCCGCGCCCGCCACACCGTTCCCATGCCGCCGCTGCCCAGTCTCGCGACCAGCCGGAACCGCCCGTCCACCAGCGGTCTGCCGCCCTCACTCGTACTCATGGGCGGCATCGTAGGCGGTTCCGGTGACACCTCCGCTCCCGAGGCCCCGGGAGAACCCGGGAGGGCCCGGGAGACGGTCTACGGCGTCTCGTCCCAGTCCGGGAGGCTGTCCATGAACGAGCTGACCGAGAACACCGCACGGCCGGGGCCGGCCGGGCCGTAGCCGGGAGGCGAGCTGAGGCCGTGGGACTCCATCGTCGCCCGGTAGGCGTCGAGAAGCCGGATGTGGTACTCGAGCGGCGCGCCCGCCGGGTTGGCCTTGCCGAGCGGAGTGGTGGGCTCGGGGCACCAGGTGGTGAAGCGGGGCGTGATGCCGCGCGACATGAAGTACTCCAGGCCCTCCGTCGTGGAGGCGATGGCCTCGTCGACCGTCGTGAAGCCGAAGGGCTCGGCCATCTCCACGCCCGCCACGAAGTTGGGGATGACGTTGCGCGGGCCGAACACCTCGGCGGAGTCGAGGATCCGACGGTGCCACTCGTCGCGTCCGACGTACCGCTCCTTGCCGGGGCAGTACAGCTCGAACAGGCGCTTGTCCCACACCTCGTAGTTGGGGTGGTAGATCTGGATGCCGTAGTCCTTGAACCGCTGGACGTCGGCCTTGGGCAGCGCCTGGGCGACGACCTTGCCGATCCAGCGGCCGGGGAAGCGCTCCTCGATGGCCTGGGCGTACTGGCCGTAGAAGTCGGCCTCGTCCTTGCCGGCGACGCGGGAGGTGACGGCGCCGCCCGTGAGGGTGTACGCGGTGGAGGCGCCGGCCGTGTCGTACTTGTCGATGATCGCGAGCGCCTCGAGCACCTCCTCGACGTCCTTCACGCCGGTGTAGGGCCGGCCCGCGGCCTTGTGCTGGCGCCAGTTGTGGTTGATGTCGCAGTACTGGCACTCCTCCTTGGCACCGAAGTACTGGCAGACGCGGAAGACCGTGAGGTAGATCAGGTAGCCCCACTGGATGGTGGGTGCCACCTCCATGACGGACTTCCCGTTGGCGAGGGTGTGCCGGTAGTACTCGGGCATCGGCGGCAGGCCGACGTCCGCGATGCGGCGGCCGTCGAGGTAGAGCCCGAGCATGCCGTCCTCGCCCGCGGCCACCTTGTAGGGCGAGGACGGGTTGACGCGGACGGAGACGACGGTGCGGCGCAGCTCGTACGGCCCGCCGGTGAGCACGATCTCCTCGGGCGGGCGGCGCAGCGCGGCCTGCCCGAGCTCGGGCAGGGTGCGGTGGTCGAAGGAGAAGATGAAGTACGACTTGGGCTTGACCTCGCCCGCCGCCTCGTCGCCGGAGTCGGTGAGGGCCGAGTCGTCGAAGGCGATGCCGCCGCGCAGAAGGTCCTCCTTGATCACCGCCTCCTTCGGGACGTGCGGGAAGCGGTGCATGAGGTCTTCGACCTCGTCGGTGCGGCGGATCATGCGCGAAGACATCTCCTCGGTCGTGCGGTCGCGAGCCGGATGGGCCACTGACCACCCTAGGACGGCGCCGCCGGGGCCGGTATCCGACCCCGGTCGCACGCGTCCTCGGCCGCGGGGCGGAGGCCGGTCAGCCGCCGAGGACGACCTGGTGTCCGGTCAGTTCCAGTTCGAGCCCGTCCGGCTGGGAGCGGGCGGCGGTGAAGTCGGTGTTCGTGGGCATCGGCACCCGCCAGGTGTACGTGCTGCCGCCGAGCTCCGGGACGCGCAGCTGGAACTCGTCGGCGGCGACCGCCACGGTCGCGGTCGTGTCGATCGGCCTGCCGTCCCAGGTCCCGGTGATGCGCAGCGGCGCCGACCGGTCGCCGCCCGCACCGCCGGATCCGCCGGTGGCCGGTGCGACGGTGAGCGCGCCGCCCTTGCCGAGCAGCCGGGAGACGACTCCGGACAGGTCCTCGTAGCCGATCGTCACGCGTCCGGTGACGAGGTTGGCGCCGGCGCTGCGCGCGGTGAAGGAGGGCGCGGTCAGGTCGTGCAGGTCGAGGCTCAGCTTGCGCACGTTGAGGTGGTCGCCCCGGGCGTTGACCGTGGTGTTGACGGAGAAGTTCCCCGCGGTCAGGGTCACGTGGTCGAAGCTCAGGTCCGCGGCCTGGGTGAGGAACGGGAAGCCGTGGATCGAGAGCTCGGTGAGGCCGTTCGTCGATCCCGATCCGTAGCCGTACTTCTCCTCGACGAGGGCGACGGCCTCCTTCTCCGCGTAGTGGACGGCGATCCGGTCCACGGCGACGAAGAGCCCCGCCAGTATCACCAGCGTGACGGTGAGCACCTTCACCCAGCGCCGCTTCATTCCCGTACTCCCCCCGTGGATGCCGTGTCCGCCCCCTGCGGGCATGGCCCGGCCGATCCTAAGCGGTGCTCAGAAGTTGCCGTAGTTGACCTGCCAGGTGGGCAGGCCCATCCGGCGCCAGACGGCGACGACCCGGTCCCGGTCGTCGAGCGACACGCGGACCGCGTAGCGGGAGCGGATGTGGGCGTCGAACAGCTCGGCCTTGACGAGGTCGTCGGAGCGGCCGTCGTCGGACGCCCGCATCCACAGCTCGTCGTACGGCACCTCGTACCGCGCGAGCCAGGCCTCGGTCATCTCCCGGTGGTCCTCGCTGCGCCCGGAGAGCAGCACGATCCGGTCCTGGTGGGACGCCCGGAAGGCGCGCAGGGCCTCGCGCACGGGCACGTTGAGCAGGTCGAGGTCGCAGCGCGAGAAGTCGTACGGTCCGCGGTCGCCGCGCAGCGCGAGCGTGCCGTCGATGTCGCACAGGACGGCGGAGGGCAGCGCGGGGTCGGGGACGTACGGGGTGACGGCGGGACGGTCGTTGAGCCAGTCGCCGGTGAGCCGCCAGCCGCCGCGGGTGGCCTTGGCGTGCTTGTCGGCGAGGATGCGGATGATCTCCTCGCCGACGGGCCGGGCACGGCCGGCGTCGCGGCGGACGCACTCGTCGACGGGCACGTCGGTGAAGTCGTGCACGACGAAGGTGGCGTCGCGGCCGGCGACGGCGGCCTTGAGGCGCTTGGGGATGTGCGGGGTGAGGTGGGTGTTGTCGACGACGACGTCGAAGCCGTCGTCGACGGCGGCGCGGATCGCCGCGTCCTGGATGCCGAGCACGGTCTGCTCGTGGACGTGCGAGCGGCGTCCGTCGCCGGGCAGGTCGAGCATGGTGCGCAGGTCGTCGAGGTTGACGCGGCGCATCCGGCCCTCGGACCGCTCCTGGAGGGCGCGGGCTGCGGTGGTCTTGCCGGAGGCGGGCAGTCCGGTCATGACGTGGACCACGGGCACGGTCAGTTCTCCTCGTCGGTGGTGAAGGGGTCGGCGGTCTCGGGGCGCAGCTCGCGCCAGACCATCAGGTCGGTGCGGCGGCCGTCGAGGCGCAGGAAGAGGGCGGAGCGCAGCCGCGGGTCGGGCAGCGCCTTGGCGGCCCGGGCGAAGGCTCCCCGGTCGTCGGCGAGGTGGGCGAGCGAGGCGTAGGCCTCGTCGATCGCTCGCTCGCGGGCCGCGAAATCGTACTCCAGGCGGGTGATCACGGAACGCACCCAGGTGTCGAACTCGTCGGGGACCTGCTCCAGGAGGGCGTCGAGGGGACGGCCGCCCTGGGCGCGGACGCCGCCGAGCTCGGCCATGGACAGACCGAGGCCCTGCGCCAGGACCTTGGCGGAGGTGCCGGCGAAGCGCTGGATGCCGTGGCCGCGCCAGATGTCGCGCTCGGTGACGCCGGTGAGGACCTTGTGGAGCCGCACGTACTCGGAGATCTTCGCCTTGGCGCGGACTCCGGACGCGAAGCGCAGCACGAAGCCCTCGGCGTCGGTGCCGGTGGACGGGCTGCCGTCGGGGAGCGTGCTGGTCTCGGTGAGCTTCAGGAGTTCGTCGAGCGCGATCGGCGGGTGGACGGTGACGACGGAGCCGATGCCCTGCCAGGCGCCGGCGGCCTCGGCGAGCGGCGTCTCGGTGCCGTCCGGGCCGAAGGCGGCGAGCAGCACGAGGTCACGCCGGCCGCCGTAGTCGACGACGATCCGGTTCTCGGGGTAGACGATCTCCATGAGGTACGTCGTCCCCGGGACCAGCTCCGAGGTGTCGGCGGCGTCGAGCCGGCGCTGCGCCCAGGTGGCCTGGGTGCTGACGAAGGAGCCCTTGGAGGCGACGTGCCACCGGCCGTCGTAGTGGAAGACCACGCCGAGGCTGCCGTCGACCTTCTCGTAGACCTCGAAGGGCTCGTCGGGGAGCGCGGGCGCGTAGGGGCGGTCGCTCTCGTGCTCGGAGACGTTGAAGAACTTGGGCAGCGGGAGGGCGACGACGCGGCCGGTGCGGTCGTCGGCGACGAGGCCGCGGCAACGGGTGGTGACCTGGTTCCACACGCCTTCGTACTGGCACACGCGCGTGTACGTGTAGAGGGACAGCGGCAGCGTGGGGTGCGGCTTGCGGGTCACGTGTCCGGACGCGAGCGCCGCCGCCAGTTCGTCCGGCGGCAGCAGCGTGTCGAGAGTCAGGCCGGCCTGGCTCATGGGTTCCCTCCCCTGTTTCGAGGAGGCTCATTCTTCTGTCCCGTCGCGGGCCCGACCAGCGAATTTCCCGTCCACGAGTGGGTCCGGCATCCGAACCCGGGACCGGGGGCGGGCGTCCGCCCCCGTAGACTCGCGGTCCTGAAGGACGTCGGAGAAGGCCGAGGAAGCGAGCGCAATGAACTACGCGGACACCACCGCCCCCATCTATGCCGAGCTCATACGCGAGCAGGGGGACGTCCCCGGTGACGTACGCCGGACCGCCGAAGAGGTGATGCGCGACCTCAGCCGTGTGATCCAGATGCCGCCGGCCGGACTGGGCCCGTCCGGTGTGCCGATGCAGTAGCCGCACCGCCGGTACGGTCACGGCGGACGACCAGGGGGCGTGAGCATGACGGGTGCCGACAGCACGGGCGGGACCGGCGGCGCGGGCGGGAACGGTGGCGCGGATCACGACCGCGTACGGCGGAGCTACGACGCCGTGGCCGAGGAGTACCGCGTCCGGATCGGCGACGAGCTGGACGGCAAGCCGCTCGACCGGGCGCTGTTGGGCGCGCTGGCCGAGCAGGCCGGCGACGGAGCCCGGCTGGCCGATCTGGGCTGTGGGCCCGGGCACGTCTCCGCGTGGCTGGCCGGTCGCGGTGCGACCGTGGTCGGTGTCGACCTCTCCCCCGCCATGGTGGCGATCGGCCGTGAACGGCACCCCGAGGTCGAGTTCCGCGAGGGCGACCTGCTGCGGCTTCCGGCCGGGGACGGCGAGTTCGACGCGGCCGTCGCGCTGTACTCGCTCATCCACCTCGCGCCGGACGAGCTCGCCCCTGCCCTCACGGAGATCCGGCGGGTGCTGCGCCCGGGCGGCGGGCTCCTGGTCGCCTTCCACATCGGCACCGAGGTGAGGAACCTCACCGAATGGTGGGGGCACGAGGTGGATGTCGACTTCCACTTCCTGGAGCCGTCCGCCGTCGCGTCGGCACTGCGGGAGGCGGGCTTCCGGATCGAGGCCCGGCTGGAGCGGGCTCCCTATCCGCACGAGGCGGAGACACGACGGGCCTGTCTGCTGGCCCGCCGGGAGGACTGAACGCAGAGGACCCGGGAGCGTCGACGACGCATGGCGGGGGGCGGACGGCCGCTGGTATACCAACTTGGTATACAAGTCGGCGTCCGTCTGATCGTCTCGCCAGGAGGCCCCGTGTCGTCCCCGCAGCCCGCGACCGCCACCGCCACCGCCACCGTGTTCCGGAACGTGCGTCCCTTCGGCGGTGCGGCCGTCGACCTCGTGGCCGTCGACGGGGTCCTGGTGGACGCCGTGCCGGACGGGGCCGTGGTGGAGACGGTCGACGGCGCCGGCCTGATGGCGCTGCCGACCCTGGTCGACGCACATGTCCACCCGGACAAGACCGCGTGGGGCGAGCCCTGGCACAGCCGCCGCGCTGCCGGGGGCATCGCCGAGTACGTGGCGGGCGACGTGGAGCTGGCTCGCGCGCTGCCCACGCCCGTGGCCGGGCGGGCCTACCGGCTGATGGCGCACGCGGCGGCGCAGGGCACCCGGGCAATGCGGGCCCACGCCGACGTGGCGCCCGCCTTCGGGCTGGCGGGCCTGGAGGGTGTCGCCGAGGCCCGGGAGCGGCTGCGCGGCATCGTGGACGTGGAGCTCGTCGCCTTCCCTCAGCACGGCGTGGTGCGCACGCCGGGTGTGGCGGAGCTCCTTGCCGAGGCGGCGAAGAGCGGGCTGATCACGCACGTCGGCGGGATCGACCCGGCCGGTTTCGACGCGAGCGGTGGCGCGGGGGCCGCGGACGGCGACCAGCTCGGGACGGTGTTCGCGCTGGCGGAGCGCCACGGCCTGGGGCTCGACATCCATCTGCACGACCGGGGCGAGACCGGTCTCGCGCCGCTGCGGGAGATCGCCGCTCGCACCAGGGCGCTGGGCCTCCAGGGGAAGGTGAGCGTCGCGCACGCCTTCGCGGTGGCCGAGCTGTCCGGCCGGGAGCTCGACGAGACGGCCGACCTGCTCGCCGACGCCGGCGTGTCGCTGACCACGGTCGCGCTGTCCTCCGTCACGGTCCTGCCGTTCCGGCGCCTCGCCGAGCGCGGGGTGCGGGTCGGGCTCGGCTCGGACGGCGTGCGGGACAACTGGAGTCCGTTCGGCAACGCCGACATGCTGCACCGGGCGTGGCTGACGGGCTGGGCCCTCGACGCCCGGCTCGACGAGGACCTCGAGGCCTGCTTCGCGCTGGCCGCGCACGGCGGCGCTGAGCTGCTCGGGCTGCCCCGGGCGGACCTGCGGCCCGGTGCGCCCGCCGACTTCATGCTGGTCGAGGGCGAGTGCGTGCCGCAGGCCGTGGTGGACCTGCCGCGCCGCGATCTGGTGGTGCGGGCGGGCCGGGTCGTGGCCCGCGACGGCGCCCTGGTCTGAGTCAGCCGGCGCGGCCGCCGAGGGTGCGCCAGAGGAAGGTGTGTTCCAGGGCGCTGTTGTGGGCGGTCTGCTCGTGGTCGGTGGCTCCGGCGTGGCCGCCGGCCAGGGTCTCGTGGAGCAGCACCCGGTGGCCGAGCTCGCGCAGCCGCGCGGCGGCCTTGCGGGCGTGGCCGGGGTGCACCCGGTCGTCGCGGGTCGAGGTGGTGAGCAGGACGGGCGGGTAGGGCCGTCCGGCGGCGAGCCGGTGGTACGGCGAGAGCGCGGCGAGGTGCGGCCGGTCGGCCGGGTCGTCGGGGTCGCCGTACTCGGCCGTCCAGCTGGCGCCGGCGAGCAGGGTGTGGAAGCGCAGCATGTCGAGCAGCGGCACGTGCGCGACGATCGCGCCGAAGAGCTCGGGGCTGCGGACCAGCATGGCGCCCATGAGGAGGCCGCCGTTGCTGGCGCCGGTGATGCCGAGCCGGCCGGGCGTGGTGATGCCCCGGGCGACGAGGTCGCGGGCGACGGCCTCGAAGTCCTCGTAGGCGCGGTGCCGTTCGGCCTTGAGCGCGGCGCGGTGCCAGCGGGGCCCGTACTCGCCGCCGCCGCGGATGCCGGCCACCACGTACGTACCGCCACGGGCGAGCCAGGCCCGGCCGCGCACGGTGTCGTAGGACGGGGTGAGGGAGACCTCGAAGCCGCCGTAGCCGGTGAGGAGGGTGGGGCCGGGCGCCTGCTCGGGGGCGCCGACGACGGTGTACGGGACGCGGGTGCCGTCGGCGGAGAGGGCGAAGTACTGCCGGGCCTCGAGGCCCGTGGCGTCGAAGCGCTCGGGGGCCTGCTTGATCCGCTCGCCCGGGCCGTCGATCTCGCCGCGGTGGAGCGTGGGCGGGAGGAGGTGTCCAGTGACGGAGAGGAAGTACTCGTCGCCGGTGTCCGGGTCGGTGTCGGTCAGCGCGGCGGAGGCGAGCGGCGGGATGTCGGCGAGTTCCGTGCGCCGCCAGGCGCCGGTGCCGGCGGCCGGGGTGAGGACGTGCAGCCGGCTGGCGACGTCCTGGAGGGTCTCGACGACGAGGTGGTTGCGGGTCCAGGAGTGACCGGCCAGGGCGGTGCGCTCGTCGGGGGTGAAGAGCACCTCGGGTTCGCGGTGTCCGGCGAGGAAGTCGTCGAACCGGAAGGCGAGGAGGGAGCCGGCGGGTTGTCCGAGCCAGGGCGCCTTGGGCGTGACGAGCAGCCACTCGCGGTGCACGGAGCTGTCGGCGTCGTCGGGGACGTCGATCCGGACCGGCTCGCCGCCGTCGGTGAGCAGATGGGTCTCGTGGTGCCAGAAGTCCCGGTAGCGGACGGCGAAGGAGCGCTCGAAGCCCTCGGTGGGGTCGTGCCAGGCGGAGACGGCGAGGTCGGAGGCGGTGCCCTCGTGGACGAGCGGGGCCTGGTCGAGCGGGGTGCCGCGGCGCCAGCGGCGCACGGTGCGCGGGTAGCCGGAGGCGGTCAGGGAGCCGGGGCCCTCGTCGGTGCCGACGAAGACGTGGTCCTCGTCGATCCAGCAGATGTCGGTCTTGGCCTCGGGCAGCGTGAAGCCGTCGGTGACGAACGCCCGCTCCTCCAGGTCGTACTCGCGCACCACCACGGCGTCGCCGCCGCCGCGCGCGAGGCTGACCAGGGCCCGGCGGAACGCGGGCCGCAGTACCTGGGCGCCCGCCCAGGTCCAGTCCTCGCCCTCGGCGTCGGCGAGCGCGTCGAGGTCGAGCAGCACGTCCCAGGCCGGCTCGTCGGTGCGGTATTCCTCGAGGGTGGTGCGCCGCCAGATTCCCCGGGTGTGGCCGGCGCCCTGCCAGAAGTTGTAGAGGTACGGGCCGCGGCGGCGGGTGTACGGGATGCGGTCGGGCGCGTCGAGGACCTCGCGCAGCTCGGCGACGAGCTCGCGGAAGGCCTCGTCGCCGGCGAGCTCGGCGGCGGTCTCGGCGTTCCGCTCGCGCACCCAGGCGAGCGCCCGCTCGCCCTCGACGTCCTCCAGCCACAGGTAGGGGTCGGCTTCGGGGCTGGTGGTGCCGGTGTCCGCGCTCGTCTCGCTCATGGGGAGATTGTGGACCACGCCACCGGCACCGGGGAGCGGCGGGCCCCCTCAGGCCTGGGGCAGCAGGCCGAGCTGGTCGAGGAACTCCATCTGGTCGAAGTACAGCCGGTAGCTCTCGATCCTGCCGTCCCTGACGGTCGCGAGGTCGGTCCCGCGGATCGTGACGGTCCTGCCCGTGGCGGGCAGCGTCTCTCCGTCGGGCAGCTGGATCGGACCCGTGTTGACGCCGCTGAAGATGCCCTCGTCGATCGCGGTGTCGTCGGTCTCGTACTGGTGGAGGGGTGTGAAGGTCGCCTCCGGTATCGACTCGGTCATCGTGCGCCAGTACTCGACGATGGCGTCGCGTCCGTGCAGCTCGCCCTCGTCGGGTGTGACGGCGACGGCGTCCTCGGCGTAGAGCTCGGCGAGCGTGGTGAGGTCCGAGTGGGTCACCGCCTCGGTGAGCCGGTCCATGACGTCGCGTGCCTCGCCCATGATCCACCTCCGGTGGTCCTTGTCGCGTGCCGGCCGGTCCTCTCATTTTCTCACCGCTGTCCGCTTCCGGGTGGCCGGGCGCGGCCGCCGGTTCGCCGGGCCCGTCGCGTACCACTGGCGTATTGGTTCGCGGTCGGACCAATTCAGTGTCCATATCGGCCCATGACCTCACCGTCCGACGGAAGTTAACCAATCGATTACTGCACGGCCGTATACCTTTGGGGCGCCTTCCCTCATCCTGTCCTCGGCGTGCCACCGGGGCACAGCGGGACACGAGAGGCGGGGCATGACTCCCATCAGCCGCAGAGGGTTCGTAGGCATCGGGGCGGGGCTCGGGGCCGGGCTCGTCGCCGGGGCGGCGCTGCCGACCGGGACGGCGTCGGCGGCCGCGCAGGCGGCCACGGGCACCATCACCGACGTGAAGCACGTCGTGATCCTCATGCAGGAGAACCGCAGCTTCGACCACTACTTCGGCCGGCTCAAAGGCGTCCGGGGTTTCCGCGACCGGGCCGCGGGCAACCTCCCGGGCGGCTGGGGGATGTTCAACCAGCCCAACTGGGGTGGCCGGCAGTACCCGTGGAAGCTGAGCTCCACTCCCCCGGCGGGCGGTGTGGACGGGGAGACGCTGGCGCAGTGCAACGGCGACCTGCCGCACAGCTGGACCTCCCAGCACGCCGCCTGGAACAAGGGCCGGCTCGACAACTGGGTCGCGGGCGTCGGCAACACCCGCACCCTGGGCCACCTGGACCGCGGCGACATACCCTTCCACTACGCGCTGGCGGACCACTACACCGTCTGCGACGCCTACTTCTGCTCGGCGCTCAGCGCGACCGGCCCCAACCGCACGTTCCTGTGGAGCGGGAAGATCGACGCCTCCAGCAAGGACGGCGGCGACGAGTCCGGGCTGACCTGGGAGACGTACGCGGAAGCCCTCCAGCGGGCGGGGGTGAGCTGGAAGGTCTACCAGAACGCCCAGGACAACTACGGCGACAACGGCCTCGCGTACTTCAAGCGGTTCACCGACGCCAGGCCGGGCGACCCGCTGTACGACCGCGGCATGGGCTCGGTGCCGAAGGTCACCGGCTCGACCCCGGACGACATCGCCGCCGCGATCCGCGCCGACGTTCTCGCGGGGACGCTGCCGCAGGTGTCGTGGGTGGTGGCGAGCGAGGCCTTCTCCGAGCACCCGTACGCCCCGCCGGGCGACGGAGCGCACTTCGTGGACCTGGTCTACCGGGCGCTCGCCGCGAACCCCGAGGTGTTCGACTCGACCGTGCTGTTCCTCAACTACGACGAGAACGACGGCTTCTTCGACCACGTGCCCCCGCCGGTCGCGCCGCCCGGGACGCCGGGCGAGTACATCGACGGCGTGCCGATCGGCCTCGGCTTCCGCGTCCCGATGATCGTCATGTCCCCGTGGACCCGGGGCGGCTGGGTCAGCTCCGAGGTCTTCGACCACACCTCCGTGCTGCGTTTCATGGAGGTGTGGACGGCCGCCCTCGGCACCCCCGCGACCTGCCCCAACATCAGCGCCTGGCGCCGCAAGGTGACCGGCGACCTCACCGGCGTCTTCGACTTCGCCCACCCGGTGTACGGGGTGCCGGCGAACCTGCCGTCCACCGCGAAGGTCATCGGCCAGTCGACCTGCGGTCCGCTGCCCAACCCGGTCCCGCAGGACAACGCCCTGCCGCCGCAGGAGAGCGGCACCCGGCCCGCGCGCGCACTGCCGTACCAGGTGAACGGCAATCTCGACCGCTTCGAGTTCGGCGCCGCGGGCAAGATCCTGGCCTGGTTCTCCATGAGCAACCAGGGCGCCGAGGCCCGCCGTTCGGCGCACTTCTCGATCCACCCGCACCAGTACCGGGACACCGCCGCCTGGCAGTACACGGTCGATCCCGGCACGACCGCCACCGACTACTTCAACATCGGGCTCGGCTCGGGCTCCGGCAAGTACGACATCTCGATGATGGGCCCCAACCGCTTCCTGCGCCGCTTCATCGGCGACGCCTCGAAGGCGGGCAAGGACATCGAGGTCGCCGCGCGCTACGCGACCGAGCCCGGCACCGGCAGGACCGCCCTCTACTTCACGATGACCAACAACGCGGCCACCCCGGTGACCTTCACCATCCGCTCCGACGCCTACCGCGGCGACGGCCCGTGGACGTACACGGTCCCGGCGAAGTCCTCGCGCGAGGACTACTTCAACGCCGTCGCGTACCACAACGGCTGGTACGACTTCACGATCCTGGCCGACATCGACGGCACCTGGTCACGCCGCTACACCGGCCACATCGAGACGGGCGCGCCCAGCGTCTCCGGCTGACCCGCCCGGCACCGGCCCCCGCTCGCGGCCGCATCCCCCGCGGGGGCCGGTACCGTGACCGCCCTCAGGAACCGCCCGACGGCACGGACGGTCGTGCGGTCTCGCGGCTGCCGTAGCGCGCCCTGTACCAGGCCACCTGCTCGGCGGTCATGGACGAAGCGACGGCATGGACGTCACCGACACGGCTGTCGCCGCGCCGGCGCTCCCTCCGGTTGCCGGCCCCGCCTCCGTAGCCCGCGCTCCCACGGGCGCGGGCCACCATCACGGACACCTGGGAAGCGGGCTGCCAGTGCAGGGAGTACGCGGGAGCGTTGGGGTCCGGGACCTCTTCCAGGGGCACGCCGCGCTTCGCCAGCAGCCGCTCCAGCCGGTCGAAGCGGAGCCGGCGGCCGAAGCGGCCGTACCGCTCACGGATCACCGGGTTGACCACTCCGCCGCCGCCGTACGGGAGCCGATGCACCTGCAGGGTGAAGTGGTGGCCCTCCCACGGGTGACCGCGTGACTCACGGGACCAGAAGAACTCGGCCATGCCGTAGTCGCGCCACATGCCGTGGTCGTCGAAGGAGTTCTCGGCGAAGTCCGGACCGAGGATCTCGGTGACGCGGTCGGGACTGTCCGTCGGCCTGGCGCCCAGCACGGTTCCGGAGGTGATCACGTCCACGTAGAACGCGAGGGAGTACGGGGTCAACTGGTCCTTCCTCGTCGGGGCGCGCAGCCCGATCGGCTGCCTCAGCATAGGCGCTGGCACCCGCTCCCATCTCACCCTTTTGCCGGATATGAATGATTTCTGGATGATGGGTTCGGTTAGTGAGGCTGAGAGGGCCGCCGACGGCCCGTACCGCAGACAAGGCGTGGAAAGGCGGTCTTTCACCGTGTCTCGACCGAGAATCCTCGTGGTGGGCGCCGGTTTCGCCGGGGTCGCGTGCGTACGGCGCCTCGAACGGCGGCTGACCGGACGGGAGGCCGCGATCTCGCTGCTCTCGCCCTTCGCGTACCAGCTGTACCTGCCACTGCTGCCCCAGGTCGCCTCCGGCGTGCTCACCCCGCAGTCGGTCGCGCTGTCGCTGCGGCGCAGCGAGAAGCACCGGACCCGGATCATCCCCGGCGGCGCCGTCGGCATCGACACGGAGGCCAGGGTCTGCGTGGTGCGCACCATCACGGGCGAGACGGAGACGGAGCCGTACGACCACCTGGTGCTCGCTCCCGGCAGCGTCACCCGCACCTTCGACATCCCCGGACTCGCCCAGTACGCCCGGGGCATGAAGACCCTCGCCGAGGCGGTGTACCTCCGCGACCACGTGATCGCGCAGCTCGACCTGGCCGACGCGAGCCAGGACGAGGCCGAGCGGGCCGCGCGGCTGCAGTTCGTGGTGGTGGGCGGCGGTTACGCGGGCACCGAGACGGCCGCCTGCCTCCAGCTGCTCACCCGCAACGCCGTCAGCCGCTACCCCCGGCTCGACCCGCAGCTCATCAAGTGGCACCTGGTCGACATCGCGCCCACGCTGATGCCGGAGCTCGGGCCCAAGCTCGGCGCGGCGGCCCTGGACATCCTGCGCAAGCGCGGCATCCAGGTCTCGCTCGGCGTCTCGGTGGCCTCGGTGGACGAGGAGAACGTGACGCTCACCGACGGCCGGGTGCTGCCGTGCCGCACGCTGATCTGGACGGCCGGGGTCGCGGCCAGCCCGCTCATCGGCACGCTGGGCGCCGAGACCCTGCGCGGCCGGCTGGTCGTCGAGCCGGACATGACGGTGCCGGGTCTGCCTGGTGTGTACGCGCTCGGCGACGCGGCGGCCGTGCCGGACCTGGCCAAGGGCGAGGAGGGCGCGGTCTGCCCGCCGACCGCCCAGCACGCCATGCGCCAGGGCAAGGTGATCGCCGACAACCTGGTGGCGACGCTGCGCGGCGAGCGGACGCGCCCGTACGTCCACAAGGACCTGGGCCTGGTGGTCGACCTCGGCGGGCTCGACGGCGTGTCCAAGCCGATGGGCGTCGAGCTGCACGGCATGCCCGCCCAGGCGGTGGCCCGCGCCTACCACTGGGGGGCGCTGCGGACGAACGTGGCGAAGACCCGGGTGATGACCAACTGGCTCCTGAACGCGCTCGCGGGCGACGACTTCGTCCGCACCGGCTTCCTGGCCTCGAAGTCCGGCACGCTGCGGGACTTCGAGTACACGGACGCGTATCTCACGCCCGAGCAGATCCGCGCCCACACCGCCTCGCTGCGCGCCGCGAAGTCCTGACGTACGCGCGGCCCACCGCCGCGTGGGCCGCGGCGGCGAGCAGCTGTACGGTCACTGCCGTGGCCAGCGCGGCCGTGAGGGAGCGGGCCGCGAGCGGCCCCGCCACCGCCGCGCCCAGCGCGAAGGCGGTGATCTTGACGCTCGCACCCGTTGTGAACACCTGGGCCCGCAGCCGCTCCGGGGCCTCCCGGTGGCGCACCGCGAACAGCGCGGTGAGCTGCGGCCCTTCGGCGGCCCCGGCCAGCAGCGCGGCCGTGACCAGTAGGACGCGGCTGCCGGCGGACGCCGTCGTGGCGGACGCGGCCATGCTGAGTGCGAGCGCGAGGACCAGCGGCGCGATCCACAGCACGGTGTCGGCGGCGGGCGGCCGGCGGAGCCGGGCGAGCACCGCGCCCGCGCCGAGGGCGGCGAGCGCCGTGCAGGACAGCAGCATCGCCCCGTCGCCCGGCGTGCCCAGGACCCTGGCGCCCAGCAGCGGCACACAGGCGACGAACGCGCCCTGGCCCAGGCAGGACAGGGTCGAGGTGACGGTCGCCCTGGCCAGCGGCATCGAGCGGACCAGACACGCGAAGCCCCGCCGCAGGTCGCGGGCCACGGCGCGTACGGTCACCGGCCCGGCCGCGGCCGCGCGGTGCGGCAGGCCCCGGGTGGCGGGAACGGCCAGCAGGATCAGCGCGGCGGCGGCCACGACGGCCGTCGGCGCGCCGAGGAGCCGTCCCAGCAGGCCGGCGAGCGCGGGTCCGAGCAGGCTCGCGGCGCTGTAGGTCATCGCGTCGAGCGCGTGGGCCCGGTGCAGCCGGTGCGCCGGCACGGCCGTGGAGAGCCGCGAGGTCCAGCCGCCCGCGAGGGCGGGCGCGAACGTCCCGGCGGCCAGCGCGGTCAGCAGGGTGAGCGGGAACGGGACGCGGCCGAGGCTCAGCAGGACGAGCGCCAGTCCGGCGGCGTGGAGGACGAGCGAGACGGCGAGCAGGCGTCCGGGGCGGGCGGCGCGGTCCAGGAGCGCGCCGAGCACGGGTCCGCCGAGCGCGGCGGACGCGGTGATGCCGGCGAGCAGCGCGGCGGCGGTCGCGGCCGAACCGGTCTGGGCGTAGCCGAGCAGCAGGAGCGCGGGCCCGGACATCTCGTCGCCGGTGCGCGCCGCCGTGGCGCCCGCGAGGAGGCGCCGCATGCCGTGCGGACGCGGGACTTCGGGGTGGGTGGACACCGGTGTGACGCTACGCAGGTAACTCAAAGCTCCACAACATGCGTTACATTCGCCGGATGGTGTCTCCCGCCGCGGACGACCGGTCCGCCCGCCACTCCGTGCTCGCCAACGCCCGGCGCGCCGCCGACCTCGTCAACGTGCTGAGCCGCCCGGGGCCGGACTCGGTGGTGCTCGCCGAGACCGGGCGGGTGCTGCGCGCGTACGGCGAGAGCGAGCCGCTCGGTCTGACCGGCGCGGACCTGCCCGGACTGCGGGAAGCGGCCGCGGCGCTGCGCCCGGTCTTCGCCGCGACCGGCACCGACGCGGCGGCACACGCGCTCAACGCGCTGCTCGCCGAGCGGACCGGCCCGCTGCGGCTGAGCGCGCACGGCGGTACGAGCCCCTGGCACCCGCACGTGGACCGGGACGACGAGGCACCGTGGGCGGAGTGGTTCCTCGCCTCGTCCTGTCTGTCGCTCGCCGTGCTCCTGTGGGACCGGGGCCGTGCACCGGGCGGCGTGTGCGCGTCGGCGGTCTGTCAGGACGTCTTCGTGCCGCAGGGCGCGCAGGAGCGCCGCTACTGCTCGCGCCGGTGCGCCACCCGCGAGCGGGTCGCGGCGCACCGGCGGTCGAAGGGATCCGTTCCGGTCAGATGTCGATGACGCGGTAGGCGATCGTGTAGACGCCGCCGGAGCCCTCCAGGGAGCGGTACTGGACCTCGGCGCCGACCTCGCTGCCGGTCACCAGGGTGGCGCCCAGCTTGTCCGAGCCGAACGTGTCCTTGTCCCAGAGCGTGAGGGTGCGGGCCTGCTCGCGGCCGAGGACGAGGACGGGGTTGCTGTTGCCGTCGGTCATCGAGCGGACGTAGCCGGCGCCCATGGTCTGGTACGAGATGCCGTTGCCGGGCCACACCTTGACCTGGTTGCCGTTGGCGTCGGTGATGTTGAGGTAGGCCTCGTCGTGGTTGCCCTCGCTGTTCTTGTGGCAGGTCAGCTCGAGGAGCTCGATCTTCACGTAGTCGATCGGCTCGGCCTGGGCGGTGCCGGCGAAGAGGCCGAGGCTGCCGAGTCCGAGCAGTGCGGCGGCGGCGACGCGGACGGTCCGGTGCTTGCTCATGTGGAGATCCCCCTTGTTCGACGTCATGTGACGTGACGTCCGGTTGGTGTCCCGTCCCTTCCGGGCGGGCCGTTCGTGCCGTTCCCCTCGGCACGTCCCTTACTGTGCCCGGCCCGCCGTGACGTCTTCTACGCGCGTTCCACTGGACGGAACGACGCGGCGGCGGGCACCGCGGGCCCTCCCCGGGCCAGGCCGCGGGCGAGGCAGCCTCCCAGGGCCGCGCCCGCCTCGGCGACGGCGTCGGCCAGCGGTCCGAGCCGCCGTCCCGCCCTGGCCATGCCGGCGAGCGCGGCCACGACGCGGCCGTCCGGCGCCCGTACGGCCACCGCCGCGCAGCACACGCCGTCCATCACGTCCTCACGGTCGAGCACGGCGCCCGCACGCCTCGGCCCGCGCAGCGCCAGCCCGGCGGCCGTGTCAAGCCGGAAGGCGACGCCGTCGCGCACCGGCACCACGGGTTCGAGCTCGCCCGGCACCGAACTCACGGTCAGCGCCTGGTCCTCCCGCATCACCACGAGGAGGGCGCTTGCCCCGGTCACCGCCCGCAGCCGGTGCAGCGGCAGCCGGGCGGCGGCGCGCAGTCCGGGGTGCGGCTCCCAGGCGAGGCCGAGCCGGTAGAGCTGCGGGCCGACCCGGTAGCGCCGGTCGCGGCGTTCGACGGCGCCGACGGCCACGAGCTGGTCGAGCAGCCGGTGCGCCGTGCCCTTCGGCACCCCGCAGGCCTGGGCCAGTTCGGTCACGCCCGCCGCTTCGTCCCCGTGTCTTCGCAGTGCCTCCAGGAGCGCGAACGCCCCTTCGAGCACTCCCCTGCCCCGGCTCGCCGTGGTCCCGTCTCCCGGCGTGTCCGTGTGCTTCATGTGTCGTCCCCCCTAGATTCCGCTCGCGTCCGGCCGCGGTCCCCCGACGGCGCGGCGGCTCCCGGACGCAGAGGACACCATGCGGCAGAACGGACGTACCGGCCAAGTCGTTGCGCGGCGCGCCGCGGCGTCCGCGCCGCTCAGCCGGCGATCGTCGCGGCCGGGCCCATGACGACGACGGGATTCCGCGCCGGGTCGAGGGCGCGGAGGAGTTCGGTCATGTTCTCGCGGGGCAGCGAGACGCAGGCCTGGGTGGGGCCGCCGTGGTCGACGTGGATCCAGACCCCGCCGCCGCGCTCCGGGCCCAGCGGGCGCACCTTGTCGAGCGGCGTGGTGCCGGGGACGCGGTTGTAGTCGATGGCGACGACGTAGTCGAAGGAGCCTTCGAGCGGCTCGCCGAGGAAGCCGGTGCCGGAGACGGCGAACTCCTCGTCCTGGTCGTACGGGACCCTGGCCCCGGGATCGGGGAGCCGGCCGCCCGCGTCGCCGAGCCGGTAGACGCCGGTCGGCGAGCGCAGGTCGCCCGCCACGTGGTCGTCGGTCCAGCCGCGCAGGGCGTTGTGCCCGCGCCAGGGACCGGCGGCGCGGCGCCAGCGGCCGGCCGCGTCCCGCTCGTGGAGCACGGCGGTGACGACGTTGCCGTCGACGCCGTCGCCGCTGACCACGAGGACCTGGGTGGTGCCGTCGGGGATGCGGGCGTGCGTACGGGGGCCGACGCCGGGGATGCGCGAGGGCGCCCGGTTGGCGCCGTCGCGCGCCTCCTGACCCTGCGTCCGGTCCCGTTCCGGTCCGTGGAGCGGGCCGTGCGGCGGGGACGTGGAGGCGCCGGGCGCCGGGGCCGGCGGCGCGGACGGCGGACGCTGCGCGGTGCAGCCGGTCAGGACTCCGCCCAGGACGAGGGCCGAGGACAGGGCGCAGGTCAGCACCGCGGTGGTGCCCTTGCGGACGGGCATGGGAGGGCTCCTCCGATGGCTCGGGGCGATGCCCGGATCCGTACCCGGTCGGCACCCGGGCCTGTCGCGGCGCGCGCGCCCTCACCCGTCCGGTCGATGCGGCAAAGCGTTTGACGGTTCGTCGCGGTGCGGGATTTCCTGCCCGGATGAACGCGCTGCGCATCGAAAGCATCGACCCGGCCGACCCGGTGGCCGCTCCCGCGCTCCTGGCGGACTGGCGGCTGATCCACAACACGATCATCCCGACGGCCCCGCTCTCCGCGGACGAGGTGCGGGAGCGGGCGGGCCGCAACCGGCTCGACGTGGCCTACGCCGGCGGCGCCGCCGTCGGCTGCTCCACCGTCCGCCCGCCGGACGGCGAGACGCCCGCCGCCACGGTCATCTCCCGGATCCTGCCGGAGTACCGGGGCCGGGGGTACGGGACCGCGCTGTACGAGCGGGGCCTGGCGCACGCCCGGACGCTGAGCCGGGCGGGCGTGGAGACGGTGGTGCTGGCGAGCAACGAGGAGGGGCTGCGCTTCGCACGGGCCCGCGGCTTCGTGGAGACCGAGCGGTACGTGCTCCCCGGCGACACCGTGGCCTTCGTGACGCTGCGTCTGGACGAGGGCGCGGCGCGGTCGGAGGCGTAAACCCGCTGGACCGCGCGGCCCTGGGTGCGGCACCATCGGAGCATGATCGACAGAATCGAGTCCACCTTCACCCGGTGAGCGCCCTGGAAGAGCGCGGAGCGCTCACCTCCCGTCCCTCGCTGTACGCCTACGTCCTCGGCCTGCTCGCCGCCGAACCGGACGGGCGGCCCCCCGTCGGCGGCTATCCGCCTCCTGATGAACCGTCAGCACCGCCGGGCGCTGTCCGGCTGCGGGGCAAGAAGGCCTTCACCGCTGTCCGGTCGGCCCTCGGCCCGCTGCTCTCCGGTCCCGACACCCGGACCGCCGTCGAGGCGGTCGAGCGCCGCCTCGCCGGACTCCCGGTCCCGGTGGGCGCGCTGGTCGGCGCCGTCCTCTCCCTGCCGCTCGACGACGAGGCCGCCGCACGGGCCCTCGGCCGCCGCCTGGTCCTTACGGGCCGGGAGAGCCGGTCCGTCAGCGTGGGCCTCGCGCTCATGCGCCGGCTCGGGGAACCCGAGGACGTGCCGTCCCTCAGGACGATCGCGCGTCTCAGGAACCTTTCGCGCCTCGCCATGACGGCCCTGCAGCCGCTGGATCCGCAGACCGCCGCGCTCCTCTGGCTGGACGAGCGGGTCAGGAACCCCGAGCTGCGTCCGCTGGTGGACGCCCTGATCGCAGGGCCGGCGTCCGGCTTCCGGGCGCTGCTGGCCGGACGGTCGTGGGACGTGCAGGCGGTCGGGCCGGCGCCCGCCCGGCGCATCGCCGAGGCCGCCGGCCTGGCCGGGCTGCTGCGCGACGGCCCGGTCGACCCGCGTCTGCTCGCGCGTGCGGGACGGCTTCTCGTACGGATGGCGAGCCCGCGCGACTACCAGGCGGAGATCCTCTGCTACGGCGACGCGGTCGAGGTCTGCGAGACCGTCGTGCGGCGCGCCTCCGCGCTGCCGCCGACCGTCGGCCACGCCGCCGTGCTGCTGCCCCTCGCCGTCGACCTGCACAGCGGGCCGACGCACCTCCTGCCCTGGCGGGACGGACAGCGCGAGCAACTGCTCGACGCGCTCGGCGCCCTGCTCGCCTCGCCCGCGTGGGAGGGGGCCTTCGAGGAGCCGGGCCCGGACGCCCCGTCCGCCGTGCGGCGGCGGGCGGCCTGGCTGCGGTACACGTCCGACGTGCTGTTCCGGACGCCCGGGCCGTCCGGGCGGCTGAGGCTCGTGGTGCTGTCGCGCGATCCCGCCGACGACGAACCGGTCGAGACCCGCGTCCTCGTCGACGGCACGCCTCTCGTGCCGGCGCTCTTCGCACGCGGCGCCGCCGAGGCCCCCGAGTACCTCCTCGACCGGGGCGCCCTGCGGGCCACGGAGGAGCCGCACGAGGTGATGCTGGCCGAGGCGTGGTGCAGCGAGGGCTGTTGCGGCGCGCTCCGGGTGACCGTCGTCCGCGAGGGCGACGAGGTGGTGTGGCGGGACTGGTGCCACCCGGCCCGGCTGCCCTCCGGCGATCCGGCGCCCGAGCTCCCGGCGTACCGCTTCGACGCCGCCGCCTACGACGCCGAGCTCACCCGGGCGACAGCCGGCGACGGCTGGTCGTGGCCGGCCCGGACCGCCGGCCGGCTGATCGACGCGGGGCTGCGGGAGCGTCCCGGGCTCCTCGCCCGCTGGGACGCGCGGTTCCTCCACGCGGGAGTCGACCACCGGGCCCCGGACACCACCGTGGTGTGGTTCCTCTACCGCCCGGGGTTCTTCGAGGGTGCGGCGGACGAGGACGGGCCGTGGCTCCAGTTCGTCTGGCGCCTGCCCGACGACGGCGCTCCCCCGGCCGAGCGGGCGGCAGCCGCGCTGCGGCGGCTCGCGGAGGAGGACCCGAGGGCGTACGCCGACTGCATCGCGGGCAGCCGCTGAGCCGGCACCGACTGCCCTCTCCCAGGGGCGCTGACGCTCCGTCAGATCCGGGGCGTCACACCTCTGGGAACCTCGCGCCCCCGGCGTTACCCTCCGCGCATGATTCGGACCGTGGTATGGGGAACCGGAAATGTCGGGCGGGCGGCAATCCGTGCCGTCGTCGCCCATCCGGCGCTCGCACTCTCGGCCGTCCTCGTCGCGAACCCCGCCAAGGTCGGCCGTGACGCGGGCGAGCTCGCCGGGCTCGGGCGCGCGCTGGGCGTGGCCGCCCGGGACGACGTGGCGGCCGTGCTGGCAGAAGGCCCCGGCGCCGTGGTGTACGCGGCGTCCGGGGACATGCGCCCGGACGAGGCGCTGGCCGACGTCGTCCGGGCCGTGCGGGCGGGCGCCGTGGTGGTCACGCCGTCGCTGTACCCGCTGTACGACCACCGGGGCGCACCGCCCGAGTTCCGGGACCCGGTCCTCGCGGCGGTGAAGGAGGGCGGCGGCTCGCTCTTCGCCTCGGGCGTGGACCCGGGCTGGGGCAACGACGTGCTGCCGCTGCTCGTGAGCGGTCTCGGCAGCACGGTGGAGGCCATCCGCTGTCAGGAGATCTTCGACTACTCGACGTACGAGCAGGAGGAGTCGGTCCGTCTGCTCGTCGGCATGGGCCGGCCCATGGACTACGAGCCGCCGATGCTGCTGCCCTCGGTGCCGACGATGGTCTGGGGCGGGCAGCTGCGGCTGATGGCCCGGGCGCTCGGCGTCGAGCTCGACGAGATCCGCGAGACCGTGGACCGGCGTCCGCTGGAGTCGACGGTGCGGACCCGGACGATGGGCGAGTTCGCGGCGGGCACGCAGGGCGCGGTCCGCTTCGAGGTGCAGGGGATCGTCGGCGGCGAGCCCCTCCTGGTCATCGAGCACGTCACCCGGATCCATCCGGACTGCGCCCCGGACTGGCCGGTGCCGCCGGACGGCTCGGGCGCCCACCGGGTGATCGTGGAGGGGCGGCCGCGGATCGAGGTGACGGTCGAGGCCTCGGACGAGGGCGAGAACCGGTCGGCGGGCGGCAACGCGACCGCCGTGGGCCGGCTGGTGGGAGCGATCGACTGGCTGGTGGAGGCCGGGCCGGGGCTGTACGACGCGCTGGACGTGCCGTTGCGCCCGGCGGTGGGGAAGCTGGGAAGGAGAACGCGGTGATCATCGACATTCCGGAGGGGCAGGAGCCGATCGGCTACGTGTGGGGCGACATGGTGCCGGGCATCGGCATGGCGGCGGCGAACTTCTCGTTGTCCGTGTACTCCCACACGACGCTGGGGCTGCGTGAGTTCGAGGCGGCGCGGCTGCGGATCGCGCAGATCAACGGGTGCCGGTTCTGTCTGGACTGGCGGACGGACCGGGACGGGGAGAAGGTCGAGGAGTCCTTCGCCGACGCGGTCCTCGAGTGGCGCACGACGGACGCCTTCGACGAGCGGACCAGGCTCGCTGCGGAGTACGCGGAGCGGTACGCGCTCGACCACCATCACCTGGACGAGGAGTTCTGGTCCCGGATGACGGCGGCGTACAGCCAGGTGGAGATCGTGGAGCTGACGATGAGCCTGGGTTCGTGGCTGGCGTTCGGCCGGCTCAACCGCGTGCTCGGTCTCGACACGGTGTGCGTGCTGCCCACGCACTGAGCGGCGGCGGGGCGGACGAGGAGGGCCGGCCCGGGATCTCTCCCGGCCGGCCCCTTCGCGTGCGGGTCACCCCTGGGCGCCTCACAGGTCGGTCGCGATGATCTTCTCGATGTTCCGTTCGGCGAGCGCGGTGATGGTGACGAACGGGTTGACGGCGGTGCTGCCGGGGATGAGGGCGCCGTCGATGACGTACAGGCCGTCGTAGCCGTGCAGGCGGCCGTGGTTGTCGGTGGCCTCGCCGAGGACGGCGCCGCCGAGCGGGTGGTACGTCAGGTGGTCGCCCCAGATCTTGTAGGCGCCGAACAGGTCGGTGCGGTAGATCGTGCCCTCCTTGGCGTTGATCTTGTCGAAGATCGTCCTGGCCGCGTCGATGGAGGCCTGCTTCCAGGCCCGGTCCCAGCTGAGGTCGACGCGTCCGGCGGCGGCGTTCCAGCTGAACTCGGCGCGGTGCGGGGTCCTGGTGATGGACAGGTAGAAGGACGCGTAGGTCTCGATGCCGGTCGGCAGGGGCGCGACCTCGGCGAAGGCGCCGCCCGCGTCCCAGTTGTCGATGCCGGCGGTGGGCATGGCGGACTGGAGCTTGCCGGTGGGGTCCCACATGTGGTTGGCCCGGCCGCACATGACGTTGCCGTTGTCGCCCCAGTTCTTCCCGACGCGGTCGTTGAGCGCGGGCAGTGCGCCGGTGGCCTTCAGCCGGGTGAGCAGCTTGCTGGTGCCGACGCTGCCGGCCGCGAAGAAGACCCGGTCGGCGGTGACCGTCTTGGTCTCGACGGTGGCGCCGGTGGTGTCGGTCCGCTCGATGACGACGGTGTATCCGCCGCCGGACGCGGGAGTGACGGTGGTGACCCTGTGGAGCGGGGAGACGGCCACCCGGCCGGTCGCGGCGGCCCGTGCGAGGTAGGTCTTCTGCAGGCTCTTCTTGCCGTGGTTGTTGCCGTAGATGACCTCGCCTTCGAGGGCGGACTTCGGTACGGCGCCCGTGGCCTCCTGCTTCATGTAGTCCCAGTCGTAGACGTTGGGCACGAAGACGAAGGGGAAGCCGGAGCGTTCGGCGTGCTTGCGGCCGACGCGCGCGTACTGGTAGCAGTCGGCGCGCTCCCACCACGTCCGGTCCACGTCGGTGACGCCGAGTCCGGCGTTGGCACGCGGGTAGTAGGTGGCGTACATCTCGCCGGGATCGACGGTCGGCAGGAGCGACGGGAAGACCTCGCGGCGCGGCGTGACGGCCATACCGCCGTTGACGAGGGAGCCGCCGCCGACGCCGCGGCCCTGGTAGACGGTGATCCCGGCGAAGTCCTCGGCGTCCAGGATCCCGGTGTGGCGGGGCACGTCCTTGTCGAGGGGGAAGCCGAGGAACTGGCTCAGCGGCTGCTTGGTACGGGTGCGCAGCCAGAAGGAACGGTAGTCGGGTCTGGTGGTGTTGGCGAAGATCTTCCCGTCCGGCCCGGGTGTGTCCCAGGCCATGCCCATTTCGACCAGATGGACGTCGACGCCCGCCTCGGCGAGCCGGAGCGCGGCGACGGAACCGCCGTATCCGGAGCCGACGACGAGGGCGGGGACGCGGGCCCCGGTGGGGATGGACGCGAGGGCGGACCGGACCTCGGTGGAGGTTTCGGCCTGCGCGGAGGTGGTGTGACCGGCGAGCGCCAGGCCACCCAGAAGGGAACCGGTTCCTGTGACGAACCGACGGCGGGTCAGGCCTCTGGAATGCGAGGCCGAAAAGGATCTGTCACTCACGTGATGTTCCTCACCCTGGGAGTGAATGGGAACATGTTCTACTGGGACGTTCCTGGGAAGTCACGAGAAACCGCCCGGTAACTTTCGGCCGAAAATCATCGCCCGCGATCACGTTCGGGCAACGAACCCACCCCCGCATGTCGAACGCGGATACGGGCCTGATAAACCTTCACGTCTGGTCGTCGCTCTGCCGCCTGCGAGTGCGCGCGGACGGCACCGGGGGGGTTTCACGCTGGACGGGCTCGGAGCGCTGTGGCGCCGTGCCCGGGTTCCACCTTCGCTGCTCCTTCCGGGCTGCCCGCTGCCCGCGGCCGCGCGCGACGCGGATCGTGAGAGGGAGCGTGTGCATGGGCGGAACCGCCCGTAGCAAGGCATTCAGATGGGGTGCGGCCGCCGTCGCCGCCCTGGCCGTCACCGCGGCCGCCGTCCCGGCTTCGGCCGCGCCGGCCGGCCCGGCGAAGGACCCGGGCCCGCAGCGGGTCGGAGCGGCACCCAAGGCGCCGAAGGGCGCCGTCCGTACGGCCGACCCGGCCCCGGGCGAGACGCTCGACCTGAGCGTCGTCCTTGAGCCCCGCGACCCGGCCGCGCTGCAGCGGTTCGTCGCCGAGGTCTCCACCCCCGGCTCGCCGCGCTACCGCCAGTACCTGGGTACGGGCGAGTTCGCGAAGGTCTTCGGCGCCGAGCCGGAGACGGTGCGCGAGGTGCGCGCCGGCCTCGAGGCCAAGGGCCTCACCGTCGGCGAGCTGGAGGCCGACGGCCTCACCCTGCCGGTGAGGACGACCGTCGCCGGCGCGGCCAAGGCCTTCCGGACCGAGTTCGACGGCTACAAGCTGAAGGACGGCACGACCGGCCACCTCAACACGGCCGCCCCCGCCTTCGACGGCCGGGTCGCGGACGAGGTGCGCACCGTCGTCGGTCTGAACACCCTGGACTCGTACAAGCCGCGCAACACCGGCGTCAAGGGCGGGAACCGCAAGAAGCAGACGGCCACGGACACCCGTGCCCTGCGGCCGCGGCTCACCGGCACGACCCCGACGATGTGTCAGGACGTCAAGGACTACCTGGCCGACGCGAGCGACCCCGCGTACCCGGCGCTGTACGACACCAAGGACTACTGGAGCGCCCGCTCGCTGGCCGTCCAGTACAACATGGCGAACCAGCCGAACGTGCAGACCGGCGCCACCATCGCGGTCTACGCGCTCGAGAACTACGACCCCAAGGACATCGCGGAGTACCAGCGCTGCCACGGCACCCGGGTGCCCGTGACCGCCGTCCGCGTGAACGGCGGGCCGACCGAGCCGGTGGACCCGTTCGGCACCGGCGCCGGCCTGGAGACCGCGCTGGACGTCCAGACCATCATCGGTCTCGCCCCGCAGTCCAAGATCCTCGTCTACCAGGGCAAGAACACCTGGACCGACGCCACGGCCACGTACCGCCAGATCGTCACCGAGAACCGCGCCAAGGTCGTCTCGGTCAGCTGGGGTCTGTGCGAGATCCACACGCCGGCCGACGCCCGGTCCGCCCAGAACCTGATCTTCCAGCAGGCCGCGGCCCAGGGCCAGACCGTCGTCGTCGCCTCCGGCGACAGCGGCTCGACCGGCTGCTACCTGCCGATCGACGAGGAGGGCACCCCGCACCCCGAGGTTCCCGACCAGGACCAGCTGGTCGTCGACTTCCCGTCGGCCTCGCCGTACGTCCTCGCGGTCGGCGGCACCACGATGCAGACCTCCGTCTCCAACCAGACCACGTGGTCCGGCTCCGGCGGCGGTGTCTCGCGCGGCTTCACCGTCCCGTCGGACGGCTTCCAGGCCGGCCGCACCGGCGCGGGCTACAGCGACCTCTGCACGGCGCCCGCCGACACCACCTGCCGTCAGCTCCCGGACGTCGCCGGCGTCGCCGACCCGGCCACCGGCTACCCGATCGCCTTCGGCGGCGGCCAGTACTGGGGCGTCATGGGCGGCACCAGCGGCGCCGCGCCGGTCTGGTCCGCGCTGCTCGGTCAGGCCAACCAGGACCTGGCGTGCCAGGCCAACGGCCCGGTCGGCGCCGTCCACCGCGCGCTGTACCAGCTGCCGGCGACGGCCTTCCGTGACGTCACCACCGGCAACACCAACCTGACCAAGTCGGGCAACTTCAGCGGTCTCTACCAGGCGGGCACCGGCTTCGACCTGGCCACCGGCCTCGGCACCCCGAACGGGCGCGAGATCGTCGCCGGCCTCTGCAAGGCCGTCGCCCCCTCCCCCGCGAGCACCTTCGACGCGCTCGCCCCGGCCCGCATCCTCGACACCCGCTACGGCATCGGCCGCACCGGCACCGCGCCGGTCCCGGCCAAGGGCACCGTCAAGCTGAAGGTGACCGGCGTGGGCGGCGTCCCGGCGTCCGGCGTGACCGCGGTCGTCATGAACGTCACCGCCACCGCGCCGGCCGGCCCCGGCTTCCTGATCGCGTACCCGAGCGGCACCACCCGCCCGGCCTCGTCGAACATCAACTGGCTGAAGGGCGAGACCGTCCCGAACCTGGTGACCGTCCCGGTCGGCAAGGACGGCTCGGTCGACCTGTACAACGCGGGCGGCTCCACCGTCCACCTGATCGCGGACATCTCGGGCTACTTCACCACCGGCACCGAGGGCTCCACCTACGTGCCCAAGGGCCCGGCCCGCATCCTCGACACCCGCAACGCCATCGGCCGCGCCGGCACCTCCCCGGTCGCCGGCAAGGGCACCGTCTCCCTGACGGTGGCGGGCGCCGGCGGCGTCCCGGCCACGGGCGCCACCGCGGTGGTCCTCAACGTCACGGCCACCTCGCCGACGTCGAACGGCCACCTGATCGCCTACCCGAGCGGCACCACGCGCCCCACCTCGTCGAACATCAACTGGCTCGCCGGCCAGACCCGTCCGAACGCGGTGGTCCTCCCGATCGGCGCCGACGGCAAGGTGAACCTGTACAACGCCGGCAGCGGCACCGTGCACTTCATCGCCGACGTCTTCGGCTACTACACCCCGGGCGCGGAGGGCAGCACCTTCCACACCGCGGGCCCGGCCCGACTGCTCGACACCCGTTACGCGCTCGGCACCTCCGGCACCACGCCGCTCAAGGGCGGCACGCCGCTGGCGCTGAACCTGAACGACGGTCACACGCTGGCCAACGCCAAGGCGGTCGTCCTCAACGTGACCGCCACCGCGCCGACGAGCAACGGCTTCCTGACGGTGTGGCCCGACGGCACGACGCTGCCGAACGCGTCCAACCTCAACTGGACGACCGGGCAGACCACGGCCAACCTCGTCACCGTGCCGGTCGTCAACGGGAAGATCGACTTCCGGGCGAACACCGGAACGGTCCACGTGATCGCCGACCTGTTCGGCTACTACTCCTGAGGCGTCACCCGTGACGTGTCACCTGACGCGTCACTCCTGATCGCGGGAGCCCCCGGGCCCCGTCCCCGTCGCGCGAGCGCCGGGGGCGGGGCCCTCGCCGTCTCCGGATCCGGAGGTCAGGGCCGCGACCAGCACCGCCGCGAGCGCCGCCCAGGCGAGCGCGCCGGGACCGGCCGCCCGCCAGCCGAGACCCGCGAGCAGCACTCCGGCGAGCAGCCCCGCGGCCAGGGCACGCCGGTCGCGGGTGAAGGCGAGGGCGCGGCGGGCGGTGCCCGGGGCGGCGCGCTCGCGCAGGGCGAGGCGGCACACCAGCAGCGCCGCCGCGACCGCCGCCGTCAGGGCCAGGACCATGCCGTGCACCACCTCTCCGCGCCGTCTGCGGCCGGTCCCTCCGCGCCCGCCCGCTGCGGACCAGTCTCCCCGGCGCCGCGCGCGGTCGCGCGCCGGCTCGCGCGTCAGGCGGCCAGGAAGGCCTCGATGGCGTCGGCGAGCTCCTTCGGGGTCTCCTCGGGTGCGTAGTGACCGGCCTCGGGCAGGACCGTGAGCCGCGCGTTGGGGTACCAGCGCAGCCAGGTGGCCTCCATGGCGTCCGCGCCGAGCGCCGGGTCGTGGGCGCCGACGACGAGCAGGACGGGCGCCGGGTTGTCGCGGACCCGCTCGTGGAAGTCCGTGCGCGACCAGGAGTCGAGGTAGGCGCGGAAGGCGGTGGCCGAGGAACGGCGCAGGGAGCGGTCCACGAGGGCCGAGAGCCACGCGTCGTCGTAGCGGCCGCCGGTGGTGTTGTCGATGATGGCCCGGCGGTTGCCGGGGTTCTCGGCGGCACCGGCGAAGAGCGCCCAGGTGTCCTCGTCGAGCGGGAAGCCGGCCGCGGAGACGGGGGAGATCCCGACGATGGAGCGCACGCGCTCGGGCGCGTCGAGCAGCATCAGCTGGGCGGCCTTGCCGCCCATGGAGTGGCCGACGACGGAGAAGGTGTCCCAGCCGAGGTCGTCGGCGACGGCCAGGGCGTCCGCGGCGACCTCCTCCATGGTGTACGCGCCGTCGGCGTCGATCGCCTCCCCGTAGCCGCGGCAGTCGAGGAAGGCGTAGGACCCGGTGGCTTCGTCCAGGTGCTCGCGGAGCGGTGCGAAGCTGCTGCGGTCGCCGAACCAGTTGTGCAGCACCAGGGCCCGGTGCGGACCGCTGCCCTGGACGTCGTACGGAAGAACCCGGCCGGTCATGATGCCCCCTGGTCACGAGGTGTCGGGACTGCGCGCCCGCCGCGGCAGCCGACGCCGAGTCTCGCGAGCCGCCCGGGCCGGGTCAATGCCCCCTAGGGGTGGTTCCGGGTACCGGCGGACGGGGCTCGCCGGGACCCGGCGCGGCGTCCGGGCGTCCGTACCGCGGGTACTCCGGATGCGGTGCCCTTCCGGGCGGGAGCATGCTGGCTGTGTGACCTCGAACGGCGCGGCAGGCACCGCCCCGTCGGCCGAGACCGGGCCCGCGCGCCCGGAGCCGGGCGCCGCCGGGTGGGCGGCGGACGCCCTGACGGCCGTCCTCGCGGAGTCGGTGCTGCGGGCCGTCGAGGCGGCCGGCGGCTACGCGGGCGGGGTCTATCTGCGATCGGGCACCTCGGGGCTGCTGCGGCTGGCCGTGCTCGCGGGGCTTCCCGGGCCGCTGTTCCGGCCGTGGTGGCGGATGCACGAGAACCGGCCGTTCCCGGTGGCCGAGGCGCACCGGTCGGGCCAGCCGGTGCACCTGGGGGACGTCGAGGAGGCCATGCGGCTGTTTCCCCAGCTGGTGGCCAGCCTGCCGTTCCCGTTCGCCTCGCTGTACACGCCGGTGCTCGGCGGCAGGGAACGGTACGGGGTGCTGGTGGTGCTGCGCACGCCCACGCCCGGGGTGCCGGTGGACGCGCGCGACCGCAGCCGGATGATGCAGGAGGCGCGCCGGCTCGGTGTGACGCTCGGCGCGCTCGCCGCCCGCGGGACACGGGTGGAGTGGCCGGGCGAGCCGGTGTCCGTACAGCTGCCGACCAGGACCGGGCCGCGCGTACGGATCGGCTATTTCGACTGGGACCTGGATTCCGGCACGCTCACGGCGGACGCGGGTCTGCGCGAGATCCTCGGCGTGCCCGACCCGCTGCCGTGGACGGTCGAGTCGCTGACCGCCCGGCTGGTCCCCGAGGACGCCTACGCCCTGGGAGCGCTGGCCCGGCAGGCCGCGGACTCCGGCGGTCCCGCGGCGCGCCGGATCCGGCTGAAGGGCCCGGACGGCGGTCTGCACCTGCTGGAGGTGACCGCCCGGCCCCTCGCCGACGGCCGGAACGGTCACGTCCTGACCGGGTCCCTGGTCGACCTGGGGACCGGGCTCGTCGGCTCGGACGCCACGGACCGGCTGCCCCGGGCGATCCTGGCGATCGACCGGCTCGGGAGGATCACGTACGTCAACGAGCGCACCGAGGCCCTGCTGGGCGTGGCGCGCGGCGCCCTGGCCGGCCGGCCGCTGTGGGAGGCGGTGCCGTGGTTCGCGCATCCGTACCACGAGGAGCAGCTGCGCGGCTCCCTGCTGTCGGACCAGCCGATCCATTTCCTGGCGCATCCGGGGCACGGGTCATGGCTGTCGGTCTCGCTCTATCCGGGGCGGGACGGGGTCACCCTGGTGCTGGTCCCGGAGGGCGACCTGGCCGCGGGCGACCCGGCCGAGGGCGGGCCACGGAGCGCTCCGGCCGGTGCCGACGAGGGTGACGGTCTCTCCCCGCCCGAGGGGCGGGCGGCGGCCCTGTACCGTCCGGTGGCCCTCGCCATCGCGCTCTCCGAGGCGGTGACGGCCCGTCAGGTGTCGGCGGTGGTCACCGAGGAGCTCCTGCCGGCCTTCGGCGGACGGCAGCTGGCGATCTATCTGCTGAGCGAGCGGCATCTCTATCTCGCGTGGGAGACCGGCTTCCCGACGGGCTTCCTCGAGCCCTTCGACGGGGTCGGTCTCGACGCCCGGGTGCCGGGCGTCGAGACGCTGACGACGGGACGGCCGCTGTTCTTCGAGTCGATGGACCAGCTGGGCGCGGCCTATCCGGGGATGCCGCTGGACGCGCACACGGGTGCGCGGGCCTTCCTGCCGCTGATCGCCTCGGGCCGGCCGGTGGGCTCGTGCATCCTCGGCTTCGACAAGCCGCGCGGCTTCACCGCCGAGGAGCGGACGGTGCTCACGGCGCTCGCCGGCCTGATCGCCCAGGCCCTCGAGCGGGCGCAGCGCTACGACTCCGAGTCGGCGCTGGCCCGGGGGCTGCAGGACGCGCTGCTGCCGCACCGGCTGCCGGTGTACGAGGGCGTGGACACGGTCGGCCGGTACCTGCCGGGCACGCAGGGCATGGACGTGGGCGGCGACTGGTACGACGTGGTGGCGACGGGTCCGGGCCGGCTGGCCCTGGTCATCGGCGACGTGCAGGGCCACGGGGTGGCCGCGGCGGCCACGATGGGTCAGCTGCGCAGCGCGGTAAGGGCGTTCGCGCTCAGCGGGCACCCGCCGCAGGAGGTGGTGCGGGCCACCAACCGGCTGCTCATCGACCTGGATCCGGGCCAGTTCGCGAGCTGCTGCTACGTCGTCCTCGACCCGCGCACCGGCGAGGCGGAGGCGGCGCGGGCCGGGCATCCGCAGCCGCTGCTGCGCCGGGCGGGCGGCGGCACGGAGGTGGTGGAACTCGCGGGCGGCGTGGTGCTCGGCGTGGACGGCGCGGCCGGCTATCCGGTGACGCGGCTGCGGCTCGAACCCGGCGACGTGCTGGCGCTGTTCACGGACGGTCTGGTGGAGCGGCCCGGCACGGACATCGACGAGGGCGTGGAGCGGCTGCGCCGCACCCTCGCGGCCACCGGCACGGCTCCGCTCGCCGACACCGCCGACCGGCTGATCCGGGAGGCTCGGCAGGCCCCCGACCGGCCCGACGACATCGCCCTGCTCCTGGCGGCCCGCTGGGGTTCCCACCCGTCCGGGTGACGCCCGGTCGGTCGTACGGCGCTGGTTGTCCGGGCGCTGCCCGGAGACGCTGGGCGGAGCGGGGGACGTGCGGTGCCGGCCCCCTTCACCACGTCCGAGGAGGACATGTGCAGCAGGACAAGCAGCCGGAGTACCGGCCCGTGGTGTTCCGCGACCGGGCGGCCGGGTTCGCCTTCCTGACCCGGTCCACGGCGAGCAGCGACCAGACCATCGAGTGGGACGACGGCGAGACGTATCCGGTGGTCGACGTCGAGATCTCGTCCGAGAGCCACCCGTTCTACACGGGCAAGGCGCGGACCGTGGACACGGAGGGACGGGTCGCCAGGTTCCAGCGCCGCTACGGCGAGGACGAGGCCTGATCCGCCGTGCCGGCGAGGGCCGCGGTCGTGCGACCGCCCCCGGCCGGACCCGGCGCGGGGGCGGTGGTCGACGGCCGGGGCGGCCGTGCGGTCGGGCCGGTGTCGTGCGAGGCCGGCCTCCGGATGATCAGGCCTCGACGACGCCGGACTTGGCGACGCGGACCTCGGCCTTGGTGCGGCCGGAGGGAGTGCCCAGGGCCTCGACCTTCTTGACGACGTCCTGGCCCTCGACGACCTCGCCGAAGACGACGTGCTTGCCGTCGAGCCAGTCGGTGACGATGGTGGTGATGAAGAACTGCGAGCCGTTGGTGTTCTTGCCCGCGTTCGCCATCGAGAGCAGGAACGGGCGGTCGTGCTTGAGGTCGAAGTTCTCGTCGGCGAACTTCTCGCCGTAGATGCTCTTGCCGCCGGTGCCGTTCTCGTTGGTGAAGTCACCGCCCTGGAGCATGAACTGCGGGATGACGCGGTGGAACGGGGAGCCGGCGTAGCCGAAGCCGTGCTCGCCGGTGGCCAGCTCACGGAAGTTGCGGGCGGTCTTCGGGACGACGTCGTCGAAGAGCTTGAAGACGATGCGGCCGGCCGGCTCGTCGTTGATGGTGATGTCGAAGAAAACGTTGTTGCTCATGGGGACATCCTGTCATTCCTCAGCCACCGCGCGCGCACGGGCCTGCCCCTCTCGGGTGTCGGCGGGGGATGAGGACAGGCGGGAGCGGCGCACACGCGGGTGCCCCGTACCCCCTTCACGGGTGGTACGGGGCACGGGAACGTCGGACGGTCCACGAGGTACGTGGCGTACGCGTGCGCGCAGCGCGTGGAGCACGTCAGCCGGTGAGCCGCGGGGACTCCATGGTCAGAGGAGACCGCCGGTCGTGGGTGCCTCCGGCACCTGCGGGGCCTGGACGTCGCCGGCGCCCTCGACGGTGTCGCCCAGGAGGGAACCGACACCCTGGTCCTCCTGGAGCAGGCCGGTGACGCCGCCGACCGCACCGCCGGAGTCCGCGGCGGAGGCGTTCGGGGGCGGGGTGACGAGGGCCGTGACGACGCCTGCGGCGAGGGAGGCGATGGCGAGCATGCTGCGCTTCTTCATGCCCGGGTCAACTGCGCACGGCCGTCGAGGTTACGGGTGCCGCCCGCACCGATTCCGTACGCCGTCATCCGGCCGGCCCGATGCGGCGCATAATGCATGACAGTAGGAAATTTCACCATTCCGGCGGAACCATCCTTTCGTGATGGATGTCTTCCCCAGTGACACCACTGTCCCCATCGCACGAGGAACCCGGGGGACGCCATGCTTCACCGTCAGAGCCTCGCGGCCGCTGCCGCGGGCATCCTCCTCACCGCCGGGATCGGCGCCACGATCCCCGCAGGTGCCACGGCCGCCCCGACCCGCACCACGGCCCCGCCGGCCATGGCCCAGGTCGTGAACGTCCGCTGGGGCGGCCACCCCACCTTCGACCGGCTGGTCATCGACGTCCGGGGCACGATGCCCCCGGTGAGCGTCACTCCGGTGAAGGTGCTGCGCTACGACGGCTCGGGCCAGAAGGTGCCGCTCGCCGGGAAGTACTTCCTGGAGATCAAGCTCTCGCCCGCCGCCGCCCACAACGATGCCGGCCAGTCCGTCTACAAGGGACCCCGGCTGCTGAAGATCCATCTTCCCGCCCTCAAGGGTGTCGCCCTGACCGGCGACTTCGAGGGCGTGGTCACCGTCGGAGCCGCCTTCCACGTCAAGCCCTTCTACAAGACCTTCGTCCTGCACTCCCCCGAGCGCTTCGTGCTGGACGTCGCCCATCCCGCACCCGTGTGCCGCGGCTGAGCCGCGACCGCCACGGGCGGTGGCCGGTCCGGGGCCGGCCACCGCCCCCTCTCCGGAACGGGACCGGGTCAGGAAGGGTCCGTGGTCTCCAGGTAGACGGTCTCGCCGGTCCGGCGGGCCCGGTCGATCGCGGCCAGCCGCCGGAAGGTCGGCGGGGTCATCTCCCGCTCCCACTCGGCGAGCGAGCGGACCTGGTAGGCACTGTGCTCCTCCGGGTCGAGGACGACGGCGTCGATCTGCTCGTCGGTCAGCTCCCCGCCGTCGAAGATGAAGCCGATGTGGTTGGCCGGCCAGTCCTCGCCTCGGTCGCAGGTGAAGTGGGTGCCGAGGAGCCGTGGTTCGCCGGCGAAGACCAGGCCGGTCTCCTCGCGGCACTCCCTCAGGGCCGTCTCCCACGGGGTCTCGCCCGGATCCATGTTCCCGCCGGGCCACTGCCAGTGCTCGGACGCCTGGGTGGCGAGGAGCTGGAACGGGCGCCCGCGCGTGTCCGTGAAGTAGAGGCAGGCGTACGCGGTCGCTCTCGGCAGCGTCGCGATGTACTCGGCGGGCGGCAGCCAGGCGTGGGTCATGGGGCGGCTCTCTCTCGTCGAGGGCGGCAGAACGATCACCACCATCCAAGCGGTCGGACCGGCCCCGTCGGGCCCCCCGCACGGGCGTCACCGGATCGTGTGATCACCTCGGCCCAGGACGCCGGCAGCCGGCCGGCGCCGGGACCTGTGCCGGTCAGCGGTCGCCGGGGTCCGGGAGTTCGCGGAGCAGCCGGCGCTCCACCAGCCGTTCGTGCACGAGCCGTCCGACGAGGGCGCCTCCGTACACGACGAAGCCGACGCCGACGAGCCATGACTGCAGGACGAGGACCGTGCCGAACTGGCCGTAGGTCACGGCGTTGGAGGCGATGAGGGGCGAGAAGACCAGCTGGGAGAAGACGCGCAGGCCGAGCAGGCCGAGGGCGGTGAGGACGGCTCCCGGGACGAGGGCGCGCCAGCGGATGCGGCCGCACAGCAGGAAGCGCTGCGACCACCAGAAGAAGAGGAAGGTGCCGACGACGTCGCCGACGGCGACGAGGATGGTGACGGCTGCCGACGCGTGTTCGGGTACCGGGCCGGCGACGAAGAGGAGGAGTGCCGCGACGAGGACGGCGAGCCAGACCACGTGGCGCCACATGGTGTGCCAGCGGGCGGTGGGCAGGTCCCAGACCCGTTCGTATCCGGTCTGCACGGCCGATCCGAAGGTGACGCCGAACGCGGCGAGGGCGGCGAGACCGAAGGCGGTGGTGCGCTGCAGGGCCTGTCCCGGCTGGCCGAAGAGCCGCTCGACCTCCTCCTGGGAGACCTCGGAGACGCCGAGTCCCTGGACGAGCCAGCGGGCGAAGCCCTGGCCGCTGGCGAGGTCGGCGGCGGCGACCACGATGAGGAGGGGCACGAGGGTGAGGAGGCTGAGCGCGGCGAACCCCATGGCGCGGTGCATCAGTTCCACCTCGCGGCCGCGGTTCCAGACGAGGCCGACCGGTGACGCGAGGACGCGGACGTGGAGCCGGTGGAACCAGTGGCCGTGCTCGGCGGGGGCACCGTCGCGCGGCGCACCGGAAGTGGGGGGCATGCCTCGTCGAGTACCCCGCCGGCCGGCGGAACCCGTCCGGCATGCGGCCGAACGGGTGCACCCGCCGCCGGAGGCTCAGTGCCGGACGGGGCGGGCGGCGGGGCCGGGGCGGACGGTGACCTCGAAGGGAGTGAGCGGCTTGTGCTCCTCGCCGGTGCAGACGACCTCGACGCGGACGGGCGCGCCGCAGTCGGAGTGGCGGATGTCCAGCGGGGTGCCGGCCGGGTCGGCGGCGTGGGTGTCGCCCCACTGCTTGAGGGCGAGCAGGACGGGCCACAGGTCGCGGCCCCTGGAGGTGAGGCGGTACTGGGAGCGGGTGCGGGCGCCGGGTTCGCGATAGGGCTCGACGCGCAGGATGCCGGCGGCGACGAGTTTGCGCAGCCGGTCGGCGAGGACCGCCTCGGAGAGTCCGAGGTGGCGGCGGAAGTCGTCGTAGCGGCGCACTCCGTTGAAGGCGTCCCGCAGGATCAGCAGGGACCACTTCTCTCCCACCAGGTCCAGCGCGCGGCGGACCGGGCAGTTCTCGGTGTCGATCTCCAGCCACTCCATCGTCCCACTCTAACGAGCTGACTGCGGCGTTGACAGTCAGCCGGCCGAACATCTAGCTTCGATCTTCGAAGTCAGATGGCGGGCGCGCGCCCCCCGGCGGAGGGAAGAGTGATGGAGCGGACACGAACGGTGCGCTGGGAGGACGCGGCGGCCACCGCCGCGGCCGCCGGCACGATGGCGGGTCTGGACTTCCTCCGTGCGATCGCCGAGGGCCGCCTTCCCGCCGCGCCGCTCGGCGCGCTGCTCGGCTTCGCCCTGGACGAGGTCGAGGACGGCCGGGCGGTCTTCTCCTTCGAGCCGGGCGAGGAGCACTACAACCCGATCGGGAGCGTGCACGGAGGCGTCTACGCGACCCTGCTCGACTCGGCGGCGGGCTGCGCCGTGCACTCCACGCTGCCGCAGGGCATGGGGTACACCTCGCTCGACCTGTCGACCCGCTTCCTGCGCCCGATCACGCGGGACACCGGCAAGGTGCGGGCGATCGGCACGGTGCTGAGCCGGGGCCGCCGAACGGCGCTGGCCGAGGCGGGGCTTTACGACGGACAGGACCGGCTGCTCGGGCACGCGACCAGCACGTGCATGCTGTTCCCCATGGCCTGAGCCGGACCGGTCCGGCCCGGGTCAGGAGCAGACGAACGGGCGTCCGGTGCGGGTGCAGTGGTCGGGAGCGAGGTCGTCGGCGGGATAGGGGGCGCCGGTGGCCTGGAGCGCGGCACTGACCAGGGTGGCGAGCAGGTCGATGTCCGAGCCCGCGTCCAGACGGACCGTCACCCAGCCGGAACCGGCGCGCAGTCGCAGCGCGCTCGATCCGAGGAGGGCCGGCCGCAGCCGGGCGATCATGGCGCGGGTGAGGTGGACGTCGGCTTCGTGCTCGCCGTGGAAGTGCACGATCTCCTGCGTGGCGGTGCGCAGTCCGAGCTCGGCGCCGCACGGCGCGCGGTCGGCGATCAGCGAGGGCCAGCTCATCAGGCGTTCACTGGCGTGCCTGGCTGTGTTCATACGAGGAGCGTGCCGCGCCGGACGGGGCGGCACAAGCGTCCGGCGGAAATAATCCGGCCCGTGCGTGAAACCCGTCGACTCGCGTCACACCGTGGTGCGTTCACGTCACGCCCTGGTGCTTCCGCGTCACTCCTGAGGGCGTTCGCGGCGTCGCGCGGCGAGCACCGCGACGTCGTCCTCGGCCGTGTGCGCGTCGAGTCGGCGCAGCACCTCGTCGACCACTTGCTCCGGCCCTGAGCCCGGCGGCAGCCGCAGCGCGGCGAGCCGGTCGAGCGAGACGTCGATGTCCTCGCCGCGCCGTTCGACGAGGCCGTCGGTGAACAGCAGCAGGGTGTCGGCCGGGGCGAGCGCGCGCACAGCCGGCTCGTAACCGCCGAGTCCGGTGCCGAGCGGCGGCCCGACGGGCAGCTCGACGAGTTCGGCCGAGCCGTCGGCGGCGAAGACGACCGGCGGGAGGTGCCCCGCGCTGGCGAAGGTCGCGGTGGAGCGCGCCGGGTCGACCTGGATCAGCAGACAGGTCGCCGGCCGCCGCCCCTCGTCCTCGGCCACGACGGCGTCCAGCTGGCGCAGGACCCGGTGCGGCGGCAGGTCGGACGCGGCGACCTCGCGCAGTGCGCTCCGGTAGGCGTTCATGTCCACGGCGGCGTCGAGGCCGTGGCCCATGACGTCGCCGACGACCAGGAGGCTGCGGCCGAAGTGGAGCCGTACCGTCTCGAACCAGTCGCCGCCGACGAGGGTGCGCGGGCCGGCGGGGAGATAGCGGCCCGCGATCTCCAGGTTGGGGTGCGGCCGGCCCGGCTCCGCGACCAGGGCGCGCTGCAGGTGCAGCGCGGTGGCCTCGGTGGCGGTCAGCCGGCGCGCGTGCCCGAGGTGGACGGCGGCGAGCCGTGCCGCGTGGGCGACCACGGCCGTCTCGTGCGCGGAGAAGCCGCCGGCGGCCCGGGCCACGCGGACCTGGCCCATGTCCTCGCCCTGCGGCGTGCGCAGCGGCAGCACCAGGACGGCGCCGGTGCGCTCCTCGTCGTCCCCGGGGCCGGCGGGGGGCCGGTCGAGCAGGGCGCCCTTCCCGGCGGTGACGGCGAGGCCGGTGGCGGACCCGCCCTCCTCCTGCGGCTGCGGCTGGAAATCGACGGCGGCGGCGTCGGCGACCCGGCGCACCAGGAACTCGGCGAGTTCGGCGCAGATGGCCCCTTCCTCGGGCCTGGTGCCTATCTCGGCAGCGGCGTGCTCCAGTGCGTCGAGCCGGGCCAGGACGGCCTCGTACTCCCCCGCCGGCAAGGACCGCTCCCCCGCTCGTCCGGACACCGCACCTCCACACCCGTTCACGTCCCTCCATTCCATCAGCGGCCCGTCCACCCCGCGCGCGGCACCCCCCGGATCAGCGCCGGGTCACCCTCGGTGAGGCCGTGGCCCGGTCCGTGCGGGCCCTTGCTGTTCCTCGTGCCGGGTGGACGTTCCGAGCGCTAGGCTGCGGCTACCAGCGAGTAACCCAGGGCACACCGGGGGGAACAGTCATGACGACCGGGTACTTCAGCTCCGTCGACGACGTCGCCGAGCGCCTCGCCGCGACCGGCTATCTGGCCTCGCCCGCCGTCGCCACCACCGTCTTCCTCGCGGACCGGCTGGGAAAGCCGCTGCTCGTCGAGGGGCCCGCCGGTGTGGGCAAGACGGAGCTGGCGAAGGCGGTCGCCGCGGTCGCGGGGGCGCGCCTGGTCAGGCTCCAGTGCTACGAGGGCGTGGACGAGGCGCGCGCCCTGTACGAGTGGAACCACGCCAAGCAGCTGCTGCGGATCACCGCGGGCCGTGACGAGAGCTGGGACGAGACCCGCACGGACATCTTCGGCGAGGAGTTCCTGCTGTCCCGGCCGCTGCTCACCGCCATCCGCTCCGACGGGCCGACCGTGCTGCTCGTCGACGAGACCGACAAGGCCGACGTCGAGGTCGAGGGACTGCTCCTGGAGGTCCTCAGCGACTTCCAGGTGACCGTGCCGGAACTCGGCACCATCACCGCCACCCGCCGGCCCTTCGTCGTCCTCACCTCCAACGCCAGCCGGGAGCTTTCCGAGGCACTGCGCCGTCGCTGCCTGTTCCTGCACATCGACTTCCCCGAGGAGGAGCTGGAGCGGCGGATCGTCCGGAGCAAGGTGCCCGGCATAAACGAGGCGCTCACGGCGTCCGTCGTGCGGGTCGTCGGCGCCCTGCGCGCGATGGACCTGCGCAAGGCCCCGTCGGTGGCCGAGACCGTCGACTGGGCCCGCACCCTGCTCGCGCTGGGCGCGGACACGCTCTCCGAGGACGTCGTGCGGGACAGCCTGGGGGTGATCCTCAAGCACCAGGAGGACATCCGGAAGGCGGCCGCGAAGCTGGACCTGGACACGATGTGAACGCCGTTCTCCCGAACGACCGGCCGGACCCGGCGGACGCACCGGCTTCCCGTGGCCCGGGCGACCGGGTCACCGGCCTGGTGCGGGCGCTGCGGGCGCACGGCCTCGGCATCGGAACGGGCGAGACGGTCGACGCGGGGCTCGCCCTCGCGGCGGTGGGCTTCGACGACCGGGAACGGATGCGGGAGGCGCTCGCCGCGACGCTGCTCCACGGAGCGGCACAGCGAAGGCTTTTCGACCACGTCTTCGACCTGTACTTCCCGGCGGTCGAGGGACGGGCCGAGGAGGACGAGCCGGGAGCGCCGGCCGGCGACGGCTCCGCGGGCGAGCCGACCTCCGGACCGGCACGGCTGCGCGACCGGCTGGCCGCCGCCCTCGCGGCAGGCGACGACACGGCGCTGAACGCACTGGCCGCAGAGGCCGTCGGGGCGCTCGGCGGGTACGGCACGGCACCCGGCTCGGACGGCTGGTCCTCGTACCAGACGCTCTCCCGGCTCCGCCCCGAGACGCTGCTGGCCCGGATCCGGGCGATGCTCGCGAGCGGGGAGGGCGGCGGGAGCCCCGGGGACGTGCCGGAGTTCGCCGACCGGCTGACCGACGACGAGATCCGGCGGCGCATCGAGGACTTCCGGGAGCGGGTGCGGACGGAAGCCCGCCGCCGGGTGGCGCTGCGACAGGGCCGGGACCGGGTGGCCCGGCGGGCGGTGGCGGCCACGGCGGACCGGGTCGACTTCCTGCTCGCCGGCCGGGACCAGCTGGACGAGCTCCGGCGGACCGTACGGCCGCTCGCCCGGAAGCTCGCCACCCGGCTCGCCGCGCGCCGGCGCCGGGCCGCGCGCGGCGAGATCGATCTGCGGCGCACCCTGCGGCGTTCCCTGTCGACCGGCGGGGTGCCGGTGCGGCCGGTGCTGCGGCGACGGCGGCCGGGGCGGCCGGAGCTGGTGCTGCTGTGTGACATGTCGGGCTCAGTGGCGGGCTTCGCGCACTTCACGATGCTGCTGGTCCAGGCGCTGCACGACCAGTTCAGCCGGGTCCGGGTGTTCGCGTTCGTCAACCGGGTCGACGAGGTGACGGACCTGGTGGCGAGGGGCCGCGCGGACCCGGCCGGGCTGGGCGAGCGGATCCTCGCCGAGGCGACGCTGACCGGCTGGCACGGCCAGAGCGACTACGGGACGGCGCTCGGCGAGTTCGCCGAGCGCTACCTCGACGCCCTGGGGCCGCGCACCGTGGTCTTCGTGCTCGGCGACGCCCGCACCAACCGCAGCGACCCGAATCTCGCGGCCCTGAAGCTCGTCGCGGACCGGGCCCGCCGGATGTACTGGCTCAACCCGGAGCAGCCCGCCCTCTGGTCCACCGGCGACTCCGTCGCGCACGCCTACGCGGAGCTGGTCGAGATGCGCCCCTGCCGCAACGCCGGGCAGCTCGCCGAGCTGATCGGACGGCTGCTCCCGGTCTGACCGAGGAGCAGGGCGGGCGGCCCGAGCAGGGCGGGCGGCCCGAGCAGGGCGGGCGGCCCGAGCAGGGCGGATCGTGGCGTGCGCGGTAGCGTGGCCCGCATGGAACTCATCGGTGAGATCACGGCCGGCCGTCCCCTGCTCGTCCTCGCGGTCAAGGAGGAGGCCCAGCACCTCGACACCGACCTGCCGGTGCTGCTGACGGGCATGGGCAAGGTCAACGCGGCGACGGCGCTCGCCACGGTCCTGGCGCGCGGGCCGCGTCCCTCCGAGGTCGTCAACCTCGGCACGGCGGGCGCGCTGCGCGCGGGCTTCACCGGTACCCATGTCGTCGGCACGGTCATCCAGCACGACCTCGACGGCGAACTGCTCGCGACGCTCACCGGCGAGACCTACGGGGCGCCGATCACCCTGCCCGCCGGCGGTGACGTGGTGCTGGCGACCGGCGACGCCTTCATCTCCGACGAGGCGGCGCGGGAGCGGCTCGCGCTGCGCGCCGCGCTGGTGGACATGGAGGGCTACGCGCTCGCGACGGCCGCCGTCGGCGCCGGGGTGCCGCTGCGGCTGGTGAAGCACGTGAGCGACGAGGCGGGCGAGGGCGCGGCCCGCAGCTGGCGCGAGTCGGTCGCCGAGTGCGCGAGGGCGCTGGCCGACTGGGCGGAGGCCAACACCCCGTACCGCGTCTGAGGCACCGTCCCCAGAGGCACGGCGACGGCCGGCACGGCGGCCCGAAAGCCCTGACCGCCGGCCGGTCCGGCGCTGCCTGACACGGCGCACGAGGGGCCGGGCGGTCCGCCCCGGCCCCTCGCCGCGCCGCCGCTCAGCCCAGCGGCAGTTCGAGCACCGCCGGGGCGCCCTCGGTCGCGGAGACCGTGGTCTGCGTCCAGACCGCCGCCACCTCTTCCGAGACGTCCGCGTACAGCGGGTCCTTGCTGTCGATCACCAGCATCAGCCGGTGTCCTTCGGGGATGTCGTACGCGGCGGCCTGCAGCTTCCAGCGGACCTCACGGCCCTGTCCGGGCGTCAGGTCCTCGACGTTCAGCGGTTCGTGGGTGATGATCCGGGCCGTCCCGTCCTCGGCCAGGTCGAAGAGGTGCGCGACCAGGGTCGCCGCGCCGACCGTGGACCGGACGGTCAGCCGCAGTTCGGGAACGCCGCGCACCCGGCGGCCCGCGTTGCCGCCGGCCGGTCCCGTCAGCGGCTCCGTCGTCCACACCAGGGCGTGGGTGCGGTCGATCTTCCGCGTGTCGTAGATCTTCGGGTTGCCGGACCACTCCGCCCTGCCGGTCTCCATGATCTTGTCCATCGCGGTGGCCTCGGTGTCCACGCCCGCGATGAACGACCGCTCCCAGACGGTCTCCGCGTCGGCGCCGGGCGGCGCGTCGGCCGGGACGAGTCCGCCGTCCGTACCGCCCGCGCCGCCGCCCGTCAGGGCGAGCAGCTCGGTGCGGGTGGTGACCTCGGACCAGTCGGCGTGGGTCTCGCGTTGGGCCTCTTCGACGATCTCGTTCTCCCCCGTCGGCTGCCCGGTCTCGGGGTCGCGCACCGGCACGGTGGTGTACGTGAACATGACCTGGTTCCTGACGGCCGGCCAGTCCTCCACGCCGTTGCGCTCGCCCTTGAGGTGGTGGTCGAGCCACTGGTACGCCTCGAGCATCGGGACGTTGACGTCGCCGGGCGTGGCGGGCGGCGCGACCAGGCCGCGCCCCTCGGGCACGGCGTGGTCGCCGATCCACATGTTGAGCCGCTTGGGCACGGTCAGGGCGTTGAAGGTCTCCAGGACCTGGTTGACCGCGAACAGGCCCTCGTGCCAGGTGTTGGAGAAGAAGGTCGGCGTGCCCTTCTCGTTGGTCTCGGCGAGGTACGACTGGGGCGCGCGCCGGGTGCCCCACGCGACCACCTCCGCCATGTCGCGGCCGGCCAGGAACTTCTCCAGGATCGCGCGGGTGGGCTCGTCGAACTTGTCCTCGACCTTGCCGCCGGTGACCCTGAGCAGCGTCCTGACGGCCTCGACGTGGCGCACGCCGTTGTCGTACAGGCTCGTGGCGAGGTTGCCCCAGGTGCTGAGGGCCACGACCGCCTGGACCCGGTCGTCGTGGGCGGCGACCAGCTGGCTGATGCCGGAGCCGTAGGACTCGCCGAGGAAGCCGATCGCGCTGGGGCCGAAGTTCTCGACCGCGTAGTCGACGACGGCCGAGCCGTCCGCCCAGTCGCGTGGCCCGGCGACGTCGATGTGGCCCGGCGAGGTGGAGGGCAGACCCTCGATGCCGAGGCCGCGGGGCGTGTAGGCGACGACGTGGTAGCCCTTGGCGGCCAGGGTCAGATACGCGTAGATGAACAGCGCCCAGCCCAGGGGCTGCCAGCCGGCCGGCATGACGACCAGCGGGTGGGGGCCGGGCGCGAGCTGGCGGAGGGTGAAGGCGGAGAGCCGGATGCCGTCCTCGGTCTCGATGCGCGGGAAGCCGGGCAGGGCGAGCCCGCGCACCCGGTCGACCAGTTCGGCGAGTTCGGCGGGCAGCAGGTCCGTCCTGGTCCCGTCCTCCAGCGCGGCGGCCAGCGTCTGGCCGAGCCTGGCGGCGTCGGGGTCGAGGGTGCCGTCGGCGGCCCACGGGCCGCGGGCGGCGATCCGTGCGACATCGGCCTCGGTCACGGCTTCGCTGATGATCGAGCTGAAGGTGTTGTCCTCGGGCACGTGCACCCGTTCCTCTCGTCCGGTCCGGAGGTTCCGTGCGCCGGTCCACGGCCACCGGTCACCCGGACGCGGTGTGTCCGCAATGCGGACGGCGGCGCACGGTCAGCAAGCCTGGCCCATTGCGGACAGAGCCACCAGAGAGCGCATGAAGGGCGCGTGAGACATCCAACCGGGGCAGGGACGACACCAGCTGCCCGGTTTCGTACGTTTGGAACGGGCCCGGCCCGCTACCGCACGGCTCCGGGGGCGGCGGGCGCGGGCGCCGCGGCCGGTTCCGGCGGTCGTACGACGAGCAGCGCGGCCACGTCGTCGTCGAGCCCCGCGGCGCCGTACGCGGCGAGGTCGCGGTGGAGGAGCGACAGGACCCGCTCCGCGGGCTCCCCCGCCCAGGTGGCGAGGCGTTCCTGGAGCGGATAGAAGTCGCCGTCCCGGTCGCGGGTCTCGCTCACGCCGTCGGTGAAGAGCAGCAGCCGGTCCCCCGGCCCGAACGGCACCTCCTCGACGCGGTGCCGGGAGGCGTACAGGCCGGCCAGGTTGACCGGCAGGGAGGGGTCGGCGAGGGTGACCGGCCGCACCCGGTCGCCGTGCTGGAGCAGCGGGGCGGGATGCCCGCAGCTGAGGAGGCGCACGACGTCCTCGTCGTCGGGCAGTTCGAGCAGCAGCACGGTGGCGAAGCGTTCGGCGGCGTCGGAGTCGGGGTCCCAGGCCCCGTACTGCTGCAGGCCCTCTTCGAGCCGGTCGGCGAGGCCGGCCAGGTCGCGCGCCTCGGTCACCGAGGCGCGGTAGGACCCGAGCAGCACCGAGGCGGTCTCGACCGCGCCGAGGCCCTTGCCCTGGACGTCGCCGAGCATGACGCGGACGGCGCCGGGGACCCGTACCGCCTCGTAGAAGTCGCCGCCGATCCGGGCCTTGGCGGCGGCGGAGACGTACAGCAGGTGCAGTTCGACCCGGCCGAGCCGGGGTGCCAGCGGGCGCAGCAGCACCCGCTGGACGACCTCGGCGACGGCGGTCACCTCGCTCAGGTCGCGCTCGTAGCGCGTGCGGACCTGGCTCACCCAGACGGCGGCGGCGATGACGGCGCCGAGGACCAGTTCGGCGCCGATGACGTCGGTGGCGGCGTCGCCCTGCACGAGGCCGAGGACCAGCCGCAGCACCATGGCGAGCACGCCGATGACGAGGGTGCCGCGCACGCCCCAGGTGATGGCGGCGAGTGCGGGGCCGATGACGAGGAGGCGGTCGAAGTGCTGGCCCTGCGAGGTGATGAGGTCGGCGAGGACCACGAGGGCGAGGGCCAGCAGGGGCAGCGCGAGACCCAGGGTGAACTGGGTGCGCGTTCCCGTCGTGGCGGGAACGCGGTGACCAGCGGAGGGCATTTCAGGATCGTACGTTCGGGGCCGGGGCGGACCCCGGCGTTACGGCCTCACGGGCGTGTCCGGCCTTCCGGTCCGCGCGGGGCAGGGACAGCGTGGCCGGGATCGCGAGCGCCGCGACGGCGGCGAGGGCGGGCAGTGCGGTGCCGGAGGCGAGGAGCAGGCTCGCCAGGGCCACGCCGAGGACGGGGCCGGTGTTCATCGCGGTCTGCTGGAGGCCGCCCGCGACTCCCGCGTGCTCCTCGGGGGCGCGGTGGACGACGACGGAGGTCGCCGTGACCATGACGGCCCCGAAGCCGGCGCCGATCAGCGCGGCGGCGGAGCCCGTCGCGAACCCGGAGCCGGTGACCTCCGGCCGGGCGAGCAGCAGCACGCCGGCGGCCAGCAGCACGGCTCCGCCGGTGGCGGTGGTCCGCGCGCCGACACGTTTGGCGAGGACGGCGCTGAGGGGCGCGCAGACGATCATCAGCAGTGCGAGCGGCACCATCCGCAGGGCGGTCGGCAGCGGGTCCAGTCCGAGGGAGTCCTGGAAGAGGAACGTGGCCGTGAACACCGTGCCGGAGAGGGCGGCGGAGACGGCGAGCAGGGCGCCGAGACCGGCGGCGACCGGACCGGGGCGCAGCATCTCCGGCGGCAGCAGGGGCTGCGGGGCGCGCCGCTCGTGCCGCAGGAAGGCGGTGGCGGCGACCGTGGCGACGGCGAGGGCGGGCAGGGTTCCGGCGGCCGGCCCGTGGGCGAGCCCCTGGACGAGGGCGGCGAGCGCGAGGGCGAGCAGAGCGGCGCCGGACAGGTCGAGCGAGCGCAGCGCGGCCCGGACGGACGGGACACGTGCGGTTTCCCCGCGCGCCGTACGTGCGCCTCCGCGCTCGTCCCTCCGCACGCCGTCCGACACGCCGCTGTCCGGCATCCGGTCCTGCGTCCCCTTGCCCGCGGTCCGCGTCCCCGCCGTCCGGCCGGGCTCGGGGACGGCGAGGCAGAGCAGGGCGACGGCCAGGGTGGGCACGACGCCGATGAGGAAGACCGCGCGCCAGCCGTACGCGTCGACGAGCACGCCGCCCGCCAGCGGCCCGGCCGCGGCGGCGAGCCCGATGGCGCTCGTGCGCACGGCGACGGGCATGCCGAGCCGCTCCGGCGGATAGGCGCCGCGCAGCATCCCCAGCGTGGCGGGCTGGAGCAGCGCGCCGCTCACGCCCTGGACCACGCGCAGGGCGACGACCCAGCCGATCCCGGGCGCGGCGGCGATGCCGGCGGACGCGAGCGCGAATCCGAGGCAGCCGAGGGCGAAGACCCGCCGGTGGCCGTAGCGGTCGCCGAGCCGTCCGGCGAAGACCAGCAGGCCGGCGACCGCCACGAGGTATCCCGTGCTGGTCCACTGCACCTGGCCGGTGTCCGCCCCGAGGTCCCGCTGGAGCACGGGCTGGGCGATGGTCAGCACGGTGCCGTCGAGGGCGACGACGGAGGCGCCGACGACGCTGCAGGTGAGGGCCACGCGGCGGCCGAGGCGGCCGGTCACCGGCGGACCTCCGCGGTTCCGAGGTGGGCGTCGAGCGTGGCGGCGAGGACCGGCGTGACGTCGTCCGTGCCGGTCGCGAGCCGGAGGCTGCCCCAGCGCCGGAGCTGGGCGATGCCGTGGAGGTTGGCCCAGAGGGCGCCGGCGGTGACGGCGGGCTCGGCGGTGCCGGGACGGGCCCGGGCGACCAGCTCGGCGAGGTGGCCGAAGAGCGGGAGGCTCGTGTCGCGCAGGCCGAGCCGGCCGCTCTCCAGGAGGTCGTGGCGGAACATCAGCTCGTACATCCCACCGCGGCCGTCCGCGAAGTCGAGGTAGACGCGGGCCAGCGCCTCGATCCGGGCGCGGGGTTCGTCCTCGGTCACCGCGGCCACCCGCGCGCCGAGCTCGCGGAAGCCCTCACGGGCGATGGCGGAGAGCAGGTCGAGGTGGGTGGGGAAGTGGCGGCGGGGCGCGCCGTGGGACACACCGGCGCGGCGGGCGATCTCGCGGAGCGAGAGGGCCTGGACGCCTTCGGCGTCGACGAGCTCGACGCCGGTGCGGACGAGCCGTTCGCGCAGGCCTTCCTCGGGTGCGCGCCCGGGTTCTTCGGAGCGGGTCTCTTCAGGCATGGATTCTGTCTACATGATCTTCGTAGACACTGTCTACCAACTGTGACCAGCCCCGTAGACATCGTCTACGAAGTTCGCCCCCACCGTCCGCTACACTGGGCGGCAGCGAAGGGGAGTAGCCCTGCGAACCGGTCGTCGACACACTGGAGCCCTCGGGTTCCCGGTGACCGGGTCCGCGTGAAGCGCGGGCGGGCGAGACCTTCGGCCAGGCAGTACCGCCACGTCCGCGTTCCGTGGGCGTGGTCCGTCATGCCGGGCCGAGTGGTCCTCCCGTCGCCCACCGAGGCGCCGTGTCGGTCCCGGGCCCGGTCCGAGCAGAGAGCCTCCCGGTTATGCATCTCGACCCCTTGGCGATCGTCACCGCCTTCGGGCTGATCTTCCTCGCCGAGCTTCCCGACAAGACGATGTTCGCGTCCCTGGCCATGGGCACGCGCATGCGTCCGCTGTACGTGTGGTTCGGCACCGCGACGGCCTTCGTCGTGCACGTGGCCATCGCGGTCGGCGCCGGCAGCCTGCTCGGCCTGCTGCCCGGCTGGACCGTCAAGCTCGTCTCGGCCCTCATGTTCGGCTTCGGCGCCTTCGTGCTGCTGCGCGGCGGCGGGGACGACGAGAACGAGGAGGACGCCGGCGGCAGGACCGTGACCGGCTTCTGGCCCGTCTGGTCCACCGCCTTCATGGCCGTGTTCATCAGCGAGTGGGGCGACCTGACCCAGATCACCACGGCCAACCTGGCCGCCACCAACGGCACCTGGTCGACCGCCGTCGGCTCCGCCGCCGCCCTGATGACCGTCTCGGCCCTCGCGCTGGTCGCGGGCCGGTTCATCGCGAAGAAGGTGCCGCTGAAGACGGTGCAGCGGATCGGCGGCGTGTGCATGGCCGCGCTCGCCGTGTGGTCGCTCGCCGAGATCTTCACCGGCTGACTCGCGGCCGGCCCCGCGCGGCCCTTCGTGCTTCCGCCGCGGCGGAAGCCGGCCGTCACCTCCCGGGGAAGCGGTGGGCGATCCCTTGCTGAAGGTGTGAATCACTGCTTCACTCCTTCCATGCCCTACCGACGCACGCCCGCGGTCCAGGCCCGTCTCGACGCACAGCGCAGCGCTGTCGTCGAGGCGGGCCTCGGCCTGCTGGCCGAGCACGGCTACGCCGGCTGCACCGTGGCCGCCGTCGCCGCGCGGGCGGGAATCGCCACCGGAAGCGTCTACCGCCACTTCCCCAGCAAGGCGGAGCTCTCCGTCGAGCTGTTCCGGACGGTCGTCCGGCGTGAGGTGGCCGCCGTCTCCGAGGCCGCCGCGCTCGACACGCACCGGACGGCCGCCGACCGGGTCGTGGCGGTCATCGAGACCTTCGCCGGCCGCGCCCTCAAGGCGCCGCGCCTCGCCTACGCGCTGCTCGCCGAGCCGGTCGACCCGGCCGTCGACGCCGAACGGCTCGTCTTCCGCCGCGCGTTCCGCGACGTCTTCGCCGAGCGGATCGCGGCCGGCGTGCGGGACGGCGAACTGCCTCCCCAGGACGCCGTCCTGACCGCCTCCGCACTCGTCGGCGCGGGCGCGGAGGCGCTGATCGGCCCTCTGACGGTCGGGTCCCCGGGGCCCGGCACCGTCCCCGCACTGGTCACCTTCACCCTGCGAGCTCTGGGAGTTCCCGATGCCGACCACGCATGAGGTCACCAACCAGGTTCCGCCGCTCACCGGCTACGACGTCTCGGCCGACCCGGCGCTCCTCGAGGCGCTGCGCCGCGAGGGCGCCGGCTGGGCGGAGGACGACGTCCGCGAGCTGGGGGTGCGGGCCGGGAACGCCGAGGCCCAGGAGTGGGGGCGGCTCGCCGAGCGCCACTCCCCCGTGCTGCACACCCACGACCGGTACGGCCACCGGATCGACGAGGTCGAGTTCCACCCGTACTGGCACGAGCTGATGGGCGTCGCCGTCCGGCACGGCCTGCATGCGGCGCCGTGGGCCGACGGGCGGCCGGGTGCCCATGTGGCGCGCGCCGCGAAGGTGTTCGTGTGGGGTCAGGCCGACGCGGGCCACCTGTGCCCGGTCTCGATGACGTACGCGGCCGTTCCGGCGCTGCGCGCCGAGCCGGAGCTGGCCGCCGTGTACGAGCCGCTGCTGACCTCTCCCGACTACGACTTCGGACTGCGGGTCCCGACGGAGAAGCGCGGGATCATCGCCGGGATGTCGATGACCGAGAAGCAGGGCGGTTCGGACGTCCGGGCCAACACGACGCGCGCGGTTCCCACGGGCGAGCCCGGCACGTACGCGCTGACCGGGCACAAGTGGTTCACCTCGGCACCCATGTCGGACGTCTTCCTGACCCTCGCGCAGGCACCCGGCGGGCTCTCCTGCTTCCTGGTGCCGCGCGTGCTGCCCGACGGCTCGCGCAACGCCATCCGGCTCCAGCGCCTGAAGGACAAGCTGGGGAACAGGTCCAACGCCTCCAGCGAGATCGAGTACGAGGGCGCCCTCGGCCGGCTCGTCGGCGAGGAGGGCCGGGGCGTCGCCACCATCATCCGCATGGTGAACATGACCCGGCTGGACTGCGCGATCAGCTCCGCGTCCGGGATGCGCCTCGGCCTGGTGCAGGCCGTCCACCACGCGACCCACCGCAGCGCCTTCGGCGCCCGGCTCGTCGACCAGCCGCTGATGACCAACGTCCTCGCCGACCTGGCCGTCGAGGCGGAGGCCGCGACGGTCGCCGCGATGCGCCTCGCCGGCGCCGTGGACCGGGCGGCCGCCGGTGACCCCGAGGAGGAGCAGCTGCGCCGCCTGGGCCTTGCCGTCACCAAGTACTGGGTGTGCAAGCGGGCTCCCGCCCACGCCGCCGAGGCCCTGGAGTGCCTGGGCGGCAACGGCTACGTCGAGGACTCGGGGCTGCCCCGGCTCTACCGGGAGTCGCCGCTGCCGTCCATCTGGGAGGGCTCGGGAAACGTGGCCGCGCTCGACGTGCTGCGCGCGATGGCGAAGCAGCCCGCCGCCGTGGAGGCCTTCTTCGCCGAGGTGGACCGGGCGGCCGGCGCCGACCGCAGGCTGGACGCGGCCGTCGCCCGGCTGCGCAAGGAACTCGCCGGCCTGGGCGACCCGACGGCCCTTCAGTACCGGGCCCGCCGGCTGGTCGAGCACCTCGCGCTGGTCCTCCAGGGCTCCCTGCTCGTCCGCCACGGCCACCCGGCGGTCGCCGACGCCTTCTGCGCCTCGCGGCTGGACGGCGACTGGGGCATCGCCTTCGGCACCCTGCCGGCCGGCGTGGACACGGCGTCGATCATCGAGCGCGGCGCGCCCCTGACGACCGGCGCGTAGTCACGACGGTCCGACCGTTCGTCCGGCGAGGAACCGCCTCGTCGTGCGAGCCTGGAGCCTGACGCATCGCTCGAAGCAGGACCGAGACGGAGGCCCGGGTGAACGCGGAAGCCACGCACGACGAGGTCCGGGAGGCGCTGGAGCGGGGCGCGGAGAAGGTCGCGCCGCAGGTGATCGCCTGGCGGCGGCACCTGCACCGGCACCCGGAGCTGTCCAACCGGGAGGAACGGACGGCGGCCTTCGTCGCGGAGCACCTGCGCTCCCTCGGTCTCGACGAGGTCCGCACGGGCATCGCCGGCCACGGAGTGGTGGGCGTGCTCAGGGGCGGACGGCCGGGGCCGCGGACGGTCGCCCTGCGGGCGGACACCGACGCCCTCCCGGTCAAGGACCTCTGCGGGACCGACTTCGCGTCGGAGACGGTGGACGCCGGCTACCCGGGCGGGCCGTTCCCCGTCTCCCACGCGTGCGGGCACGACTGCCACACCGCGATGCTGATGGGCGCGGCGACCGTGCTCGCCGGGGCGCGCGAACGGCTGCCCGGAAGCGTCCTGTTCGTGTTCCAGCCGGCCGAGGAGGGCCCGCCGGTCGGCGAGACCGGCGGGGCGCGGGCCATGGTCGAGGCGGGCGCCTTCGCCGATCCGGTGCCGAGCATGGTGTTCGGCATGCACGTGACGCCGTTCCCGAAGGGATGCGTCGGCTACCGGGCCGGCAACCAGTACGCGGCCTCCACGCTGGTCCGCATCGTCGTCACGGGCCGGCAGGTGCACGGCTCCACGCCCTGGCAGGGCGTCGACCCGATGCCGGCGGCGGGCGCCGTCCTCACGGGAATCGGCCAGATCTACCGCCAGGTGTCCGCCTTCGATCCGGTCACCGTCACCATCGGGCACGTCGAGGACGTCGGCCGGTTCAACATCATCGGCCAGACCGTCACCCTGTGGGGCACGATCCGCTGCGCCGTCGAGTCCGGCATGGCGGACGTGCAGCGGCGTCTGAGGGCGCTCGCCGAGCACACGGCGGCCGCCTACGGCGCCACGGCCGCCGTGGACTTCCTCCAGCCGGTGCCGCCGGTGCACAACACCGCGGAGTGGGTGGAGGCGGGACTGCCGACGCTGCGGCGGGTGGTGGGCGCGGACCGGGTCGTCGAGACCGGCGCGACGCTCGGGTACGACGACGTGTCGGAGTTCGTGAACCGCTTCGGCGGTCTCTACGTGACGCTGGGCGTCCAGGACGCGAGCCTGGACGAGGAAGGGCGGCCGGTCCCGGTGCCCGGCGGCCGGGGTCTGGTCACCAACCACAACCCGCACTTCTACGCGGACGACGACACCCTGGTGACCGGTGTGCGGCTGCACGCGCACGTGGCGTACGACCATCTGACGGGGGCGCTCACCACGGACTGACCGAAAAGCACCGGGCCCCGCCCGCCCGCGCTTCACTCGTTCGTGAATTCTCCCCGTGCCGCCCGTCGTCCGTGATCACGCTGAGGGTCATGACATCGGAGAACGGGCAGACGAACGGACACCGGGGCCGGGACGACCAGGCGGTGCTGCTGGTCGCGGGGCTCGCGGACCTGGCGGTGAGCACCCTGGGTTCGGCACTGGGGACGGTACGGGGGCTGTTACGCCGCTCGGACGCCGTGCAGCTGGTCGAGGAGGCCGAGCGGGACCTGGTGGCGCGCGGGCGGCTCGCGCTCGACCGCCATGCGACGCTGCCGCCGGCCCATCTGGAGGTGCTCGCCCGGCACGTCCTCGCCACCCGGTCCCGTGCCGATGGCTGAGGCCTGGGAGCCCGGCGCGTTCAAGGCCCGGGTCGACGAGGTGCTGCGCGGGTTCGTGGCCGAGGAGGCCGACCGGCTCGTGGACGTCGACCCGGCGCTCGGGCCGGTGGCCGAGCAGCTGGAGGCGGCCGTGGCGCGCGGCAAGCGGCTTCGGGCGGCGTTCTGTTACTGGGGCTGGCGGGGCGGCGGGCAGCCGGACAGTGACGCCCTGCTGCGCGCGGCGGCGTCCATGGAGCTGGTCCACGCGGCCGCGGTGGTGCACGACGACCTCATCGACGACAGTCCGCTGCGGCACGGACGGCCCACCGCGCACCGGGCGCTGCGCTCCGCCGTGCCGCACCACCCGCGGTCCGGCGCCGCGGCCCGGTCCCTCGCGATGCTCGTCGGGGACCTGCTGATGTCGCTCGCCGGGCAGCTGTTCGTGACCAGCGGACTGCCCGCGGCCTATCTCGCCCGGGCGCGCCCGCTGTGGGCGGCGCTCGCGCGGGAGCTGGTGGCGGGCGAGTGCCTGGAGATCCTGCGCACGGGCGCGGCCCCGGACACGGCGGCCTCGCTCAAGGTGATCCGCTACAAGACCGCCAAGTACACCGTGGAGCAGCCCCTCCTGATCGGCGGCACGCTGGCCGGGGCCGCGTCACGCCTCGGCGCGGGCTACTCGGCGTACGGACTGCCCCTCGGCGAGGCCTTCCAGCTGCGGGACGACCTGCTCGGCCTGTTCGGCGACCCGGCGCGTACCGGCAAGGCCACCTGCGACGACTTGCGGGGGCACCGGCCGACCGCGCTCCTCGCGGAGACCTGGCGGGTCGCGGACGCCGCCCAGCGCGAGCGGCTGGGCTCGCTCCTGGGCCGGGACGGCACCGATCCCGAAGAGGTGCGCGCGCTGATGCGGAGCCTGCGGACTCCGGAACGCGTGGAACACATGATCGCCGCCCGGGTCGAGGAGGCACTGGACGCGCTCGACGGTCTCGACGCGCCGCCCGCCGCCGTCGCCGCCCTCACCTCCCTGGCCCACTCCGCTTCGGCCCGCCAGTCCTGACCCCTGTACGAGGAGCCCGCATGATCCCCACGGAGGCGTCGATGGACGCCCTGCGCCAGGCCGGCGACGAACTCGCCGACGCCACGGTCGCCACCCTCTTCGAACGCGGGGAGGTCGGCACATTCAACACCCTGATGCGTTACGTCTCCACGTCCGGCGCACCGCTGCCGGACGGACTGCCCGACGTGGCCCGGGAGTACCTGCGGGTCACCGCCGCCCCGCCGAGCTGGGTCGACTGGGGCGAGATGGAGAAGGCCCGGCTGTTCTTCGCCGACAACGACGTCCACATCACCACGGCGCTGTCCTTCGCCGCCATGCCCGCCTGTTACCTCGTGCCGCACGTGGCGAAGCTGCTGGCGACGACGCACGGGCTGAAGTACCCCGCCAAGCGGATGGCGGAGACCGGCCAGTTCACGCTGTACCTGATGCGGCCGGACGCCTTCGAGGCGGGCGGGCGGTTCGTGCCAGCCGCGCAGAAGGTGCGGCTGCTGCACGCCTCCATCCGCCACCACCTGAAGCGGGAGGACCGCTGGGACGCTGCCGCGCTGGGAGTGCCGATCTGTCAGGAGGACATGATCGGCGGGCAGATGTTCTTCTCGATGCTGGTCCTGGACAGTCTGCACCGCCTGGGCATCCACATGTCGGTGGAGGGCGCGGAGGCCTACCTCTACGCGTGGCGGGTGGTCGGCGCGATGCTCGGCGTCGACCAGAAGGCAGTGCCGAAGGACCTCGACGAGGCGCGCCGGTTCCTGGACCTGTACATGATCCGGCACATGGGCCCCTCCGAGGACGGGGCCCTCCTCACCCGGCAGCTGGTCGAGCTGTACGAGGAGGTCGTGCCCGGCACCTTCTTCGACCCGATCGTGTCCGCGCTGATCCGTCATCTGGTGGGCGACACGTGCGCGGACTGGCTGGAGGTCGCCCGCACGCCGTGGGACACCGTCGTCAAGGCGGTGCCGCACCTGCTCGGCGTCCTGGAGACCGTCGAGGACCGCTCGCCGCTCGGTGGCTGGCTCCTGGACCGGCTCGGCCATCTCACCACGGTGTTCGAACTGTCCTCCCTCACACGAGGCCGGGTCATGCACTACGCGATCCCGGAGCACCTCAAGAAGGACTACGGCGTGTCCTCGACGGTGTCGCCCAAGCGCCGGTGGAGCCCGCCGCCGGCCGTCCTGACTCCTTAGGTCCCGTCCCGGGGCCCGCCCCCGGGCTCGTCCTCCCGGGTCTCGTCCCGGGCCGGTCCGGGCCGGTGCCGGAGGGCTCCGACGTACACGCCCGCGAGGATCAGCGGTGTGCCCAGGAGCAGGGAGGCGGTGAGGGGTTCGTCGTCCAGCCAGGCCGACACGACGATGGTGACGACGGGGGTGACCACGAAGACGTACGCGGCCCTGGACGCGTCCCAGCGGTGCACGACGAACAGGAAGAGCACGAAGGTGAGGACGGAGCCGGCGATCACCAGGTAGGCCAGGGCCCACCAGGTGGCGGCCCGGTCGGGAAGGCGCCAGGTGTCGCCGACGGCGGCGGAGCCGGCGAAGAGGAGGACGGACGCGGCGGTCATGCCGACGGCGTTCATGGTGACGGGGTGGACCTTCGGGAGCCGCCGGACGAGGACCGTCGCCTGGGCGAAGGAGAACACGGCGCCGAGGACCGCCAGGAGGGAGAGCACGGGCACCGACTCGCTGAGCGGGGCGCGGGAGATGACCGCCACGCCCGCCGTGGCGAGGACGGTGCCCACGGCGGCCGCGAGCCGGAACCGTTCGAGGCCCTGGGCGACGGCGAGCAGGAGGGTGGCGAGCGGGGTCAGGGAGAGGATCGTCTGGCCGAATCCGGCGTGGATGCGGACGAGCGCGTAGTAGGCCAGGGCGAACGTGACACCGAAGTTGAGGACGCCGAACAGGACGGCGCCCGCCAGGGCCCGGCCGCGCGGAAGGGACATCCGGCGCACGGCCATGAGGGCGAGCAGGACGAGGGAGGCGGCGCCGAAGCGGAGGGCGGCGCCCCAGAGGGGGTCGAGTTCTCGGTTGCTGAAGCGGACGCCGACCGCGTTGCCGCCCGCGAGCACCGCGACGGCGACGAACGCGGCGAGCGTCAGCCGGTCTTCGGCGCGCTGCACCGCCTCACCGTAGCCGCGAAGCCTCCGCGGGTCCGGCCGGGACACGCGCCGCCGTCTCGGCGAACGCCCTGACGAGGGCGGTCTCGGCCGCGGTGGCCCAGACGAGTCCGTACTCCAGGGGCGGGGCGTCGTGGAAGGGCACGTAGACGATGCCGGGGCGCGGGTGGTAGCGGGCGCCGCTCGCGGCGCCCGGGGAGACGCCACGGCCGGCGCCGACGAGGGAGAGCACCTCCTCCCAGGTGACGGCGGCCGGGCCGTGGGCGACGGCCGCGCCGGAGGGGGTGCGGGTCGGGTAGTGGGCCTCGCGCCAGGCGCGGGAGTGGGCGCTGCCGGTGGTGACCAGGGTGAGTCCCGCGAGGTCCTCCACACCGACGGAGGCGCGGCGGGCCAGCGGATGGCCGGCGGGGACGAGCAGCACCCGGTCCTCGCGGGTGAGGACCGGGCTGGCGGTGAGGCCGGGTACGCCCACGGGGAAGGCGGCGTACTGGAGGTCGATCTCGCCTTCCTCGACGGGACGGGTGCCGGCGTCGACGGGGACCTCGCGGAGGGTGACCTCACAGCCGGGATGGCGGGTGAGGAAGGCGTCGACGGCGGCGGCGAGCAGTTCGCCGCCCCAGGGGGAGCCGAAGCCGACCCGGAGGGTGCCGAGCATGCCGCGGCCGGCGGCGGTGGCGCGCTCGAGGGCGGCGAGGATGAGGGCGTGGGCGGGGCGCAGTTCGTCGTGGAGGCGGCGGCCGACCGGCGTGAGGGCGACGCTGCGGCTGGTGCGGGCGAAGAGCGGCGTGCCGACGCGGCGCTCCAGCTTCTTGACGGTCTGGCTGATCCGGCCGGTCGAGACGCCGAGGAGCTCGGCGGTGCGGCCGAAGTGCAGCTCGTCGCCGAGGGCCAGGAACGTTTCGAGTTCGTGCCGCTCCAGCACCAGGACGCCTCCGGTCGTTGAGTCTCGCTAAACGCCGCTTGCATTGAAGCACCTTGATGGGGTGCGGCGGAGGGCGGGAGCCTGAAGCACGTGCCTCCTCTCCTCACTCCCGCCCGTTTCCGACGGCCCCTGCCGGCGGCCGTCACCACGCCCGCGGCGCCCGCGCACGCACCCTGGCCCGCTCCTGCGCCCGCGCCCGCGCCCGGCGTGAACGTCCTCGTCCTCGCCGTGGCCGGGGCCGTGACGGTGGCGAACATCTACTTCCCCCAGCCGCTGCTCGCCGCCGTCGCCCGCGGTCTCGCGGTCTCCGACCGCACGGCCGGCCTGGTGGCGACGGCCGCGCAGCTCGGGTACGCGCTCGGCATCCTGCTGCTCGTGCCGCTCGCCGACTCGGCGCGGCTGCGCCGGCTGACCAGGGCGCTGCTGGGCCTGACCGCCGCCGCCCTGCTGGTGGCGGCGGCCGCGCCGAACGTGCTGACGCTGGTGCTCGCGACCCTCGCCCTGTCGACGACCACCGTGCTGCCGCAGATCCTCACCCCGGTCGCGGCAGCCCTCGCGGGGCCCGAGCGGCGTGGCCGGGTGGTCGGTGTCATCGGCCTCGGCCTCACGCTGGGCTCCACCCTGTCCCGTACGGTCTCGGGCGCGGTGTCCGACGCGAGCGGAAGCTGGCGCACCGCCTACGTGGTGGCCGCGGTGGCGACGGCGGCCCTCATGGGGGTGCTGCCGCGGGCACTGCCGGAGCGGCTCGGCGAGCCGGGCGCGCGCACCGTCCCGTACGGGCGGATGCTGGCCGGGCTGCCCCGGCTGCTCGGTGCCCACCGCGCCCTGCGGGTCTCGGCGCTGCGCGGCGCCTGCGTGTTCGGCGCGTACAGCGTGTTCTGGGCGGCGCTGGTGTTCCATCTGGCCGCGCCCCCACTGGGGTACGGAGCGGGGGCGGCGGGACTTTTCGGGCTGCTCACCGTGCCGGCGGCGCTCGCGTCGGCGTACGCGGGGCGGCTCACCGACCGGTTCGGTGCGGGGCCGGTGGGCCGCTGGGCGCTGGGCTGCGTGGGGCTCGGCCTCGCGGTCGCGGGGCTGGCGCCGGGCTCGCCGGTCGCCCTGGTGGCGGGCGCCGGGCTGGTGGTCCTGGGCACGAGCTCGTGTCAGGTGGCGAACCAGGCACGCGTGCTGGGTCTCGGGCGGGACGTGGCCGCCCGGGTGAACACGGTGTTCATGCTGGCCACGTTCGGCGGGGGCGCGCTCGGTTCGCTGACCGCGGCCTGGCTGTACGGGGCGTACGGCTGGACGGCGGCAGTGCTCGCTGCGGCGGGGTTCGCCGTGGCCGGTCTGACGGCCGGGGCGGGGCGGGCCCGAGTTGCGTGACGCCCGGCACGCGCAAGGCTGGGTGTATCCGTCCGCGCACCCCGCAGGGAGACACGATGCAGGAGCCCGCACCTCACGACCTCGGCGCCCTCGTCGACGAGCACCTGGCGAACGCCCGTACCGACGCGCACGGCCGCAGCGCCCACATCCTGGTGCACGACGGGGTGCTGCGGCAGAGCGTGATCGCCCTGATCGCGGGCATGTCGCTCGACGAGCACAACGCCCCGCCGGCGGCGAGCCTGCAGGTCCTGCGCGGCCGGGTGGAACTGACGGCTTCCGGGCGGACCCAGGAGCTGGCGGCCGGCCAGCTCCAGATGATCCCGAAGGAACGTCACGGCCTCACCGCGCTCGAGGACGCCGTCGTCCTGCTGACGGCCGTCAACGACTGAGCCGGCCGTCCGTCAGGCGGCGCCACGATCCGCCGGGCAGGCCCCTGGCCGTTCAGCGCTCCGAGGTGACGAGCACCAGTGGCGTGCCCTGGCACGGCATCAGACGCAGGGCGCCGTGCCGGTGGACGGCCGGTGGCGCGGCCAGGACCGCCGCGAAGTCGGGGCCCTTGGTGAGGGAGCCCGCGAGGCGGGCCGGGTCGGTGGAGGCGGCGACGCGGCCCCGGGCGTTCACCAGCCGGGCGGGGACGGGCAGTTCCTGGAGCACCGGCAGCACGGCCGCCTCGAAGTGGCGCAGGTAGACGTCGGCGGCGGCGACCCCGACGAAGACGCCGTCGACGTGGACGGGAGCGGAGAGCGTCAGGCCGTACTCGTCGGAGCACAGGTAGTCGACGTAGGGCCCGGCGACGGCCCGCCGGCCGGTCTCGCGGGGCAGTTGGTACCAGTCCCAGTGGGTGTAGTCGGCGTACGCGGAGTGCTCCGGGTCGAGGTCGACGAGCAGCGGCCGGACGGCGCCGTCGGGGCCTCGCTGCCACCACTCCAGCCAGGCCGGGACGTCCGCGAGGAGTCCGGGCGCGGCGACGAAGCCGATGCCGGAGACGAGACCGGCGAGGCATCCCGGGGCGCCGGGACCGCCGGGGCCGGCCGGGGCGCCGTCCCCCAGGCGGTGGTGAAGCGCGGGGCGGAGCGCGGCGAGGTCGGCGCGGACCGGGCTCCGGCCGTCGGCGGCCACCCGGCTGAGCAGCGCCGCGGTGTCCGCCGCGGTGGCGGCGACGGCGGCGAAGACGCCTTCGAGGGTGGCGCGGACGCGCTCCGAGACGGCGTCGGTCGCGGCCTCCGGCGCGGGGTCCGGCGTGTCAGCCGGCGCTCCGGCGGGGCGGGCGAGCCCGGTGGTCCTGGCCATCGGTGTCCTCCTCGGGACGCGGCTCGGGTGCGCGCGTGGGGGGCGCGAGCCGCAGGGCGACCAGTCGGCCCACGGACTCGCGTACGCACTGCTCGGCCAGCATTCTGGCCCGCTCGTCGGCCTCATCCTGCACGGCGGAGATTACGGAGCGGTGACGATCCGCCACGCTTTCCCGATACGCGGGCTCGTCGAGCACGAGGACGAGCAGGGCGCCCAACTCGGTCTGAAGGGCGACCTCCTCGCGGGTGAGCCGGGCGGACTGGGCCGCGGCGGCGAGTTCGACGTGGAAGCGGCCGTAGAGCCTGCTGCGCGCGGCGGGGTCCTCGGCGCGGGCGAACTCGTCGACCGTGCGGGTGAGCTGGCGCAGGTCGCCGGGCTGGGTGCGCTGGGCGGCGAGCAGCGCCGCGGCCCCGGAGACGGCGGCCCAGTGGTCGCCGAGGTCGCGCAGTTCCTCGGTGGACCAGTCGGCGAGCCGGGCCCGCAGCCGGTCCTCCGCCGGCCCTTCGGGGGCGGTCACGAAGCTGCCGCCGCCGCGGCCGCGGCGGGTGGTGACGAGCCCCTGCTGGCGCAGGGCCATAAGAGCCTCCCGCAGGGTGACGGTGGAGACCCCGAGCTGTCCGGCGAGTTCGGTCTCGCCGGGCAGCTGCTCGCCGTCGGCGAGGAGGCCGAGCTCGATGGCGTCGCCGAGCCGGCGCACCACGGTGTCGACCCGGGCCCGGGTGTCGACAGGAGTGAACACGGCGCTGCGGGCGCTCCCCTGCACGCCCGAGCCCTGTCTGCCGTCTGGCCTCACGCTGCACCACCTCACGCGTTGACTCAGCCTTTACCTTACGGGGGTCTTGAGATTTGAACTATGACTTCATATGTTTACGCGCACTCGCAGAACGCTCCCCCGCACCAGAAAGGTTCCCGCCCATGGAGGGAATGGCGATCCGGCTCTCAGGACTGCGCAAGAGCTACGGCCGGACCGAGGCGGTGGCCGGGGTGGACCTGGAGATAGCCGACGGCGAGTTCTTCTCGATGCTCGGCCCGTCCGGCTCGGGGAAGACCACCGTGCTGCGGATGATCGCCGGGTTCGAGACCCCGACCGCCGGCACGGTCGAACTGGCCGGCGAGGACGTCACCCGGCTGGCGCCCTTCGAGCGCGACGTGCACACCGTGTTCCAGGACTACGCCCTCTTCCCCCACATGACGGTCGAACAGAACGTGGCCTACGGACTGAAGGTGCGCGGGGTGCCCAAGGCCGAGCGCCTGGTGCGGGCCCGCGCGGCCCTCGCCCAGGTGCGCCTGGAGGGCTACGGCCGGCGCCGCCCGGCCGAGCTGTCCGGCGGTCAGCGTCAGCGCGTCGCCCTGGCCCGCGCCCTAGTCGGCCGGCCGCGGGTGCTGCTCCTGGACGAACCGCTCGGCGCGCTCGACCTGAAGCTGCGCGAGCAGATGCAGGTCGAGCTCAAGGCGATCCAGCGCCAGGTCGGCATCACCTTCGTGTTCGTCACCCACGACCAGGAGGAGGCGCTGACGATGAGCGACCGGATCGCCGTCTTCCACCAGGGCCGGATCGAGCAGGTCGGCTCGCCCGCCGAGATCTACGAGCGCCCGGCCACCCCCTTCGTCGCCGGGTTCGTCGGCACCTCCAACCTGCTGAGCGGCGACACCGCGCGGGCCGTGGTCGGCGCCTCCGGCACGTACAGCATCCGGCCGGAGAAGATCCGCGTCGTCACGGACCCCGCGGCGCCGGCCGAGGCGGGGCACATGAGCGCCGCCGGCACCGTCGCCGAGGTGGTCTACCTGGGCGACGCCACGCGCTTCCTGGTGGACCTCGACACCGGCGGCCGGCTCACCGCCGTGCAGCAGAACCTCGACACCTCCTCGGCCGATCTCGCCGCCTTCCGGGGCGCGCGGGTGGGGCTCCGCTGGCACCCGTCGCACGCGGTGGCCGTCCCCACGGGCCCGTGACCTCTCCCGCACCGCCCGTTCCGCACGATTCCCCGACGCCCCGGCTCCCCGACTCCCCGCACCACGAACGTCCGCATCGCTCCCCCGTTCCGCTCACCCTCACCGCTCCCTCACGCAAACGGAGATCACCCGTGCGCCTGCACCGCTCGCTCCTGACGGCCGCCGCCGTCTCCGGTCTGCTGCTCGTCACGGCCTGCGGCTCGGCCGACCAGGCCGGGTCCGGAAAGTCCGGCGGGCTCAACCCGCCCGCCCTCAAGGCGCCGACGTCCCTCGGCGCCCCCGAGGGACAGGTCAACCTGATCGCCTGGGCCGGCTACGTCGAGGACGGCTCCAACGACCCCAAGGTCGACTGGGTGTCCGGCTTCGAGAAGCAGACCGGCTGCCAGGTCAACTCGAAGACCGCCGCCACCTCCGACGAGATGGTGGCACTGATGAAGACCGGTGAGTACGACGCCGTCTCCGCCTCCGGGGACGCCTCGCTGCGGCTGATCGCCTCCGGTGACGCCGCCCCGGTCAACACCGCCCTCGTCCCCAGCTACGCGGACGTGTTCTCCGGCCTGAAGAACCAGGAGTGGAACTCCGTCAAGGGCGTCTCCTACGGCATCCCGCACGGCCGCGGCGCCAACCTCCTCATGTACGACACCGCCAAGGTCACGCCCGCGCCCGACTCGTGGTCGGCCGTCTTCGACGGCGCCTCCGCCCACAGCGGCAAGGTCACCGCCTACGACTCCCCGATCTACATCGCCGACGCCGCGCTCTACCTCGGCGCGACCAGGCCCGAGCTCGGCATCAAGAACCCGTACGCGCTCGACCAGAAGCAGTTCGACGCCTCCGTCGCGCTCCTCAAGGCGCAGAACGCGCACGTGGGCGAGTACTGGAGCGACTACCTGAAGGAGATCTCCGCCTTCAAGAGCGGTGACTCCGTCGTCGGCACCAGCTGGCAGGTCATCGCGAACCTCGCCAAGGCCGAGGGCGCCAAGGTCGAGGCGGTGCTCCCGAAGGAGGGCGCCACCGGCTGGTCCGACACCTGGATGGTGTCCGCCAAGGCCAAGCACCCCACCTGCGCCTACAAGTGGCTGGACTGGATCGTCTCGCCGAAGACCAACGCCCAGGTCGCCGAGTACTTCGGCGAGGCCCCCGCCAACGCCAAGTCCTGCGCCGAGACCGCCGCGAAGGACCACTGCGCGACCTTCCACGCGAGCGACGAGTCCTACTGGAAGCAGGTCCGCTTCTGGACCACGCCCATCGAGCAGTGCCTCGACGGCCGCAAGGACGTCACCTGCGTCCCGTACGCGAAGTGGGTGCAGGCCTGGAACGAGATCAAGGGCTGACCCGTCGCATGACCTCGCTCTCCCCCGTCACGCGGGCCGCCGACACCGACCGGGTCGCCGGTCCGGTCCGGCGGCTCGCCGGGGCCCTGCACCAGCGGCCCCGCGTCCGGCTCGCGGCGCTTCTCACCGCGCCGCTGCTGTGGCTCGTGCTGGCCTATCTGGGCTCGCTGGCCGCCCTGTTCCTGTCCGCCTTCTGGACCACCGACTCCTTCACCTCCGAGGTCGTCCGGGTCTGGTCGGGCCGGAACTTCCAGGAGCTCGTGAGCTCCCCGGTCTACCGGACGGTCGCCCTGCGCACGGTCGGCGTCGCGCTCGCCGTCACCGTCCTGTGCGCCGTCATCGCCTTCCCGCTCGCCTTCTACACCGCCCGGGTCGCGAGCCCGCGCCGCCGGCCGCTGCTCGTGGTCGCGATCCTCACCCCGCTGTGGGCCAGCTACCTCGTCAAGGTGTACGCGTGGCGGCTCATCCTCTCCGAGGGCGGGCCGCTCGACTGGGCCCTGAAGCCGCTGGGCCTGAGCGGTCCGGGCTACGGGCTCACCGCCACCGTTCTGGTGCTGACGTACCTGTGGCTGCCGTACATGATCCTCCCGATCCACACGGCGCTCGAACAGCTCCCGGACAACCTTCTGCACGCCTCGGCCGACCTCGGGGCGCGGGCCGGGCGGACGTTCTTCGCGGTGGTGCTCCCGCTGGTGTGGCCGGCGGTCGCGGCCGGGTCGGTGTTCACCTTCTCGCTCAGCCTGGGCGACTACATCACCGTGCAGATCGTCGGCGGCAAGACCCAGCTGATCGGCAACCTCGTCTACTCCAACGTCACCCTCAACCTGCCGCTCGCCGCCGCGCTCGGCACGGTGCCGGTGGCCGTCATCGTGCTCTATCTGCTCGCGGTGCGCCGCACCGGGGCACTGCGCAGCCTGTGACCGGCCCCACCCGCCCGTGGAAAGGACACCGGATGAACCTCTCCCGCCCCGCGCGGATCGCGCTGCGCACCGCGGCCGGGCTCGGCTTCGCCGTCATCTACCTGCCACTGCTGCTCGTCCTCGTCGGCTCCCTCAACCCGGACCGCTCGGCGAGCTGGCCGCCGCCCGGACTCACCCTGAAGTGGTGGTCGGCGGCCTGGGCGAACGAGGGCGCGCGCGAGGCCCTGTGGACCTCGGTCCGGGCGGGTCTCGCGGCGACGGCGGTCGCCCTGGTGCTCGGCACGCTGATCGCCTTCGCCGTGCAGCGGCACGCGTTCTTCGGGCGGGAGGCGGTGTCGTTCGCGGTGGTGCTGCCGATCGCGCTGCCGGGCATCGTCACCGGCATCGCGCTCAACTCCGCCTTCGGCACCGTCCTCGAACCCCTGGGGGTGGGACTCGGCCTGTTCACGGTGATCGTCGGGCACGCGACCTTCTGCATCGTGGTGGTCTTCAACAACGTGGTCGCCCGGCTGCGCCGGCTGCCGGGTTCGTACGAGGAAGCGGCGATGGACCTGGGCGCGCACACCTTCCGCACCTTCTGGGACGTCACCTTCCCGCAGCTGCGCTCGGCGCTGCTCGCCGGCGGCCTGCTCGCCTTCGCCCTCTCGTTCGACGAGGTCGTGGTGACCACCTTCACCGCGGGCCCGGGAGTGCAGACCCTGCCGCTGTGGATCTTCGACAACATGACGCGTCCTCAGCAGGCGCCCGTGGTGAACGTCGTGGCGGCGCTGCTCGTGCTGCTCTCGGTGATCCCGATCTACGCGGCGCAGCGGCTGTCCTCGGACACGACGGGCGGCGGGCGGGTCTGACCCGGTGACGTGCCCGTGCCGGGTACGGGCCGGCTCAGCCGCCCGTCCTCGCGCCCCTGTCCCGGCTCCATTCCAGGGTGACGCGGAGGCTGGCGCTCGTGCTGCCCTGCACGACGAGGGCGGTCAGCCCGCCGCTGTCCAGGCCGAGCTGGCAGCCGAACTCGACGGTGGCACGGTCGGGCGCGGCCCGGTGCAGGGCCTCGCCGAGCTGTCCGGCGAAGGACGACAACGCGTCGGTGACCGCGGACAGATCGGGCAGCCGGCGGCCGACGCCCTCCAGTTCCCCGTCCCCCGTCTCGCCGGCCGCCGCGGCGGTGAGCGGTTCCACCTCCACGTAGAGCACGCCGTCGGCGAGTTCGACCCTGGTGATCTCCGTCATCGTGACTCCTCGGTGTGGTCAGAGGGCGGGCCGGAGCGCGCTGCCGTCCGGCCCCGCCCCGGAGGCGCCGGTCCCCGCGGCCCCGGACTCTGCGGCGCCGGAGCCGAAGGCGCTGCCGCGGCGCCATTCGGGCCAGCTCAGGTTCCAGTCGCCGTAGCCGTTGTCGAAGGGCGTCATCGGTTTGCCGTACCCGTTGATCACGCGCACGACGTCGCCCTCGCGGACGGTGCGGAACAGCCAGGCGGCGTCCTCCGTGCTCATGCCGGTGCAGCCGTGGCTGACGTCCTCGCTGCCCTGGGCGTCCAGCGACCAGGGGGCGGCGTGCAGGTACTCGCCGCTCCACGTCACCCGGGTGGCCCAGCGGACCTTCAGGTCGAAGAAGTCGCCGCTGCCGCGGGCGATGCCGATGGAGTCGCCGCGCATGCGGACCGTGGCCTCCTTGCCGAGGACGACCTTGACTCCGCCTCGGGTCCGGTAGCCGGCCTTGCCGGTGGTGACGGGGATGGTGCGGACGACCTCGCCGTCGCGCAGCACGGTGAGGGTGTGCGCGGCGACGTCGGTGACGGCCTCGATCCGGTCACCGGTGGTCAGGGTGAGGGAGGCGGAGGGCCCGCCGTAGAGGCGGCCGGTGACCCGGACCCCGTCGAGCGCGCTGCGGACGCTGACGGTCGCGCGGGCCGGCCAGAAGTCGCGCGGGCGGTAGTGGAGGGTGGTGGGTCCGACCCAGTGCCACGCTCCTTCGACGCGTGGCTCCGAGCTGACGTGCAGAGCACGTTCGACGGCTCGGCGGGCGTCGGGGTCGGTGGCGGGCACGGGGTGGCTGAGTTCGGCGGTGAGCGGCTGTCCCACGCCGTACGTGCCGCCGCCGGGCCCGAATTCGGCGGTGAGCCGCTCGCCCTCGGGCGCGGCCGGAGTGCTCAGGGAGAGCCGGGCGTGGTGCAGTCGCTGCCGTCCGCCGTCGGTGCGTTCGACGACGAGGCGTGCGGTGTAGCGGCCGTCGGCGGGGAGCGGTGCGGCGCCGGTCCATCGGCGGCCGTCGGAGCTCACCTGGCCGGCGACGCGGCGGCCTTTGTGGTCGGTGACGTTCACGTCGGCGAGCCGCCCGGCGGTGCGCAGGGTGAGTTCGACGGGTCCGGCGGCGGCACGGTCGTCGAAGGCGAGGGGTCGGCCGTCGAGGTCGACGTTGCGCCGGGGCGTGGTGCACAGGGCGCCGGTGGTGGGGCAGCTGGCGACGGCCAGCTGCACGGCACCGTCGGGCGGGCCTCCGGCCGGCGCGCCCACGGCGGTCTGCTGGGCCGCCTGGAGCGCGAGCACGGCTCCTACGGCGGCGGACAGCGCGGTCCGGCCCTTGACCTTCCTGATGCTGCTCGCGCGTGACGACACGTCGGACGTCCACCCCTTTCGCGCCGGCGCCGGCCTGCTCTGTCCGGTGCATCAAAACGGATCAGGGGCGGAAAAGATGATCAGCTGACCGGGCGTGGCGCGTGAGAGGCCCGCGAGACGACTCGAAAGGACCAACGGCTGCGGCTCAACGCGGCACCTCGGGCAGTTCCTCGCCCGTCTCCAGGAGCGACTTCAGGCTGGCGACGATCGCCGGCCAGCCCTCGCCGACCAGGCTCCGGATGGTGCCGCCGGGTTTGAGGTCGTCATGGACGACGGACAGCTTCACCATGTCCCCGGCCGGTTCGATGGTGTACGTGACCTTGGAGCGCCCCTCGTCCACGAGCCGGGCGAGGAGCTCGTCGCCGATGCCGACGGCCTGTGCCCATTCGGGTGTGAAGGTGTGCCAGGTGTACGAGAGCACCCGGCCGGGCTCGGCGACGAGCACGACCTGTTCCGGGTCGGCGGTGGTGCGCCCGCCCTCCTCCCAGACCATCGGCGACCCGACGGCCCAGTCGGTCTCGAAGGCCACGCCCCAGTAGCGGCGGGTGAGGCCGGGGTCGGTCAGCGCCTTCCACAGCTCGTCGGGCGTGGTGCGGATGTACGTCGTGTACACGTACGCCTTGCTGTCGCTGCCGCGACGGCCGGCGCCGGTGCCACTGCTGTCACTGCTGTCCATCGGAGCTGCTCCATTGCTGACGTCGGATCGACGGCCGTGCGGGCTGCCGCGGTCGCGTTCAGGACCGCAGGGCCGCCGCGACGAGCCCCTCGATCGCCTCGGTCCCCCCGCTCACCGCCTCCTCTCCGGCGACCACGCGGTCCAGGACCAGTCCGTCCACGCAGGCGAGCAGGCTCAGTGTGCGGGCCTCGGGGTCCGCGACGCCCCGCGCGGCGAGGAAGGCCCGTACCGCGTCGCGCCCCGGGTTCTCCCTCGGCACCAGGATGTCGCGCAGTTCGGGGTCTCGCACGCTCTCCAGCACGCAGGCGTAGCGGGCGAGCGAGCGGCGCCGCCCCTCGCCCCGGGTCCGGGCGGCGACGAGCGCGGCGAGCCCCTGGACCAGGTCCTCGGCCGTCCGGAGTACGGGGGCGCGCTCGGCGGCCGCCACCAGTTCCGCCTGGTCGAGTTCGACGAGCCGCCGCACGAGGGCGGTGAGCAGGGCGGACCGGGTACGGAAGTACGCGGAGGTCGTCCCGGCCGGCAGGTCCGCCGCGGCGTCCACCGCCCGGTGGGTGAGGCCGCGCATCCCGGCGTCGGCGAGGACGCCGAGCGCGGCGTCGGCGAGCAGGGTGCGGCGGGGAGTCTGGGAAGTCACCCCCTCTTTCTACACCTGTAGAGGTGGCGCGTTACGCTTCTACAGATGTAGAAGCCTCCGGGGCGGCCCGGGAGCGGCACCACTGGAAGGGGTACGGACCATGGGACACACCGCCGTCGTCGTGGGCGCCGGGATCGGCGGCCTCGCCGCCGCCGTCGGACTCCAGCGCATCGGCTGGGAGGTGACGGTCGTCGACCGCGCACCCGTCCTCGCCGACGCCGGTGCGGGGATCTCGCTCGCCGCCAACGGCATCCGGGCCCTGGACGTGCTCGGCGTCGGCGCCGCCGTACGGGCCGCCGGGCACGGCCAGTACACCGGCGGCACCCGGACACCGCGCGGCTCCTGGCTGGCCCGGATGGACGGCGCCGCCCTCGAACGCGCCCTCGGCTCCCCCATCGTGGGCATCCCGCGCACGGAGCTCCACCGGCTGCTGCGCGAGGCCCTGGCCCCCGGCACGTTGCGCACGGGCGTGACGGCGACGGCCGCGGACCCGCTGCGCGGCGGGCGGGCGCGGGTGCGGTTCGACGGGGCGCGGCCCGTGACCGCCGCCGACAAGGGACCGCGGCCCGACGAAGTGCCGGACACCCTGGAGGCGGACCTGGTCGTGGCCGCCGACGGGATCGGCAGCCGCCTGCGCACGGCCCTCTTCCCCGCCCATCCCGGCCCCGTGCACAGCGGCTCGACCGTCCTGCGGGCGATCACGGACCGCCCCGTGGACCTCCGCACCGACTTCGAGATCACCTGGGGCCGCGGGGCCGAGTTCGGTCACATCGCGTTCGCCGACGGACGTGCCGAGTGGCACGCGGTACTGAACGCGCCCGCGGGCGTGCGCCATGCCGATCCCCTCGCCGTGCTGCGCCGGCGCTTCGCCCGCTGGCACGAGCCGGTACCCGAGCTGCTGGCCGCGACGCGCCCGGAGGCCGTCCTCCACCACGACATCGCCGAACTCGCCACTCCCCTGCCCTCCTTCGTCTCCGGCCGGGTGGTGCTGCTCGGAGACGCCGCCCACGCCATGACCCCGAACCTCGGCCAGGGCGCCTGCCAGGCCCTGGAGGACGCCGTCGTGCTTGCCACCGAACTCGACGGGGCGGCGGACGTCGACGCCGCGCTCGCCCGCTACGACGCCGGACGGCGGCCGCGGACCACGGCCGTAGCCATGGCGGCCCGCCGGGCCGGACGGATGGGCCAGCAACTCGACCACCCGCTCGCCGTGCCGCTGCGCAACGCGCTGCTGCGGCTCGCCCCCAGCGGCGTGGCGGTGCGCGCGATCCTGCGGCACGCCGCCTGGAACCCGCCCCTCACCAGGTCTTTCTCGGGTGAATAGGTGTGGAGGAACATATTCAACGGACTGCTACTTTGTCCGGATGTCTCTCAAGCACGCGGTCCTGGCGGCTCTCCTGGAGGGAGAGGCGTCGGGGTACGACCTGGCCAAGCTCTTCGACGTGTCCGTGGCCAACTTCTGGGCGGCCACGCCGCAACAGCTCTACCGGGAGCTCGACCGGCTCTCCGAGGCCGGTCTCATCGCGGCCCGGGTGGTGCTGCAGGAACGCCGCCCGAACAAGCGCATGTTCACCCTCACCGACGCCGGTCTGGCGGACCTCGTCGCGTACACCGCGCACCCGCCGAAGCCGACGGCGGTCCGCGACGAGCTGCTGGTCCAGGTCCAGGCGTGCGACGCGGGAGACACGGCGGCGGTACGCGCGCACGTACGGGAGCGGATGGAGGCGGCGCGCGGGAAGCTGGCGCGCTACGAGCGGCTTCGCGAGCGGATGCTCGACGGGCGGGACGAGGACACGTACCTCCGGGAGGCGGACCGGGTCGGACCGTTCCTGACCCTGCTGCGCGGCATGGCGTTCGAGGCGGAGAACGTCCGCTGGGGCGAACGGGCCCTGGCGGTCCTCGCCGAACGCGAGATCCGGCGAACGGCGGGGCGGACGGCCTGACGTGGGCGGGGGCGGGGCGGCCTGACAGGCGGCGGGGTGAGACGCCGCCTGGAGGCCGGGGCCGGACGGGAGGCACGGGGTCGGGGGCCAGCAGCAGCCCGGGCCGGAGGGCTGATCCATCGGCTTGCCTATGCTGACTGCCGTGAGCGATAGGAAGCAGCATGGCCCGGCCGAAGACTCCGGATCCAGGCCTGAACGCGGGCCCGGAACCAAGGCCGGTCGCCGGTCACGCCCCCGGCCGGCGCCTGGACCCGAGGGTCCGCCGGGCCCGTCCGCGCCCCGGCCGGACGCCGGAACGTCGCCGCAGCCGCGCGGGCCGCTCGACCTCTCGTTGCTCCGCACCTTCCTGGCCGTGCACCGCACGGGTTCGTTCACCGCCGGCGCACGGCTGCTGGGCCTGTCGCAGCCCACCGTCACCACCCAGATCCGGGCGCTCGAACGGCGCCTCGACCGCGAGCTGTTCGAGCGCGGCCCGCGCGGTGTGGCGCCGACGCCGTACGCGGACGATCTCGCCGCCCAGGTCGCGGGCCCGATCGACGCACTCGCCAGGGTCGCGGACCGCGGTACCGACGGCACGGCGCCGGTGCCGCAGCCGGTCCATCTCGCGGGGCCCGCCGAGTTCCTGTCGCTCTGCGCGCTGCCCGCGCTGGCGCCGCTGGTGGGCGAAGGGATCCGGCTCCAGGTCACGCTGGGGCTCACCGACGAACTGCTCGACGGGCTGCGGGCCGGGCACCACGACCTGGTGGTGGCGACGCAGCGGCCGCGAGGCCGGGCCCTGGCCTCGGTGCCGCTCGTCGATGAGGAGTTCGTCCTGGTCGCCTCGCCCGAATGGGCACGGCGGATCGGCCCCGGCGCGGTGGCGGCGGACGGTCCCGCCGCGCTGCACGACGTCCCCATGGTGATGTACGCCGCCGACCTGCCGATCGCCCGGCGCTACTGGCGGCACGTCTTCGGGCGCCGCCTCACCGGCGAGGCCGCGGTGACGGTGCCCGACCTGCGAGGTGTGCTGGCGGCCGTGTCGGCGGGGGCCGGCTTCGGGGTGCTGCCGCGCTATCTGTGCCGTGCGGAGCTCGCCGCGGGCCGGCTGACGGCCTTGCTCGACCCGGAGGATCCGCCGATCAACACGTCGTTTCTGGTCCAGCGGCCGGGCACGCCGGAGAACCCTCATGTAGCGCTCGTACGGGACCGGCTGCTGCGGGCCGCACGGTCCTGGTGACGGCCGCCCCTACCCTCAGCTCCCTACCGTGGGGTAACGTCCGCTCGTATGAACGTCGGTGACATCGTCGAGGACTTCACCCTTCCGGATGAAACGGGGCAGCCCCGTTCCCTTTCCGGGCTGCTGGCCGACGGTCCCGTCGTCCTCTTCTTCTACCCGGCGGCGCTCACGCCGGGCTGCACCGCCGAGGCCTGCCACTTCCGGGACCTCGCGGGCGAGTTCCGGGCGGCCGGCGCACGGCCGGTCGGCATCAGTTCGGACGAGGTGGCGCGCCAGCAGGAGTTCGCCGACCGCCACTCGCTCGGCTATCCGCTGCTCTCGGACGCGTCCGGCGAGATACGGGACCGGTTCGGGGTGAAGCGCGGCTTCTCGCTCGCGCCGACGAAGCGGGTCACTTTCGTCATCGACCAGGACCGCAGGGTCCTGGAGGTGGTCAGAAGCGAGCTGCGGATGAGCGCGCACGCGGACAAGGCGCTCGCGGCGCTGCGCACGCGGAAGGCCTGAGCGCGCGGGATCGGGGCCTTGTGCCACGGAGGTCACCCCCATCGGAACACGGCGGCCGCGCGGCCGCACCCGGAGCGGATCACGACATGCGGGCCCAGGAGGGTTCGGTGAGACTCGCTGTACGCGAGGCCGACCAGGCCGCGCCGGGAACGGAGTTTCGGCATGGACGACTATCCCCTGCTCAACCTCTTCTGGACCATGCTCTGGTTCTTCCTGTGGATCATGTGGCTGTTCCTGCTCTTCAAGGTCATCACGGACATCTTCCGCGACCACGAGCTGAGCGGCTGGGGCAAGGCGGGCTGGCTGATCTTCTGCATCGTGCTGCCGTACCTGGGCGTACTCGTGTACGTGATCGCCCGCGGCAAGGGCATGAGCCGGCGTGACGTCAAGCAGGCCAGGGACGCAGAGGCGGCGTTCCAGGACTACATCCGCAAGACGGCGGGCACGCCCGCGGCGGCCGGCGGTACCGGGCAGGGCAGCGGCGTGGACGAGCTGGCCCGGCTCGCGGACCTCAGGGACAGGGGCGCCATCACGGACGAGGAGTTCGAGAGGGCGAAGGCCAAGGTCCTGTCCTGACCCGTCCACAGGACGGCGAGGAGGAACCGTCCCGGCTGTCCCGGTCGCTGCTGCGCGACGTGATGGCCGCGCCGGGCCGGCTTCCGGAATCGCTCGCCGTGTTCGCGCAGCGCCGCCTCGGTCCGGCAGCGGACCGGGCGGTGCGGCGGCTGCACGCCGCCAGACCGGACGCGAGCTCCGACGAGCTGCGCACGCGTGTGGTGGCGCGCGGCGTCCGCACGGCCTCCGCCGAGGGCGCGTTCGTGGGCGGGCCCTTCATGCTGTTCGTGCCGTTCGCGTTCTGTGCGGCGCTGCTGTCGCAGGCGCGGACGGTGCTCGAACTGGCGGCACTGGAAGGCAAGGACCCGACGGATCCCGCGCGGACCGCCGAACTGCTCGTTCTCCAGGGGGTGTACGAGGACACGGACGCCGCCCGCATCGCACTTGCCGAGCCGGTCGCCCCGGTTGCGCCGGAAGGCGGGGCCGGGAAGCGGCCGGGCCGGCTCGCCGCCCTGTGGGAGCTGGTCATGCGCATGGCACGGCTGCTGGGGCTGGTCACGCCGACGGAGAACCAGGCCGGTCGGCTGATGCGGATCGGCCAGTGGGCGCTGGTGGGAGCGGTGTTCCTGGTGGGTCTCGTCGCGCCGCTGGTGTGGCTGCCGTATCTGGCCTTCAGCTATCGGCGTTCGACGCTTGCCCTGCTGGACCGGGCGGCGATCTTCTACGCGGGGGCGCCCGCCCCGCGCCGTCCCAACCGTTTCGACCCGGCGGTGATCGGTGCTGTGGCGCGGGCGGTCTTCTCGCTGCTCGTGTCCCTGATCGGGGTGGCGGTCGTCGTGGGCGCGGACCTGCACATCGCGGGCGGGCGCTGGCCGGTGCTGGGCATCGTCCTGGTCAGCAGCTCGGTCCTGGTCGGCGGCTGGTGGGTCTGGCGCCGGCGGAGGCGCGGGCGCCGCTGACCGAGGGAGAGCCGAGGCCCTCCGCCTCTCCCCCTCCACCCTCCCCCTCCACCCCCCTAATACGAATCTAAAATACGCCTTTGATACGGTCGGGGCGTGCGGTTGACGAAATTCACCGACCTGGCACTGCGGGCCGTGATGCGCCTCGCGGTCACCGGGCAGGACACCTACCCCACCACCCGCGAGGTGGCGGAGTCCATGGTCGTCCCCTACGCCCACATGGCGAAGGTGGTCACCAGGCTGCAGCACCTCGGGGTCGTCGAGGCGCGCCGGGGGCGCGGCGGAGGCCTGGCCCTCACGGAGCTCGGCCGCCGGTCGTCGGTGGGCTGGCTGACGCGGACGCTGGAGGGCGACGACGAGGTCGTGGCGTGCGAGGGCGATCCGCCGTGCCCGCTGCGGACGGCCTGCCGGCTGCGCGGCGCGCTGCGCGAGGCACAGGAGGCGTTCTACCGCACGCTGGATCCGCTGACCGTCGCCGATCTGGTGGAGTCTCCCACCGGGCCGGTGCTCGTCACCCTGTCCGGGCGCCGCCCGGGCGACTGATCCCCCACTCCTCCGTTGCCGAGTCCCGCCCTGTCCGGGCGGTCTCGTCACCTCGTTAAATACGTAGATCATCTACCAGTTATGGAGGCGTCATGCTGTCCGAGCAGGCCACACCGGTCGTCCGTGCCACCCTTCCCGCCGTCGGCGGCGCGCTCGACGAGATCACCGAGCGCTTCTACGCGGGAATGTTCGCCGCCCGTCCCGAGCTGCTGCGGGACCTGTTCAACCGCGGCAACCAGGCCACCGGCGACCAGCGCAGGGCACTGGCCGGCTCCATAGCCGCCTTCGCCGGAGCCCTGCTGGACAGCCCCGACACCCGGCCCGACGTGTTGCTGTCGCGGATCGCCCACAAGCACGCCTCGCTCGGCGTCACGTCGGGGCAGTACAAGGTGGTCCACGAGCACCTCTTCGCCGCGATCGTCGACGTCCTCGGCGAGGCCGTGACGCCCGAGGTCGCGCAGGCCTGGGACGAGGTGTACTGGCTCATGGCCAACGCGCTCATCGCCCTGGAGGCGCGTCTGTACCAGGAGCGGGGCGTCACCGAGGGCCAGGTCTGGGACTCGATGGAGATCACCGGGCGGCACGAGGAGACCGCCGACACCGTCTCCTTCACGCTCCGCCGCCCCGACGGGCGTCCGGCAGCCCCGTTCCGGCCGGGCCAGTACGTCAGCGTCCAGGTCACACTGCCCGACGGCGCCCGGCAGATCCGCCAGTACAGCCTCTCCGCCGCGCCGGGCCGCCCCGACCGGCGCATCACCGTCAAGCGCGTCGACGGCGACCCGGCCGGCGAGGTCTCCTCGTGGCTGCACGCCAACGGACGGGTGGGTGACCTCGTCACCGTGTCGGCGCCGTTCGGCGACCTGGTGCTCCCCGAGGGCGACGGACCGCTGCTGCTCGCCTCCGCGGGCATCGGCTCCACGCCCATGCTGGCGATGCTGGACCACCTCGTCGCGACCGGTTCGACCCGCCCGGTGACCGTCGTCCACGCCGACCGCTCCCCGGCCGGCCACGCCCACCGCGAGGAGCTGCGGGCCCTGGTCGACGCGCTGCCGCAGGGTTCCCTGCACCTCTGGTACGAGGAGCCCGGCGCGACCGACGCCCACAGCGGCCGGGCGGACCTCACCTCGCTCGACCTGCCGGAGGGCCTGATCGCCTACCTCTGCGGCCCGCTCCCCTTCATGCGCGCGGTACGCGGCGACCTCCTCGCCCGGGGCGTCGCGGCGGCGGACGTCCACTACGAGGTCTTCGGCCCCGACCTGTGGCAGGGCACGACGGCCTGATCCGGTCGGACTAGGGCGCGGTGCGGGGCGTGCGCGATGTGCCTAAGGTCGCGCCCATGGACGACTCGCCCACGACCGGCGGCGAGGAAGGAGACGGGACGGCCGGGGAGCGCTTCAGCGCCTTCGCCAAACGGAACGTCCTGCTGGTCGCCGTCTTCTTCCTCTCCAACCTCGTGACGGCGGTGAGCACACTGGTCACCGCCGTCACCGTCCTCCGGGACTCCCGCACGGACTGGCACGCCGCGGAGTACCGCAAGCTCAGGGAACTGCGCGCGGGTTACACGCTGGAGAAGTTCCAGAAGGAACTCGGCCCGCCCGTGTTCCGTACGCCGCTCGAGTCGGGAGGCGGCTTCGTCCGAAACGTATACCGGCCCCGGCAGGAGTACTGGGTCGAGGTGATCTCGAACAAGATCGACGCCGCCGTGACCTACGCCGTGACGTCCTGCGAACCGAGCTTCCGCCCCGCGTTCTCCTACGGCGGCACCAGGGTGGATCGAAACGTGGTCCTCAACCAGAACACTCTGGCGGACGTCCTGCCGGCGGACGAGCTGCGAGGGCAGTCGCTCAAGGTCTTCTTCGGCGGAACGGGCAGCAGCGACAGCCTCGTCTTCCAGGTGTACGGGGGCAGCGGCGGGAGCGACTACCGCGAGTTCGCCTGGGGGCTCAACGACGTCTGCCCCCAGTGGCAGGGGAAGAGCACCGGCCGCGACCTGCGGGTCTCTTGGGAACAGTGGTACGCGGACCATCGCCCCGCGGAGGACCCACCGGCCTATACCTACGTCGACGAGCAGGTGGTTGCTTCCGCGAGGGCGCTCATGGCCGAGTCGGTGGTCAACACCTATGCGGAGACCGCCGTCACCGAGCAGATGCTCACCTACTACCCGAGTCAGATCGGCGTGAGCCGCCTCACCGTGCAGTGAGGCGGCTCGGGGTGGCGGGGTTCAGCAGCCGGTGGACCAGATGTGGGAGTCGCCTCGGTCGTTGGCGGCGCCGTTGTAACCGGCCTCCTGGCCGGGGGCGAGACAGATCGTCATGGAGCCGCCCTGCCAGGCCGACTCGTAGACCTGGACGTAGTCCTTGACGCCCGGGCCGGAGATGCCGTGGTTGGCCCAGGAGGAGTCGTTGTCGGCGATCCAGCTCTCCCACCAGCCGTCGTCGCCGCTCCAGTTGGCTCGCTGACCACCGAAGTTGGCGTGCTCCCAGGCGCAGAAGTGGCCGGAGGGGCAGTCCGCGGCGGTGGCGGGTGTGGTCAGGGCGAGGCCGCCGGCGAGGGCGAGGAGGGCTGCGGTGGTCGGGCCGAGGAGTCGCTTCATGAAGCGTCGGTGCCTTTCTTCCGGGTGGGGTTCGCGGACAGCTCGGCTGCCCGCCGCAGTGCGCGGGCGCGCAGCTGCTCGTAGGTGGCGACCTGGTCGCGGTGGAGGGTGCGTACGGTGGCCAGCTCGGCGGGTTCGAGCCGGGCGCGTACGTCGGCGAGTCCGCTCTCGCGGGTGCAGCGTTCGGCGACGGCCGGGTCGGGGCGGCCGGTGCGGGGCCCTCCGGAGGGTGCGGCGCAGCGGGTCCAGCGGTCGAGGGCGGCCCGGTGCGCGGGATCGTCCTTCATCCGGGCCTGCGCCATGGCGCGCAGGTTGTCGACGGTGACCTGGGCGCGGAACCAGCGGGTCTGGTCGCCGTACAGCTCGGTGCGGGCCGAGGCCACGCAGCCGTCGCTGTTGGCGGTGACGGTGAGACCGGTGGCGAGGGTGAGGGAGAGCTCGCGGGGGTCGCTGCCGAAGAGCGCGGTCCGCAGGCGGCTGTCGGCGCCGGGCCCGGGCCCGGGGGCGGGGGCGCGCGCCTGGGAGGCCGGAGGCAGGGCGAGGCCCTGGGCGTCGAGGCACTCGGCGACGAGCCGTTGTTCGGCGGCCTTCAGGATCCGGTCCTGTTCCTGCCGGGTGGCGGGAGTGACGGGCGCTGCGGCCGATCCGGAGGGCGCGGCCGGGCCGGCGGGGCCGGGCTGCACGGTGGCGCAGCCGGCGAGGACGAGGGCGGCGGAGGCCGTGACGATCGCTCGGCGGGTCGCGTGGCGCATGGTTCCCCCTGGTGGCGAGCCTGGGCGGGCGGTGGCCGGCGGTGTGATCACCGCCGTTTCGTGGCGATCAATGCCCGGTGCCGGACCGGCCATGCGGAGGGCCGCGGCGACTCACCCGAAGGGGTCCAACGCGCCGGAGTGCGCGCCGCCAACAGGGTGTTCGCGGAGCTCTCGGTCCGCGGCCGGAGACACCGTCCGGAGCCTGCGGGCGGCGGCTACGACAAAGCCCCGGTTGGACGGGGGGTTCCAACCGGGGCCGACTGCCGTGACGGGTGAAGGGCGGTCACCTCTGGGGGGGGACCTGGGGACCGGGCCCCTTCGGCGTCACATAAGGATGAACGGTAAACCTTCACCCATTGTTCCGCCTTGTGCCGGGTGCCGTATGTGAGTCACCTCACCCCGATTGGTCCGTTCAGTCGTCCTTCTCCGGGCGGTAGACGGACCCGGGCTCCGCCTTGCCCGGCGCGAGCAGCTGCGGCACCGTGACGAAGGTGTAGCCACGGCGCTTGAGCTCGTCGATGATCCCCGGCACGGCCGGGACCGTTCCGTCGTAGATGTCGTGGAGCAGGATGATGCCGTCACCGTGGGCCTGGTCGAGCACCCGCTGACGGATGAGAGCGGTGTCCTCGGTGGAGTAGTCCTTGGCGGTGATGCTCCACAGGACCTGGGCGAGGCCGAGTTCCCGGCTCACGTCGGAGACGGTGTCGTCGGTGCGACCCTGCGGCGGGCGCATGAGGGTGGGCTTGCGGCCGGTGATCGCGGCGATGGCGTCCTGGGTGCGCGCGAGCTCGTCACGGACCTCGGCGGCGTCGAGATCCGTGAGGATGCGGTGGGTCCAGGTGTGGTTGGCGACCTCGTGGCCCTCGTCCGCGATGCGCCTGACGACCTGGGGGTAGCGGTCGACGTGCTTCTTGCCGAGCAGGAAGAAGGTCGCCGGGACCTGCTTCTCCTTGAGTATGTCGAGCAGACGGGGAGTGTCCTTGCCCGGTCCCGCGTCGAAGGTGAGGGCGATGCACTTGGCCTTGGCGCAGTCCACGGCGCCCGCCGTCGTCGCGGCCGTGCCGTCCGTACCCGCCTTGCCGCGCGCTTCCTCCGGGGTGACGGTGTCGGCGGAGCAGCCGGTGAGGGCGACGACCAGCGACGCGGCGGCGAGCATGGCGAGGGCTGGCGCCCTGCGCCGGCCCGGCTTGGTTCGGAACATGTACGACCCGCTTTCCCCGGAAGTGTGGTGCGAATGACTCGTGCGAAGCCAAGGGCCCACACCTGGTCATGGCGGGGCCCTGCGGCTCGCCGAGAACTCTACACACGGTGTATAGCCGGGAAGGGACAGGGGTCGGGGCAGGCGGAAGCGGCGGAAGCGGCATACGGAACACCGCTCGACGCGGCGCGCCCACAGATCCGGTGCAGCGGGCCGGTGCAGCGGGCATGGCGGCCCCGGGCGGCGCCCGTCCGCTCCGCCCGGGGGGTCGGGGGCCCGGGAGGTCCCGCCCGTCAGCGGGACGCGAGGAGGAGGCGCGCCTCGGTCTCCTGGTCACCGGAGACGGACTGCAGGGACTGGATGTCGAAGGAACGGGCCAGCACCTTCTCCACCTGGTCCACGGCGTGGTAGCCGCCGGTGAGCAGCGCGCCGACCATGCCGGTGAGCGGAACGGGCGGGGATTCCTCGTGCCGGCCGCCGGCCGTGTCGAAGGTGGCCATCCAGACGGTGGCGGCGGGTGCGGTCGCCGCCTGCGGACCCGGCGTCGTCATGTCCTCGAGCTGGTAGGCGCGGTCGAGGACCTCGAAGACGGCCTGCGCGTCCTCCCGGCAGCATTCGCTCAGCTGCACGGTCACGTCGGTGTCGATGTGCAAGTCGTACACGGCGCTCATCTCCTCCGTTAGCCCGCTTCCAGCATCCCTCGCGACGCGACGGTGCGCGAGATCCGCCCCGGAGCGGCCGCTCCCGGCCGCAGGGTGGCGGATCCGGGGTGCGGGCAGCACGGTGGAGGTGAGAGCGCGACACGGGAGGCGACGTGGCGAAGGCGGGACACGAAGGAAAGGGCTCCGAGGAACCGGGTACCGACGGCATGATCAAGGGCCGTCACGAGACGCCGGAGGAACGGGCCGACCGGCGCTGGAACGAGCTGATGCAGGAGATCAGGGTTGCCCAGACGGGCGTACAGATCCTCTTCGGCTTCCTCCTCACCGTCGTCTTCACCCAGCGCTATCCGGAGCTGCCGGACACCGACCGGACGATCTACATCATCACGATCTGCCTGGGCTCCGCCGCGACCGGCGCCCTCATCGGCCCCGTCTCGTTCCACCGGCTGGTCGCCGGCCGCCGGATCAAGCCCCGCGCCGTGACCTGGGCCTCCCGCCTCACCTTCCTCGGCCTCGTGCTGCTCCTCGCCACCCTCGCCTGCGCGCTGCTGCTCGTCCTGCGCGTGGCCACCGGGGCGACGTTCGTGCCCTGGCTGGTCACCGGACTCGTCGCCTGGTACCTGCTGTGCTGGTTCGCCCTCCCGCTCTGGGTCCGCAGCCGCCACACCTCCGGCCCGCCGGAGTGACGACCGACCCGCCCGACCGCTGACAAGGCCGCGTCACGCCGTCGCCAGCACCGCTTCCACCGTGTCCGCCTCCGCGGCGGGCTTGTCCGGGCGGTGACGGATGACCCGGGCGAAGCGGAGGGTGACCCCGGCCGGGTAACGCGTGGAGCGCTGGAGGCCGTCGAAGGCGATTTCGACGACGAGTTCCGGGCGGACGCGGACGGTGTAGCCGTCGTCCGAAACGGCGAGCTCGGTGAGGCGCTCCGTCTGCCAGCGCAGCATCTCGTCGGTGAGCCCCTTGAAGGTCTTGCCCAGCATGACGAAGGTGCCGTCGGCCGCGCGGGCGCCCAGGTGGAGGTTGGAGAGGAAGCCGGTGCGGCGGCCGTGCCCGCGCTCGGCGGCGAGGATGACGAGGTCGAGGGTGTGGACGGGCTTCACCTTCAGCCAGGTGCGGCCCCTGCGGCCCGCGACGTACGGCGCGTCGACGGCCTTCACGAGCACGCCCTCGTGGCCGCGGGCGAGGGTGTCGCGGAAGAAGCGCTCGGCCGCGTCGACCGCCGCCGGGTCCTCCGGGTCCTCGACCACGGTCCGGCGCACCCGCAGCGGATCGGGCAGCAGCCGGGCCAGGACGGCATTCCGCTCACGGCCCGGTCGGTCGACCAGGACCTCGCCGTCCGCCGCCAGCACGTCGAAGAAGACGGGCGACACGGGCAGCGCGGCCCGCGCCGTGGACACGTCGACCCGGGAGCCGACACGGGAGGCGATGTCCTGGAAGGCCAGCGGCCGGTCCGTCGCGGGATCGAGCGCGATGACCTCGCCGTCCAGCACCAGTCCGTCGCCCGCTGCCTCCAGGGCGGTGGCGACCACCTCGGGCAGCCGGTCGGTGATGTCGTCGAGGGACCGGGTGTAGACCCGGACCTCATCCCCACGGCGGTGCACCTGGATGCGGATGCCGTCGAGCTTCTCCTCCACCGCGCACGGCCCGAGCGCGGCCACCGCCTCGCTCACACTGCGCGCGGTGTGGGCGAGCATCGGCTGCACGGGACTGCCGACCCTCAGGGTGAAGGCTTCCAGCGCGCCGGCACCCTCGGCGAGCACCGCACGCGCCACCCGCGGCAGCGACCCTTCGAGCATGACGGCCCTCCGCAGGTCCTCGGCCGACACCCCGGCCGCCCGGGCCACGCCTTCGAGTGCCACGGCGTCGAGCGCGCCCTGCCGTACCTCCCCGGACAGCAGCCGCAGCAGGAACTCCTGTTCCGGCAGCGTCGCCGCCGCCAGCAGATCCCGCACCAGGCCGAGCCGGCGGGCCTGCGCCCCGCTTCCCGCGACGGCCGCCAGCTCGGTCATCGCCGCGTCCGTACCGGACAGGGTGAGCACCGGCTGCCGCGCCGGCGGAACGGCCGGCGGCAGGACGTTCTTCAGCACGCTCCAGCCGACGCCGATCCGTCCCTGCGGGAGGCTCCCGGACAGGTAGGCGATCACGAGCGGACTCTCCTCGGGCTCGGCCTCCGCGAACAGTTCGGCAAGCAGTCCGATCTTCCGCGACCGCGCCGACGTTGCGGCGACCTCCCCCGACACCTCCGCGACTCGGGCAAGGAGCATGCGCCCATCGTGCCCGCGCGCACGCCGCCCCGCACCCCGGCCGGACCGTCACCCACCGGCCCGCGGCATGACCTCCTTCCGCCGGCGCAGCCGGTCGAGCAGACTCCGCCGGACCCGCCTGCCGGGCGGACGCGTGACTCCCGCCGGACGGCCGGCCGGGAACGGCGGAGCAGCCGCGAACAGCACGGGTGCCGGAGGAGCTGAAGGACTTGGAGGGGCCGGAGGGGCCGGCGGACCTGAAGCAGCTGAAGAACCCGAAGGAGCTGGTGAAGTCGGCGGAGCCGGTGTCGCCACCACTGGGCGTGGAGTCCAACGGCCGGCACGCACGTCCATCGGGCCGAAGTCACCGGGCGACGGCGCACTCGTCATGGAACGGGAGGCCATCGGTGACCCGGCACCCGACGGCATGCCCGGTCGTGGCGCCTCGCGCTCCGCGCGGGCCTCGTCCAGGGCGAGGCCCAGGCTCATCCGGTGCCAGAGGATCTCATCGGGATCGTCGGCGAGCATCAGCCGGTCGGCGATCTCCCGGGCCGCGGGGGTGTTCGGCCGCCAGATCGGCGGCGCCGGCCTGAGCCGGTGCAGGTAGACCCGTTCGTAGGGATCGTCGACGACCTCGGCCACATGGGCCGGGTCGAGCAGTGAGGCGATGGCTGCCGTTCGGTCCCACGGGTCACTGCTGGCTCTCAGCAGTGCGCCGAGCCGCCGGGCCCGCCAGTTCCTGGGCCGCCAGTCCTGGCGTTCCTCATCGGCCCTGGTCCGGACATCGAGTGGCAGCCGTCCGGTGAGGAGTCGCGGATGGTTCAGCGCGAACTCCGCCAGCTCCGCGGCGGGGTAGAGCCAGACCACTGCCCGGTAGCGGTTGATGTAGAAGCGCACCGGGCTGAAGTGGCCCGTCCTCGCGAGGCGCGCGAACCGGTCCCGGGTGACCGCGAGCAGCTCGGCGCCCTCCGCCGTACCGACCGCCCTCACGCGCTCGCGCAGTCCTTCGGGAAAGTCCGGAGCGGCCTTGAGCCGCTCGATCTCCCCCCGGGGCACGCGACGCCTGGCCGGGTCGCCGTGGACGTCCGCGGTGCCGGGCGGCGCCCCCCGCACCGTACGGACGAATCCCAGGTCGACCGCGAGCCGGAACTCGTCGCGCCGCAGCCCCAGTTCCCGCGCGGCCCGCACCTGCGGCACCGGCAGGTCCGGCACATCCGGCGGCTCCACCCGCTGCGGCGCGTCGAGCCGCCCCTCAGGCGGCACATCCGGCGGCCACTCAGGCGGTCCCTCAGGCGGCTCCGCCAGGTCCGACGGCGACATCGACGGCATCGGTGGCGCCGGCGGCGTCGGTGGCGTCGGTGGCCACGTCGGCGTAGGCGTCGGCGTCATCCGTACGGCCTGCTGCATCCGTACGGCCTTCCTCGTCCGTACCGTCTCCGTCGAATGTGCCGGCAGCGTCGCCGCCGCCGCTCGTGTCGTCTCTTCCGTGGTCATGGGTCGGTCCTCCCCGCGTGTCGTCGGACGCCTGCCGCCCGACTCGAACACTTTCGGTGATGACCGTAACGCACAGTGACGACACCGTGCTCGCCCTGTGGATAACTTCGCGGAGCGACCGTCAGAACTCGTCCGCGCCGCCCAGACCGCCCGCGCCGCCGGGCTGCCGCGCCGCCACGCCCAGGTGCTCGCCGACCCGGTTCACCAGCAGCGTCATCTCGTAGGCGACCTGACCGACATCGGCCTCCGCCGCGCTCAGCACGCACAGGCAGCTGCCCTCGCCCGCCGCCGTGACGAACAGCAGCGCCTCGTCGAACTCCACCATCGTCTGCCGCGCGCGGCCCGCCTTGAAGTGCCGGCCCGAGCCGCGCGCCAGGCTGTGGAGACCCGAGGAAACCGCGGCCAGATGCTCGGCGTCCTCACGCACCAGCCCGCTGCTCGCGCCCGTCACCAGACCGTCGTTCGACAGCACGAGCGCGTGCTGTATCGAGTCGACCCGTCGCGTCAGGTCGTCCAGGAGCCAGTCGAGTTCCTTGTCCAGCGCCATGCGTGATCCTCCCCCTGTGTGGTGCGTCCCCGTCGCCCCGTGGTCCCCGCGGTCCGGGGGGCGCGTGCTTCCGGCCGGCCGCACATGCTCTACCGGTCGACCGTCTTCCGGTCAGCCTTACGCACTGTCGTGAGCAGGGCAAGCACCCGTCCCCATCCGCGTGGCGATCGAACGTTCCGTCAGCCGGCCCCCAGCGGCCGTTCGCTCAGGCAGTCGGGTGCCGGCTCAGCCCACCGTGTCCAGGAGCCGTGCCGTGTGCATGCGTCCCGCGTACTCGACGAGCCGAATCAGCACTTCCTTTCCGGAGTCGCGATCGCGCGCGTCGCACAGGACGACCGGCGTGCCGCGGTCCAGGTCGAGCGCGCGCGACACGTCGTGCGCGCCGTAGGCACGGGCGCCCGCGAAGCAGTTGACGGCCACGACGAACGGGATCTTGCGGTGCTCGAAGTAGTCCACGGCGGGGAAGCAGTCCTCGAGGCGACGGGTGTCGGCGAGGACGACGGCGCCGAGTGCGCCCTGGGAGAGGTCGTCCCAGAGGAACCAGAAGCGGTCCTGCCCGGGAGTTCCGAACAGGTAGAGGGAGAGCCCCGCGCGGATGGTGATGCGACCGAAGTCCATGGCCACCGTCGTGGTGGTCTTCTGGTCGACTCCCCCGGTGTCGTCCACGGACTCGCCGGCGCGGCTGAGCTGTTCCTCGGTGCGCAGCGGCCGGATCTCGCTGACCGCGCCGACCAGGGTGGTCTTGCCGACCCCGAAGCCGCCGGCGACCAGGATCTTCAGGGCGAGGGCCGTGGTGTCCAGGTCGCCCGCCGGTGTGCTCTCAGAGCGCTCGTAGGCCATCGATTACTTCCCTCAGGATCCGTTCGTCAGGGAGCTGTGCGGGCGGGACGGGTCTGCTGACCTTCACGAAGCCCGCTTCTAGGAGGTCGCCGAGGAGGACGCGCACCACTCCGACGGGCAGGTCGGCGTCGGCGGCGAGTTCGGCCACCGACTGGGTCTCGGCGCGGCACTGCCCGAGCAGGGCGCGGTGTTCGGGACCGAGGAAGCACTCCTCGGCCGGGCCCGGCGGGTCGTCGTCGACGACCACGAGGGCGATGAGGTCGAACCGTACGTTGCTGGGTCCGGGTCTGGTCCGTCCGCCGGTCATGGCGTACGGCCGGACGAGCGGCCCGGCGTCGGCGTCGTACCACCGGCTGCTGTCGAGGCCGTTCCGGCCGGTGCCGACGTCGCAGGCGCTGTCGTGGCGAGTGCTGTCGCCGCAAGTGCTGTCGTCGCCGGTGCCACCGCCGGTGGTGTCGTAGCCGGTGCCGCCGCCGGTGGTGTCGTGGCCGGTGCCGCCGGTGCTGTCGTTGTCCATGGTGTTCTCCGGGATCTCCGGGGTCTCCGGTCAGCCCGCGGCCGGCGGGGTCACCGTGAGTCGCGGCGGGGTGTGCAGGTGCTCGCCGACGCGCTTCACCAGGCGGGCCATCTCGTAGGCGATGAGGCCGATGTCGGCGTGGACGCCGCTGAGGACGGCCAGGCAGGAGCCGTCCCCGGCCGCGGCCACGAAGAGGAAGCCGTCGTCCATCTCGACCATCGTCTGGCGCACGCCCCCGGTGTGGAACTGCCGGCCTGCGCCCTTGGCAAGGCTGTTGAAGCCGGAGGCTATGGCGGCCAGGTGCTCGGCGTCCTCACGGCTGAGTCCGCTCGATGCGCCGACGGCGAGGCCGTCGTTGGAGAGCACGACCGTGTGGCGGACTTCGCGGACACGGGTGACGAGGTCGTCGAGGAGCCAGTCGAGTTCGCCGGAGCGGTGGTGGGAGATCCTCTCGTGGTCGATCATTCGTCGTCTCCTTCGGGGGCATGGTCGCTGGATGCGTGGCGGGGGCGGCGGGAGCCGTGGTCGGGACCCGGGAGGTGGTCAGGACCAGGGGCGGGGCCGCGTACGGAGTCGGGTCCGGGGCCCCGTACGGGTTCGGGGCCGGGGCCGCGTACAGAGTCGGCCCCGTGGCCGGTGCCGAGGGGGCGTCTGATGCCCGTCTGGCTAGCAGGAGCCGGAACCGGGGAACCGGGAGCGGGGCCGCCGCCACGCTGCCAGCCGTCGCGGTAGGCGGCCATGCGGTCCCGGACCTGCTCCGGGGTCCGCTGACTCGGACCGTCCCCGCTGCCTCCTGCGGCGCCCGCAGAACCCGCGGCGGCACCTGCCTCCGAGCCGGAGTGTGCCTCGCGGAGCTGCGGCACGAGACTCGCCTGCCGTACCCGCCTCGGCAGATCGGCGCCCGGCTCCTCGCTCCCCCCGGCCGCCGCAGCCGCCCCAGCCGTGCCGGAAGGGCTCGAAGGGCCGGAAGGCCCAGGCGGTACGGAAAGGGCAGGAGTTACGGGCGAGGAGGGCCGTGGATTCGTCCGGGGCGGGGTCGTACGGCCGCGCTGGCGCAGGGCGGTGACGGCGGCCGGTGGCCTGCTCGGTTCCTCGGGTTCGGCGACGGCAGGGGGCCTCGGCCGGCGCGGTCCGCCCGGGTCGCGGTCGTCTCCGGGATGTTCGAGGGCCGGGGCGGGCTTGGACGGCGAGCCCGGCACCGAACGGGGCCCGGGCACCCCGCGCTGCCCGGCTCCCTGTCCCGCACCTGCACCCGGCCCGTAGCCAGAGCCAGGGCCAGGTTCAGGACCGGGACCAGGACCACGACCATGACCACGACCAAGGCTGTGGCCACGATCAGAACCGTGGTCGGCGGCTGCTTCCGTCCCGACCCCGGACACCGCGCCCGCCGACGCGGACGCCGACGCGGACAGCGACTCCGACGGCGGCGCCACACCGGCACGTCCCTGCGCGCCGGAGGTCTCCGCTGCGTCGGCGGCGCGGCCGAACGCCGGGGAGTTCTGCAGCAGGTCGGTCGGGAGCAGGACGACGGCCGTCGTGCCCCCGTACGGCGAGGTCCGCAGGTGGACCTTGATGTCGTGTCGCGCGGAGAGCCGGCTGACGACGAACAGCCCGAGCCTGTCGCTGTCGAAGAGGTCCAGGGCCTCGGACTGGGCGATGCGGGCGTTCGCCTCGGCGAGGCTGTCCTTGCCCATCCCCAGCCCGCGGTCCTCGATCTCCAGTGCGTAGCCGTTGCCGACCGGCTCCCCGCTGACGCGCACCTTGGTGTGGGGCGGGGAGAACTGGGCCGCGTTCTCGATGAGTTCGGCCAGGAGGTGGGTGAGGTCGGCGACCGCGCCGCCGACGACCGACGTCTCGGGCAGCTGACGCACCTCCACGCGCGCGTAGTCCTCGATCTCGGAGACCGCGGCGCGGACGACGTTGGTGAGGAGCACGGGCCTGCGCCATGCGCGGCCGGGCGCGGCGCCGGAGAGGATGATGAGGCTTTCCGCGTGGCGGCGCATGCGGGTGGTGAGGTGGTCGAGCCGGAACAGGTCACCGAGCTCGTTCGGGTCGTCGGCGCGCCGCTCCATGCTGTCGAGCAGGTTGAGCTGACGGTGCACCAGGACCTGGCTGCGGCGGGCGAGGTTGACGAAGACACCGGAGATGCCGCTCGCGAGCTCGGCGCGTTCGACGGCGGCGGAGAGCGCCGCGCGGTGGACGGTGGTGAGCGACTCGCCGACCTGGCCGATCTCGTCCTGCGGCGCGGGGCCGGGCGGGGCCTCGGCGTGGACGTCGATCTCCTCGCCCGCGCGCAGCCGGCGCATGGCGGCGGGCAGCTTGCGACGGGCGATCTCCAGGGCGGTGTTGCGGAGGCTGACGAGCTCGACGACGAGGCCGCGGCCGATGCGCACGGAGATGACGAGAGAGGCTCCGACGGCGGCGAGGCCGAGCAGGACTGCGGCACCGCCCGCGCTGAACGCGCCGCCGCCGAACGGGTCGTGGCGTTCCGTCGCCGCCGCGTGGGCGGCCTGCTCGATGGCGGTGATCCCGTCGCGTACGAAGGTGTGTACGGGGTCCCATTCCCCGGAGGTGACGGCCTGGGCGGCACGGCGGCCCGGGGCGGCGGCGCGTACCCGGTCCTCGGCGGCGAGGAGCTGTCGGTACGCGGGCTGTGCGGTGAGGTTCCGCCACGCGCCGCGCTGGGGCGCCGGCAGGTCGGCGGTGGCGGACTCGACGAGGGTGCGGCGGGCCTCGACGGTACCGCCGAAGGCGCGGAGCCGGTCGGCGTCGAGCGAGCCGGTGAGGTGGGCGGCGCCGAGCAGCGCGTCCTCGCGGGCGAGCAGCTCGCCCGCGCGGGCCAGTTCGAGCAGTACCCGAGCCTCGGCGCCCGCCTCGGTGCCGTCGATCCCGGCCAGGGCGCCGCCGACGGCGAAGCCCGCCGAGACGGCGGAGGTGTACACGGAGTGGAGCTGGTCGACGTCGGCGCGCCCTTCGGCGGCCGCGGTGCGCAGCCTGCTCAGTCCCTCGGCCTGCGCGACGAAGTCGGCGACCCGGGCGGAGACGTCCGCGGGCAGGCTGCCGTTGTCGCCGACCGAGTGCCGGTCGTCGAGGCGGAGCCTCGCGACGGCGGCGTCGGTGGCCCGGACCCGCTCCTTGAGCTCGGCGGCGCGCGCGGAGCCGGGAGCGGCCGCCTGCCGTACGGCGGCGCGGCGTTCGTCCTGGAGGGCGGTGACGGCGACGGCGACCGGCTGCCGGACGTCGGCGTCCACGGCCTGGAGGTGACGGAGCCGGGCGATGTCCTGGGCGGTGGTGACGGTGGCGAAACCCCACAAGGCGAGGAGCGAGACCACCGGGACCATGAGGAGCGACACGATCTTCGCCCGGACGGTACGGGGCCGGAGCCCGCGGCCTCGGCCGTCGCCACCACCGCCACCGCGTACCGAGACGCCGCCACCGCCACCGCCACCGCGTACCGAGACGCCGGCGCGGGCGGAGGCGGGGTCGGAGGCGGAGGCGGAGGACGGGGTGGGGGCTGTGGCCCCTGCCTGTGGTGCCGCCGGCGCCGTCGTCGCCGTCGCCGTCGCCCTCTCGGTACGCGGCAGCGGCGACGGCGCTGCTTGTACGAATCGGCCGCGTCGGGGGCGGTCAGGTTCCGTCCGGTCGGACGTCGCCGAGGACGGGTCCGCCGCCCCGGCCCCGGCCGTGCGCTCGCGCGCCGCCGTCTCGTCGGCGGGCGGCCCGGCGTGCGCGCGGCGCCCGCGGGCCGCCGTCGGCGGCTGGGCGGAGCCCCCGGTCTCCGGGGTCCTGCGGGGAGTTCGCATGGCCTCCTCGTTCCTTCGTTCACGGACCCGGTGGGAGCGGCGGGGTCAGCTGGGGC
>NZ_JBHXFE010000016.1:0-155399 GCF_042722475.1 Streptomyces sp. NPDC127092
CGGTCGAGGGGCGCGCCGCTGTGTGTCGCCGTGCCAGGGGCGGCGGCAGGAGCGGCGCCGCCGCCGGCCGGAGCGGGCGCCGGGCGCGGTCGCGGCGCGGCCGTACGGTCCTGCTCGCCACCCTCGGCTTCGTGCTCGCTGCCGGTTCGCTGAGCATGGCCAAGCTGGCCCTCGAACCTCCGCAGGACGGCGGCCCCGCCACCGCCGTCGAGCAGGAGGACGCCGTCGAGGTGCCCCTCGACCCGGAGCAGCCGACGCCCTCCGAGAGCGGTCGTCCCGACGGCCCGGGGCCGGTCGAGTCCGGCACGGCGCGCCCGACGACCACGCCCCACCCGGCACGCGGCTCCGGCCGCGACGGCGGCACGGGCGAGGGCACGGGAACCGGTACGGGTACGGGGACGGGGAGCGGTTCCGGTACGGGCCCCGGCTCCGGGTCCGGCGACGGCGCGGGCGACGGGCCGGGACCCTCTCCGAGGGCGACGACCGGCGCCCCCACGGCTCCCTCCGGCACGCCCGGCGGCACGGCCACGCCCACGGGGAGCGGTTCGGCACCGGCGCCGTCGTCCACCGCGCCGGCCCCCACCACCACGCCCAGCCCGGAACCGTCGTGCAACTGGTTCCTCTGGTGGTGCGTCTAGGCCAGGCCTCAGGGCGGTGCGGGCGGGCGCTTACGCGCCGGCGGTCGGCGCCGTCGGCTCGCCCAGCATGCGCTTCAGCAGGTCGCGCAGCAGCGTGCGCTCCACCTCGGTGAGCTCGCCCAGCGGCTCCCGGGCGAAATGCAGGGAGTCGCGCAGACGGCGGGCCGTCTCGCGGCCCTCGTCGGTGGGCGCGGCCACCTTGACGCGGCGGTCGGCCGGGTCGGGCCGGCGCTCCACCAGGCCGCGGGATTCCAGCCGGTCGATGATCCCGGTGATGTTCGAGGGCTCGCACTTGAGCTGCTCGGCGATCTTCCGCATGGGCGTGGGTTCCAGGGCGAGCAGCCCGAGGACCCGGGCCTGCGCCCCGGTGAGGGCGTGCGCGGCCGCGGCCTCCTCGTACTCCTCGTGGTAGCGGGCCACGACCGAGCCGATGAGTTCCACGACCTCGCGGGTCAGGGGGTCCGTGCGTGAGGTGGGCATGGGCACCATCGTACTCCGATACTTGACAACCTGAAATATCCAGGCGCATGGTTGTTTCAGGTAGTGAAACTTTCTCAGGAGGCACCGCAGATGTCCGTACTCCCCGCGTCCAGCCGTGAGTGGCACCTCGTCGCCCGCCCGCACGGCTGGCCCGTCCCCGCGGACTTCGCGCTCCGCGAGAAGCCGGTCGCCGAGCCGGCCGAGGGCCGCATCCTCGTGCGCAACCTGCACTTCTCGGTGGACCCGTACATGCGCGGCCGGATGAACGACGTGAAGTCGTACATCCCGCCCTTCCAGCTGGACCACCCGATGGACGGTGGCGCGGTCGGCGAGGTCGTCGCCTCCAACGCCGAGGGCTTCGCGGTCGGCGACCACGTGCTGCACGGCCTCGGCTGGCGGGAGTACGCGGACGTGCCCGCCCAGCACGCCACCAAGGTCGACCCGGAGCTCGCCCCGCTCTCCACCTACCTCGGCGTGCTCGGCATGCCGGGCCTCACCGCCTACGCCGGTCTCTTCGAGGTCGCCTCCTTCAAGGAGGGCGACGCCGTGTTCGTCTCCGGCGCGGCCGGTGCCGTCGGCAGCCAGGTCGGCCAGATGGCCCGGCTCAAGGGCGCCTCCCGGGTCATCGGCTCGGCCGGCTCGGACGAGAAGGTGAAGTGGCTGGTCGAGGAGCTCGGCTTCGACGCCGCCTTCAACTACAAGAACGGCCCGGTCAAGGACCAGCTGCGCGAGGCCGCCCCGGACGGCATCGACGTCTACTTCGACAACGTCGGCGGCGACCACCTGGAGGCCGCCATCTCCTCGCTCAACGTGCACGGCCGCGCCACCATCTGCGGCATGATCGCCCAGTACAACGACACGGAGCCGGTCCCCGGCCCGCGCAACATGGCCATGATCATCGGCAAGCGCCTGCGCCTCCAGGGCATCCTCGTCGGCGACCACTACGGGCTGCAGCAGCAGTTCGTCCAGGAGGTCGGCGGCTGGCTGCGCTCCGGCGAGCTGAAGTACGGCGAGACCTTCGTCGAGGGCATCGAGAACGGCGTGGACGCCTTCCTCGGTCTGCTCCGCGGCGACAACACCGGAAAGATGATCGTTTCCGCGACCCGTTAGTCTTCCCTCAGCCGTCGCGATCGTGGGCGCGAGTCGCGGCGAACCGCAGAAGGAAGACAACAGCATGTCGATCACGCAGTCCGACGTCCTGTACACCGCCGTCGCCACCGCCGAGAACGGTCGCGACGGCCGGGTCGCCACCGACGACGGTCAGCTCGACGTCGTCGTCAACCCGCCCAAGGCCATGGGCGGCTCCGGCGCCGGCACCAACCCCGAGCAGCTCTTCGCCGCCGGCTACAGCGCCTGCTTCCAGGGCGCGCTCGGCGTCGTGGCCCGCAACGAGAACGCCGACATCTCCGGCTCGACGGTCACCGCCGAGGTGGGCATCGGCAAGAACGACGAGGGCTTCGGCATCATCGTCAAGATCTCGGCGACCATCCCGAACGTGGACGCCGAGACCGCCAAGGGTCTGATCGAGAAGGCCCACCAGGTCTGCCCGTACTCCAAGGCGACCCGCGGCAACATCACGGTCGAGCTGGCCGTCTGAGTTAGACGCCGGGGGCTTCGGCCCGCAGACTGAAGAGGGGCCGTACCCTGACCGACCAGGGTGCGGTCCTTCGCCGTACCGGCCGGGCCACCACTAGGGTGATCGCCATGCGTGATTTCGGGGTGGGCTTCGGTTATCTGCTGCGCGGCCAGAAGTGGGTCGCCGGCCACGGACGCTGGTTCGGTTTCGGGCTGCTGCCCGGTCTCGTCACCTTCGTCCTCTATGTGGGCGCGCTCGTCGGCCTCTTCTACGGCGCCGACGACCTGACGTCCTGGGCGACGCCCTTCGCCGACGACTGGGGCTCGCCCTGGCAGGGCCTGCTCCGCGGCACCCTGACCTTCCTGGTCTTCGCGCTCGGACTGTTCCTCGCCGTGATCACCTTCACCGCCGTCACGCTCCTCATCGGGCAGCCCTTCTACGAGTCGCTCTCCGAGGCCGTCGACCGCAGCGAGAGCGGCGAGGCCCCCGAGTCCGGGCTGCCGCTCTGGCGCGAACTGTGGATCTCCGCCCGCGACAGCGTCCGGGTCCTGCTGCGCGTCGCGTTCTACGGCATCCTGCTCTTCGCGGCCGGCTTCATCCCCGTCGTCGGGCAGACCGTGGTCCCCGCGATCGGCTTCGCCGTCTCCGGCTTCTTCCTCACCGAGGAGCTCACGGCGGTGGCGCTCCAGCGCCGCCGCGTCGAGTTCAAGCAGCGGCTCGCCCTGCTGCGCGGCCGCCGCATGGCCGCCCTCGGCTTCGGCGTCCCCCTCACCCTCGCCTTCCTCGTCCCCTTCGTCGCCGTCCTGCTGATGCCGGGCGCGGTCGCCGGCGCCACCCTGATGGCCCGCGAGCTGAACGGCGAGACGGCGGACCCGGACGAGGACGCCCACACGAACGCGCCCACGAACGAGCACGAGCACGGCGGCGCGGGCCAGGGCCCGGCCCAGCGCTCGGGTCCGGCCGCTCCGGCCGGACACCTCACGCCCGCCGCGGCCCCGAAGCCGTACCGCCGGGGGTGACCGGACCGGTCTCCTAGGCGGCGATCACCGCCTGCGCGCGGTCGCGCAGCCCCAGCGTGGCCAGGACCCGGGAGACACGCGTCGTGTCCGCCCGGCATCCAGGGTGCGCCGCGGGCCGTTCGCCTCCCGGAGCGGTGCGGCGCCCCGATGCGCCGGGGCCACCGGTCCGCCCGCTCAGTCCAGGACCGGGTGCAGCTCCGGGCGGGCCTCCCACCACGTCCGGTGGAAGGCGTTGACGGGCACGTTGTCCAGGTACGCGAGCCCCGCCGCCCGGTACAGGTGCGCGGCCCGCCGCCCGGAGACGGCGGCCCGGTTCCACGCGAGCCGGATGCGGCCGGTGAGCGGGTCGCCGGCCAGCGGGCGCAGCACGGTGCCCTCGGCGGGCGGCGCCGTCGGCTGGCTCACCGAGATCGCCCGGCCCGCCGCGATCAGGTCGTAGTGCATCTTCCGGTCGGCGATCCGGTAGCGCAGCGTCGGGGTGAAGCCGGCCTTCCGGCAGGCGCCGACCAGTGCCTCAGGGCCGCCGTCGTCGTCCTCCACCATGGTCATCCAGGTCTCTCCCGCGAGCTCCGCGAGGTCGATCCGCTCGCGCCCGGCCAGCGGGTGTGCCGCCGACATGCGGACGCAGAACGGTTCCTTCGGTACGAGGGTGCGGGCCGCCACGCCGTCGGGCAGCGGCACCTCGTGGTCGCCGACCTCGCCGTACACGATCGCGTCGTACTGTCCGGCGCCGAGCATCCGGCTGAGCGTGGTCACCGAGTGCTCGATGCCGATCTCGACCTCCAGGCCCGCGAGTTCCTCCTCGAGGCGACCGATCAGCCGGTCCATCAGGACCAGCAGGATGCAGCCGAGCCGCAGCGTCGGGTGGGGTGCGGCGGCGCGGGCGCCGGCCGCCAGGGCGTCCATCTCGCCGAGCACGCGGCGGGCCCTGGACAGCACGAACTCGCCCAGCGGCGTGGGCTCGACGCCGTGCCTGCCGCGGACGAACAGCTCCCCGCCCGCGGCCCGCTCGATCCGCCGCAGCTGCGCGGAGAGGGCCGGCTGGGACACGCCGAGCCGGGCCGCCGCGCGGCCCAGACTGCCCGCTTCCGCAATGCGGCAGACGGCTTCGAGATGTCTCAACTCCAGCTGCATTTCAGCAGGGTAAGCAGCGCGTCGGGGCGGAGGGCCGGGTTCGGCATAACGCGGGTCTTATGCCGGGTGGGATGTCCCCGACTTGCCATGTCCATGCACATACTCGGCGCGTCCCACCGTCTCCCCCCACCCGAACGGAGCAGACGTGCACCCCACCAGACTCACCGCGGCCCTGGCGGCGCTCGCGCTGACGGCGAGCCTCGCGGGCACCCTCGCGGGCACCGCCACCGCGGCCACCGGCGGACCGTCGCAGCCCGTACCGCCCGGGCACGGCAGGTCCCTCGCGCTCGCCGCCGCCGACCAGGCCGCCGCCAGCGGACTCGACGGGCTGCGCCACGGCAGCGACGAGGAACTCGTCCGCACCGCCGTCACCCCGTGGACCGGCGGCCTCTACTACGCCGCCTACGAGCGCACCTACAAGGGCCTGCCGGTCACCGGCGGCGACGCCGTCGTCCTCTCCGACAGCGCCGGCAAGGTCCGTCACGTCGCCGCCGCGCCCGCCCCGGCCATCAGGCTGTCCACCAGGGCCGCCGTCGGCGAGGCCGCCGCCCTCGCCACCGCCCGCGCGCAGCTCGCGGACGTCGAGAGCGCGAGCACGCCCGAACTCACCGTGCTGCTCAAGGGGAACAAGCCCGTCCTCACCTGGCACACCCTGGTCGTCGGCCGCACCGCCCAGGACCTGCCGAGCTCCCTCGACAGCTACGTCGACGCCCGCACCGGCAAGGTCACCCAGGTCACCGACAAGGTCAGGCACGCCGAGGGCCGCGGCTACCACAACGGCAACGTCACCATCGACACCGCCGCGAGCTCGATGACCGACCCCAACCGCTCCGGCTTCCGGTGCGGCGGCCAGAACGGCAGCGCCTACACCGGCACGCCGCCCTGGGGCAACGGCACCGCCAACGACCTCGTGACCGCCTGCGTCGACATCATGTACGCGGCCCAGCGCGAGTCCGACATGCTCAAGCAGTGGTTCGGCTACAACGGCATCAACGGCCAGGGCGGCATGGTCCCGGCCCGCGCCGGCCTCGGCGAGGTCAACGCGTACTACGACGGCACCAAGACCACGTACGGCCGCAACCAGAACGGCACCAACCAGCTCACCGGCATCGACGTCGTCGCCCACGAGTACGGTCACGAGATCTTCGACCGGACCCCGGGCAGCGCCGGCTCGTCCAACGAGAACGGCGGCATGAACGAGTCCACCGGCGACATATTCGGTGCGCTCACCGAGCACTTCGCCGCCAACCCCAACGACACCCCGGACTACACCGTCGGCGAGAAGCTGAACTTCCTCGGCGACAACAAGCCGATCCGCTACATGTACAACCCCTCGCTCGCCGGCGACCCCAACTGCTACCCGCAGCTGAACTCCGGCACCGAGGTGCACGCGGCGGCCGGCCCGCAGAACCACTGGTTCTACCTGCTGGCGGAGGGCTCCAACCCGGGCGGCGGCAAGCCGTCGAGCCCCATCTGTTCCGGCGGCCCGTCCTCCGTGACCGGCATCGGCGTGCAGAAGGCCGGCAAGATCTTCATGGGCGCGCTCCTGATGAAGACCTCCTCCTGGAACCACCTCGCCGCCCGCAAGGCGACCCTGGCCACCGCCAAGAACACCTACGGCAGCGCCGAGTGCAACGCCGTGAAGACCGCCTGGAACGCAATCGGCGTCCCCGCCCAGTCCGGCGAGACCGACTGCGGCGGCACCGGCACGCCGGACTTCTCGCTCGCCCTGAACCCGGCCGCGGGCTCCGTCCAGGCGGGTGCCTCGGTCACCTCCACGGTCAGCACGACCACCACCGGCGGCAGCGCGCAGACCGTGCAGCTCTCCGCGAGCGGCGCGCCGAGCGGCGTCACCGTCTCCTTCAGCCCCTCCTCGGTGACCTCCGGCAGCTCCTCGACGATGACCGTCCAGGTCGCGGCCGGCACCGCCAACGGCACCTACCCGATCACCGTCACCGGCAAGGGCTCCGCCACCCACACCGTCACCTACCAGCTGACGGTCGGCACGGACACCCCGCCGCCCACCGGCTGCGCGAACACGGAGTACACGTACGAGGGTTCGCTGAGCAGCGGCCAGGCCGAGGCCCAGCCGGACGGCTCGTACTACTACTCGGCGACCTCCGGCACCCACGTGGGCTGCCTGCGCGGCCCGGCCGGCGCCGACTTCGACCTCTACCTGCAGAAGTGGAACGGCTCCGGCTGGGCGGACGTGGCGGTCGGCGGCACGGCGAGCGCCGACGAGGACATCACCTACAACGGCACCGCGGGCTACTACCGCTACGTGGTGCACGCCTACAGCGGCTCCGGCGCCTACACGCTGGGCCTGAGCGCCCCGTAGGGAGTGGACAGCGCCCCGTAGGGGAGTTCTGAGCGCCCCTCACGGGGCGGGGGAGAGCCGTCACGGACAGGGGGTTCCGTGACGGCTCGGCCCTCAGCCGACGTCGGCGAGGACGAAGCCCGGCTTGTCCGGGCCCGCGTCCGCGATCCGCCCGCCGTCCGGGCCCCAGGCGCCGGCCATGCCGACCGCCACACCGTCCTCGTTGGGCCCGAGGGCGTTGCCCAGGACGACGTACAGACCGAAATCGCGGGCCCGCACCGGATAGACCGCGGCGAACGAGTCGTTGTCGGCGCCGAGCACCGAACTGGCCAGGTAGACCGAGCAGTCGTCGGCGGCGGCCCGCTCGGCGAGGTCCGGGAAGCGGTTGTCGTAACAGGTGGCGAGCGCGAAGCGGACCCCGTCGAGCTCGAAGCGCCCGTCGGCGGTGCCCGGCGCGAAGACCTCGGCCTCCACCCCGTACAGGTGCTGCTTGTCGTAGCGGGCGAGCAGCGAGCCGTCCGGGCCGATCACGAAGGAGGTGATCCCGGGGCGGCCGGCGGGCCGGTGGCCGGGTCCGTTGACCACGACCGCGGTGCCCGCCTCGCGGCACGCCTGCCGCAGCGGCTCCAGGCGCGCGTCGTCCTCGGTGAGCACCAGCTCGGGAGTGCGGCGGATCAGGCTCGGCTCGTAGCCGGTGAGGCAGAGCTCGGCGAAGACGACGAGCCGGGCCCCTTCGGCCCCGGCGGCGCGGACCAGGCCGGTGATGACGCGGACGTTGGCGGCGATGTCCCCGGCGACCGGGGCGAACTGCGAGGCGGCGACGATCATGGCCGCCATCATCCCGTGTCTCCTTGTAAGGATCAATACCGCGTTGTGGGTGTTAGCTCCCGCGCGGTCTCGTGCAGCAGCCCCAGGAACGCCGTCGCCGCCACCGTCGGCACCGGCGGGGTCGCGGCGCAGATCCTGCGGTACGGCACGTCGTCCGGGTGGATCGTCACCAGCGTCACGTCCGGCCGCACGGACGCCGCCGCGAGCGCCGGTACGAGCGTGACGCCGAGCCCGGCCGCGACCGCGCCCAGCTTGGCGATCCAGTCGTGCGCGACCAGCCCGGTGCGCGGGCGCAGTCCGGCCGTGACCGCCGGCCGGAACAGCGTGTCCTCCAGCCGCTCGTTGCCGACGATCCACTCCTCGTCGGCCAGCTCCGCGAGCCGCACGTCGCGCCGTCCCGCGTACGGATGCCCGCGTTCGAGCGCCACCAGCATCGGCTCGTCCAGGAGGTGATGGAGCGTCACGCCCTCCGGTGCGGGGCCGTCCGCGGCCGGACTGACCACGGCCAGGTCCTCCTCGCCGGCCGAGACGAGGCCCAGGTGCTTCACCGACGGGCCCTCGACCCTGGTCACCACGACGCCCGGATGGCGCACCCGGAAGGCGGCCTGCGCGCGCGGGACGAGCGCCGCGCCCGCGCTGGAGAAGGCGCCGAGCCGCAGCAGCCCGCCGTCCAGCGTGCGCAGCGCCACCAGCTCGGCCCGGGCGCGGGCGAGCCGGTCCCGCACCGCCTCCGCGTGCGGCAGCAGCACCCGTCCCGCCTCGCTGAGCCGCACACCGCGCGGCAGCCGCTCGAACAGCACCGCGCCGGTCTCCTCCTCCAGGGCCTGGATCTGCCGGGACACCGCGGACTGGGTGTAGCCGAGGGCACGGGCGGCGGCGGTGAAGGAGCCCGCGCGGGCGACGGCGAGGAAGGCCTCGTACAGGCTCTGCGAGCCATGCGGAGTGGGCATGGCAGCCATGCTAGACATTCGCTTGTCGCATGGAAGGGCTCGCCCTAGCGTCGAGGGCATGCAGAACGAGAACGCGAACGAGACCGCCGGCGACAACGTCAACGAGACCGGCGGCGACCGCGCGAACGAGACCGCGAACGGCAACGAGCAGACGCGTCCCGCGCCCGCGCAGCCCGAGCCCGCTCAGCCCAGGCCCGGGCAGCCCGGGCACGGGCAGCCCGGGCCCGGGCAGCCCGGGCACGCCGCGCCGAAGATCGCCTTCCTCGGCCTCGGCAACATGGGCCTGCCCATGGCCCGCCGCCTCCTCGACGCCGGCCACCCGCTCACCGTCTGGAACCGCACGCCCGGCAAGGCCGACGCGCTCGTCGCCGACGGCGCCGTGCGCGCCGCGGACCCGGCCGGGGCCGTCGCCGACGCCGACGTCGTCATCACCATGCTGGCCGACCCGGCCGCCGCTCTCGCCGTCGCCGACACCATGATCCCGGCGCTGCGCCCCGGCACCCACTGGATCGACACCTCCACCATCGGCCCGGACACCGTGGCCGCGCTCGCCGCCCGGCTGCCCGAGGGCGTCACCCTCGTCGACGCGCCCGTCATGGGCAGCGTCGACCGGGCCGCCACCGGCGAGCTGCTCATCTTCGCGGGCGGCGACACCGCCCCGGTCGCGGACGTCCTCGACCGGCTCGGCACCGTCACGCCGTGCGGCGGCCCCGGCACCGGCGCCGCCCTGAAGCTCGTCCTCATCAACGCCGTCATCGGCGGGGTCGCGCTGATCGGGGAGGCCCTGACCCTCGCGGACTCCCTCGGCCTGCCCCGCGACCTGGCCCTGCGCACCCTCGGCGCGGGCCCGCTGGCCGGTGCCGTCGGCCGCGCCACGGCGACCGGCGTCCACTTCCCGGTCGCGCTCGCCGCCAAGGACGTGGCCCTGGCGACCGGCGCGACCGCGGCGAAGCTGCCGGTCCTGGAGGCCGTGCACGCCGCCCTGACCGCCGACCCGTCCCTCGCGGGCGAGGACCTGGCGGCGATCGCGCGCTAGCAGGCGTCCCCCGGGCTCGGGCGTGGCGCGCGGCGGCGCCGAACGAGTGGACTCGCCGGGGCGCGGACCGGGCGGTGTGCGGTCCGCGCCCGACCCGGTGCTGATCTGGCCGTCCGAGGTCGAGTCCGACTACGAGTGCGCGCCCGGGCGGCAACCGGTCCGGGCCCGCGACCTGGAAGAGGCGCCCCCACCATGCGACGTACCCCTCACCGCCGGCTGCTCGCCGCGACGTTGCTCGCCACCGCCGTCCTCGCTCCGATGGCGACGGTCCCCCTCACGCCCGTCCACGCCGCACCGGCCCCGCGCGCGGGCACGGGCCCGCACCACGGCGACGACTGCCCGCCCGGCGGCCTCGGCCCCCAGCTGACCGCCAGGCTCGACAGGACGATCGAGGACGTCCGCGTGCAGGCCGGCATCCCCGGCCTCGTCGTCGGCGTGTGGATGCCCGGCAAGGGCTGCTACGTCCGGGCGACCGGCGTCGCCGACAAGGCCACCGGCCGGCCGATGTTCACCGACACCTACGTCCGGATCGGCAGCGAGACGAAGACCTTCACGGTCACCGCGCTGCTCGAACTCGTCGACGACGGCAAGGTGAAGCTGGACGACCCGATCGACACGTACGTCCGCGGCGTCCCGAACGGCGACAGGATCACGCTGCGCCACCTCGCCGAGATGCGCAGCGGGCTGTTCCCGTACACCTCCGACCCCGACTTCATCCACGACCTCCTGAGCGAGCCGAAGCGCGCCTTCAACCCGTGGGAGGTGCTCTCCTACGGCTACCGGCACGCCAACACCTTCGAGCCCGGCGCGAAGTTCGAGTACTGCAACTCCAACCTGGTCCTGCTCGGCCTGGTGGTCGAGAAGGTGACCGGCCGGCGGCTCGCCGACGTCATCCACGACCGCGTGGTCCGGCCGGGCGGCCTGCGCCACAGCTTCCTGCCGAAGGGCGCCGAGTTCCCCGAGCCGCACGCGCACGGCTACAGCGACCAGACGCTCACCGGCGCCGTCGCCGACACCACGGACTGGAACCCCAGCTGGGCCTGGGCGGCCGGCGGGATGATCTCGAACCTCGAGGACCTGCGCCGCTGGGCCCCGGTCCTCGCCACCGGAAAGCTGCTGAGCCCCGAGACGCAGGCCCAGCGGCTCAAGACGCTCCCCACCGGCTTCCCCGGCACCGGCTACGGCCTCGGCATCCTGAACACCAACGGCTGGATCGGGCACAACGGCTCCCTGCCCGGCTACGAGACCGTGACCGTCTACCTGCCCTCGCAGAAGGCGACCCTGGTCCTCATCCTCAACACGGACTCCCTCGTCGACGGCCAGGAGCCCTCGACCCTCGTCGCCCGCGCGGTCACGTCCGTCATCACCCCGAAGAACGTCTACGCGGGCGGGATCACCCCGCGCCGGACACAGCGTCAGGCGCGGCCCTAGGCCACGGAAAACCCCATGTGCCCGCCGGGTGAGGAAAGTTAGGCTCGCCCGCAGTGGTTCCGCGCGTGGGACCACAGGGCGCGGGGCCGTGGCAGAGCGGTCGATTGCAGTCCCGGGCGGAGGAGGTTCCCGAAGCCCGGGCCGAGGGGCCGGTCGCCGGACCTGGCGGCCGGCCGCGCGGGTTCGAATTCCGTCGGCCCCGCGCCCGACCCGTCAGTCCTCGTTCTTCCGCCCGTTCCCGGGCTGCCCGCCGGTCTCGTGCCCGGCAGGCGCCCCGTCCGCCCCCAGCAGGCGCAGGAAGTCCCGGAAGGCGGCCGGCATGTCCACCGCGCCCGGGTCGAGCAGCCACTGGAACTGCAGGCCGTCCATCACTGCCGTGAGCAGCGGCGCGGCCCGTTCCGGGCTGAGGCCGCCGGGCAGTTCGTCGCCGAACTCGGCGCGCAGCACGTCCGCCATGTTCTCCCGCACCTGTGTGTAGCGCTCGGTGAAGAAGGTCCGGGCCGGGTGGTCCTCGGTGACGCTCTCGCCGAGCAGGGCGGAGAAGGTCTGCACGATGCCCGGGCGCATCGCGTTGTACTCGACCAGCGACTCCATGAGGTCGAGCCGCCAGCGCTCGCGGTCCCGGCCGCCGCTGGTGTCCCAGCGGTCGCGCTCCTCCAGGACGGCGACGAGCAGCGCCTCCTTGGTGGGGAAGTAGTGCAGCAGGCCCTGCTGGGTCAGCCCGACCCGCTCGGCGACGGCGCCGAGGGACGCGCCCCGGTAGCCGCGCTCGGCGATCACCTCGAGGGCGGCGCGGACGATCTCCGCCTTGCGCTCCTCGCTCCTGGACCGCGCCATGGCCTCGTCCCCCTTCCGGTCGTGACGTGTCTGCGTACGCCGCTGTCGACAGGACCGTACGCCATTCCGCAGATAACGAAACGCTAACGTAACCTACCGATCTACAGGTAGGCGGGTCACCATGGCCGCACAAGGCTCATCACGAGGAGGTACGGCCATGGCGGAGACGACCGCTGACACCGCGGACACCGTGCGCGAGGCAGCCGTCGAGGCGGCCCTCGGCAAGCTCGACCTGGACGCCAAGACGCGGCTGCTCGCCGGCCAGGACATGTGGTCGCTGCCCGCCCTGCCCGAGATCGGCCTGGCCTCGCTGGTCATGTCCGACGGCCCCATCGGCGTCCGCGGCGTCCGCTGGACCGCCGACGACCCGTCGATCGCCCTGCCGTCCCCGACCGCGCTCGCCGCCTCCTGGGACCCGGCCCTCGCCCGCCGGGCCGGCCGGCTGCTGGCCCAGGAGGCCCGCCGCAAGGGCGTCCACGTCCTCCTCGCGCCCACCGTCAACCTCCACCGCACCCCGCTCGGCGGCCGCCACTTCGAGGCGTACAGCGAGGACCCCTTCCTCACCGGCGCCATCGGCACCGGCTACGTCCAGGGCGTCCAGGACGGCGGCGTCGGCACCACCGTCAAGCACTTCGTCGGCAACGACGCCGAGACCGACCGCTTCACCGTCGACAACCGGATCGCGCCGCGCCCGCTGCGCGAGCTCTACCTCGCCCCCTTCGAGGCCATCGTCAGGAACGCCCACCCCTGGGGCATCATGACCGCCTACAACCAGGTCAACGGCACGACCATGACCGAGCACCGGTACCTCGTGAACGAGGTGCTGCGCGGCGAGTGGGGCTTCGACGGCTACAACGTCTCCGACTGGATGGCCGCCCGCTCCACCAAGGGCGACATCGACGGCGGCCTCGACGTCGCCATGCCCGGCCCGCAGACCGTCTACGGCGAGGCGCTCGCCGCCGCCGTACGGGCCGGCGAGGTCGACGAGTCCGCCGTCGACACCGCCGTGCGCAACGTGCTCCGGCTCGCCGCCCGCGTCGGCGCGCTCGACGGCGCCCCGGCCGTCGTCACCGAGGTCCCCGAGACCATCGACGGGAACGCCCTCGCCCGCGAGACGGCCCGCCGCGGCTTCGTCCTCGTACGGAACGAGGGCGGGACCCTTCCGCTCGCCGCCGGCACCACCGTCGCCCTGTCCGGCGCCGCCGCCCGCGACGCCCGGGTCCTCGGCGGCGGCTCCGCCCAGGTCTTCCCCGACCACGTCGTCTCCCCGCTCGACGGCCTCACCGCCGCCCTCCCCGACGGGGCGCTCTCGTACGCGGTCGGCGCCGACCCCAGCGACGAACTCGCCCCCGCCGGCTCCATCTCGCCCGGGTTCACCCTCCGCGCGGTCTGCCGCGACGCCGCCGGGAACGTCCTCGGCGAGGGCAGCCTGCCCAACGGCCAGGTCCAGTGGATCGGCGACGACCTCCCGGCCGGCGTCACCCACGAGAACCTCGCCTCCATCGAGGTCGTCGGCACCTTCACCCCGCGCGAGAGCGGCGAGCACTCCTTCGGCACCCGCGGCCTCGGCGCGTACACCCTCACCGTCGCCGGTCGCACCCTCTTCGCCGGCGTGCAGGCCATGGGCCCCGAGACCGACCCCTTCGAGGCCTTCTTCGGCTCGCCCGTCGAGCGCGGCAAGGTCGCCCTCACGGCCGGCGAGACCGTCGAGGTGTCCCTGCTCCACACCCTCGACAAGGAGTTCGCGGCGCCGCTCCCGGCCGTCATGTTCTCCCTCGTCCACCTCGGGCCGCGCCGCGACCCCGACGAACTGATCGCCGAAGCCGTCGCCGCCGCCCGCGCCGCCGACACCGCCGTCGTGGTCGTCGCCACCACCGAGCGCGTCGAGTCCGAGGGCTTCGACCGCAAGGACCTCGCCCTGCCCGGCCGCCAGGACGACCTGGTCCGCGCCGTCGCCGCCGCCAACCCGAACACCGTGGTCGTCGTCAACGCCGGCTCCCCGGTCGAGATGCCCTGGCGCGAGGACGTCGCCGCGGTCCTGCTCAGCTGGTTCCCCGGGCAGGAGGGCGGCGCCGCGCTCGCCGACGTCCTCACCGGCGCCGAGGAGCCCGGCGGGCGCCTGCCCACCACCTGGCCCGTCGCCCTCGCCGACGTCCCGGTCACCGAGGTCACCCCGGTCGACGGCGCACTCCACTACGCCGAGGGCGTGTTCATCGGCTACCGCGCCTGGGACAGGGCCGGCGCCGTCCCCGCGTACCCCTTCGGCCACGGCCTCGGCTACACCACCTGGACCTACGAGTCCCTCGCCGTCACCCCGGAGTCCGCGACCGTCCGCCTCACCAACACCGGCGGGCGCACCGGCCGCGAGGTCGTCCAGATCTACCTCGCGCCCACCGAGGACCGGGCCGAGCGCCCGGCCCGCTGGCTGGCCGGCTTCGCCAGCGTCGAGGCCGGCGCCGGCGAGAGCGTCGAGGTCACGATCGAACTGCCGCGCCGCGCCTTCGAGATCTGGGACGAGCAGCGGAACGGCTGGACCGTCGTCCCCGGGGCGTACGAGGTCCTGGCCGCCCACTCCCTGGCGGACGCCCGCCTGACCGCGGCGCTGGAGATCTGACGGCGCCCGCCGCCAAGAGCCGCCCCGGAGCGGAACCTGACAGCCGCTCCGGGGCCCGGGGGCATCCCGCCGCCCTACTTCCTGCTGATCTCCCGGTATGCGATCTCCGCCAGCCGGGCCTGGCCGTTCCTGCTCGGATGGAAGAAGTCCCACGGGCTCAGCTGGGCCTGACCGAAGGCGAAGCCGAAGACCGCGCCACCGTCGTAGCGGCAGCGGGCGTCCTTCGCGCACACCTCGCGCAGCACCTCGTTGTACGCCACCACCCGGTCGCGGACCCGGGTCCGGCGCTCCTCGGCCGCGGCCCCCAGGTCCTCGGCGTCCGCCAGCATCGAGCCGCAGATGCCCAGCTTCCAGACCTGACGGCCCATCGGGCTGACCCGGCCGGTCTCCCACAGCCGCCGCAGGTCGGGCACGCTCGACACGTACACCTGCGCCTTCGGCGCACCGGCCCGCAGCTGGGCGAGCGCCGTCGTGAAGGAGGCGCGGAAGTCCTCCACCGGGGTCATCTCCGTCACCCGGTCCCGGCAGGCGTCGTTCGCGCCCATCATCACCGTCACCAGCTCCGGGCGTTCGGCCGCTGCCGCGGTCATCTGGTCCGGCAGGTCCGCCATCCGGGCCCCGCTGCGGGCCAGGTTCCAGCTGCGGCCGGCCACCTTCTCCGGCCCGAGCAGCCGCAGCGCGAGGCTGTTGACCGCCGCGTCCGTGCCGGTCGCCCAGGACGCCTCGGGGCAGTCCGCGAGGAGCGCACAGGCGTCGAAGGCGCGGGTGACGGAGTCGCCGACGGCGGCGAGCGAACCGGGCGAGGCGTTCCAGACGGGCGTCGGTGCCGGCCGCGGCTTCGGGGCGGCCGCCTCCACCCGGCCGCCGCCCGAGCAGCCCGCCGGGGTCGGGGGCGCGCACAGCGCGCCCGCCGCGGCGGCAGCCCGGAATCGTCGTCGCCCGCGCATCCCGGCGGCCCCTCCTCGGCGTCCTCGCGAGTGAAAGCTTCGTGTCCACCCGCCCCCGACCGACCGTACGTCACCCCGACGCGGGCGCGGCACGGTAGCTTTTCCCCCGTCGAACCAGAGGCGCCCCTGCCGATCGGCTCCGGTAAATTACATCACGTCACATGCTGTCCCCTTTTTGGGGGTTTGCGAAGCTCATTCTTCGTGATGTTGTTTACTGAGGCCGCTGGGAAAAGGCGAACCTCGTCCCACACTGGAGGTCCCGGTGACGACACGTGGAGTCCTGTACGTTCACTCCGCACCGCGCGCGCTCTGCCCGCACGTCGAATGGGCGGTCGCGGGCGTGCTCGGTGCGAGGGTCCAGCTCGACTGGATCCGTCAGCCCGCGTCCCCGGGCACCTGGAGAGCCGAGTTCTCCTGGCAGGGCGAGACCGGCACCGCCTCCAAACTCGCCTCCGCGCTGCGCGGCTGGCAGATGCTCCGCTTCGAGGTGACCGCCGAGCCCTGCGCCACCGCGGAGGGCGAGCGCTACAGCGCCACGCCCGACCTCGGCATCTTCCACGCCGTCACCGGCATCCACGGCGACATCCTGATCCCCGAGGACCGGCTGCGCGCCGCCCTGGCCCGCGCCGCGCAGGGCGAGACGGTCCTGGAGGCCGAGATCGCGAAGCTGCTCGGCAAACCCTGGGACGACGAACTGGAGCCCTTCCGCTACGCGGGCGAGGGCGCACCCGTCCGCTGGCTCCACCAGGTGGTCTGACTCCTCGCCGCGCCCCTAGGCCGTCTCTTCCGGATCTTGGCCGGGTCCGCGACGCCTGGCACGGCACCTCGCCGCGTTGCCGAAACGCCCCGATAGCTCCGCTATCGCGACGCTCCGGCGCCTTGCGAGGCACCGCACCAGACGCCGCGGCCTATCCGGCCCTGATCCGAAAGAAACGGCCTCGCACCGCACGCCGCCGGGGGCGCCTCACGGGCTTCGGCCCGCCGCGCCGGCCTCCCCGGCCGACGGCGGTGGGCGCGGCGGGCGACGACACGCGTGAGGCCCCCTGCCGGGACGTTCCGGCAGGGGGCCTCACACATGTTGTGACGACGGATCAGACCGAACGGAAGGCCAGCACCACGTTGTGGCCGCCGAAGCCGAAGCTGTTGTTGATCGCGGCGATGGTGCCCTGCGGCAGCTCGCGCGGCTCGTCGCGGACGATGTCGGCGTCGACCTCCGGGTCGAGGTCGTCGACGTTGATGGTCGGCGGCGCCACCCGGTGGTGCAGGGCGAGGACCGTGGCGACGGTCTCGATGCCGCCCGCGCCGCCCAGGAGGTGACCGGTCATCGACTTGGTCGCGGAGATCGCGACATGGCCGAGGTCGTCGCCCAGGACCTTCCGCAGCGCCTTGATCTCGGCGACGTCGCCCTGCGGCGTCGACGTGGCGTGCGCGTTGAGGTGGACGACCTCGGAGGGCTTCAGGTCCGAGGCGTCGAGCAGGTTCTGCAGCGCCTCCGCGATGCCACGGCCGGTCGGCTCGGGCTGCGCGATGTGGTGGCTGTCGGCCGACAGGCCCTGGCCCAGCGCCTCGCAGTAGATCCGCGCGCCGCGCGCCTTCGCGTGCTCCTCGGACTCGAGCACGATCACGCCCGCGCCCTCGCCCAGGACGAAGCCGTCACGGGCCTTGTCGTAGGGGCGGGAGGCCTTCTCGGGCTCCTCGTTGCTCTTGGACATCGCCATCATGTTGGCGAAGGCCGCGATCGGCAGCGGGTGGATCGCCGCCTCGGTGCCGCCGGCGACGACCACGTCGGCACGGCCGGTGCGGATCATCTCGATGGCGTAGCCGATGGCCTCGGCGCCCGACGCGCACGCGGACACGGGGGTGTGGACGCCGGCGCGGGCGTTCACCTCCAGGCCGACGTTGGCGGAGGGGCTGTTGGGCATGAGCATCGGCACGGTGTGCGGGGAGACGCGGCGGACGCCGGACTCCTTCAGCACGTCGTACTGGTCGAGCAGGGTGGTGACACCGCCGATGCCGGAGGCGATGACGGAGCCGAGCCGCTCGGGAGCGATCTTGGCGTCCTCGCCGGCCGGGGCGGTGTAGCCCGCGTCGGCCCACGCCTCGCGGGCCGCGATCAGCGCGAACTGCGCCGAGCGGTCCAGCTTGCGGGCCTGCGGACGGGGGAGCACCTCGGACGGGTCGACGGCGATCTGCGCGGCGATCCGCACGGGCAGTTCCGCGAAGCGTTCGCCCTCGAGGGGCCGGACGCCGGAGCGTCCCGCGAGGAGGCCCTCCCAGGTGGAAGCGGAGTCGCCACCCAGCGGAGTGGTTGCGCCGATACCGGTGACGACCACGGTGCGATTGGTCGAGCTCACAGGAATTCTTTCTCCATGTGTGTGATGGTCGAAAAACGGCGCCACCGCTGGGTGGCGGACCGGGTCAGCCGAAGCGGGTCCGGCTGGGGCCGAATCAGCCCTGGTGCTTGAGGATGTAGTCGGTCGCGTCGCCGACGGTCTTGAGGTTCTTGACGTCCTCGTCCGGGATCTTGACGTCGAAGCGCTCTTCGGCGGCCACGACGACCTCGACCATGGACAGGGAGTCGACGTCCAGGTCGTCGGTGAAGGACTTGTCGAGCTCGACGTCCTCGACCGGGATGCCGGCGATCTCGTTCACGATCTCGGCGAGACCCTTGACGATCTCTTCCTGGGTGGCGGCCATGCTGGCGCTCCTTCTTGTGTCTGTGCTGAGGTAACGGGCTTTCCGGAGAGATCCGGAGTGCCTAGGGGAGAGTAACGACCGTCGCGGCGAAGACGAGACCCGCCCCGAAGCCGATGATGAGCGCCGTGTCGCCGCTCTTCGCCTTCCCGGTCGCCAGGAGCCGCTCCATCGCGAGCGGAATCGAGGCGGCCGAGGTGTTGCCGGTGGTCTCCACGTCACGGGCGACCGTGACGTGCTCCGGCAGCTTGAGCGTCTTCACCATCGAGTCGATGATCCGCATGTTGGCCTGGTGCGGGATGAAGACGTCCAGGTCGTCCGCCGAGATGCCGGCGGCGTCCAGCGCCTGCTGGGCGACCTTCGCCATCTCGAAGACGGCCCAGCGGAACACCGCCTGGCCCTCCTGCGTGATGGCGGGGAACTTGACCTCGCCCTTGTCGTTGAGGGGAAGCTTCGAGACGTCGCCGAGCTGGAACTCGTTCCACGGCACGGTCTGCTTGATGGTCTCGGACTTGTCGCCCTCCGAACCCCACACCGTGGGGCCGATGTGCGGCTCGTCCGAGGGGCCGACGACCACGGCGCCGGCGCCGTCGCCGAACAGGAAGGCCGTCGCGCGGTCCTCCAGGTCCGTCAGGTCGCTCAGCCGCTCCACGCCGATCACGAGGACGTACTCCGCGGAGCCCTCGACGATCATGCCCTTGGCGAGCGTGAGGCCGTAGCCGAAGCCGGCGCAGCCGGCGGAGATGTCGAACGCGGCCGGCTTGCCGGAGCCGATCTTGTCGGCGATCTCGGTCGCCACCGCCGGGGTCTGCTTGAAGTGCGACACCGTGGAGACGACGACCGCGCCGATCTGCTCGGGGTCGATCCCGGCGTCGGCGATGGCCTTGCCCGCGGCCTCCACGGACATCGCCGTGACCGTCTCCTCGGGGGACGCCCAGTGACGGGTCGCGATGCCGGAACGCGAACGGATCCACTCGTCCGACGAGTCGATCTTCTCGAGGATCACCTCGTTGGGCACCACACGGGTCGGGCGGTAGCCGCCGACACCGAGGATGCGCGCGTACGGGGCACCCTTGCTGGGCTTGATCTTCGCCATGCTTGTCGACACTCCTTGTCAGGCCGAGGCCGTCTCCGCGACGAGCGTGCGGGCCGCGTCGAGGTCGTCCGGGGTCTTCAGGGCCACGGTGCGGACACCGGGCAGGGCGCGCTTGGCGATGCCGGTCAGGGTGCCGCCGGGGCACACCTCGATCAGGCCGGTCGCGCCGAGCTCCTGGAAGGTCTCCATGCACAGGTCCCAGCGGACCGGGTTGGCGACCTGGCCGACCAGCCGGGCGATGACGTCCGCGCCGCCGGTGACGACCTTGCCGTCCTTGTTGGAGACGTAGGCCGTGGTCGGGTCCGCCGGGGACAGACCCTGGGCGGCCTCCTCCAGCTTCGCCACGGCGGGCGCCATGTGGTGCGTGTGGAACGCGCCGGCGACCTTCAGCGGGACGACGCGGCGGACACCCTCGGGCTTGTCCTCGGCCAGGGCGGCCAGCTGCTCCAGGGTGCCGGCGGCCACGATCTGGCCGGCGCCGTTGACGTTCGCCGGGGTCAGGCCCAGCTTCTCCAGGTGCGGGACGGTCACCTCGGGGTCGCCGCCGAGCAGCGCCGACATGCCGGTCTCCGTGATCGCGGCGGCCTCGGCCATCGCCAGACCACGGGACCGCACGAGACGCAGCGCGGCGGTGTCGTCGAGGACGCCCGCGAACGCGGCGGCGGTGAACTCGCCGACGCTGTGACCCGCGACCGCGCCGGGAGCGAGGTCGAGGCCGTCGGCGAGGGCGGCGGCGGACAGCAGGCCCGCGGCCACGAGCAGCGGCTGGGCCACGGCCGTGTCACGGATCTCGTCCGCGTCAGCCTTCGTGCCGTAGTGGGCAAGGTCGAGCCCGATGGCGTCGGACCAGGCCGCGACGCGGTCGGCGGCACCGGGGATTTCGAGCCAGGGAGTCAGGAAGCCGGGCGTCTGAGCGCCTTGGCCGGGAGCGACGAGTACGAGCACCCTCACACTCTCTCTTGGGGACGGTCCTGGGCGCCCGTGGGGACAAGGACGAAGAACCGTCGGGGGAATTGTTGGTGTTCGACAAAAGTCTAGGACTGCGTATCCGCGTCGGCCAAGCGTCCGAGGATGAGCGCGATCCGCAGGGTGAAGGCCGACCGGACGTCGGAGGGTGACCATCCGGTGACGTCGGTCACACGTCGAAGCCGGTAGCGCACGGTGTTCGGGTGCACGAAGAGCATCCGGGCCGCGCCTTCCAGGCTGCTCGCCTGCTCCAGATAGACACTCAGTGTTTCGAGGAGCGCCGAGCCCGCTTCTTCCAGCGGTCTGTAGATCTCCTCCACCAACTGCTCGCGTGCCGAAGGGTCCGACGCGATCGCGCGCTCCGGCAGGAGATCGTCCGCGAGCACCGGGCGCGGGGCGTCCTGCCAGGCCGTACACGCCTTGAGGCCCGCCGCGGCGGCCTGCGCGGACCGGGTGGCCGCGAGCAGGTCGGGCACCACGGGCCCGGCGACGACGGGACCGGCCGCGTACGGCCCGATGAGGGCCTTGGCGACGGCCAGCGGGTTGTCGTTGCCGCCCGCGATCACCACGAGCCGGTCGCCGAGCACACCCGTGAGCACCTGGAGCTTGGCGTGCCGGGCGGCCCGCCGGATCGCCTCCACGGTCAGCTCGCTGTCGCCGTCGGGCGCGGTCCCGAGCACCACGCACACGTTCTCCGGCGAGTTCCAGCCGAGGGCGGCGGCGCGGGACACGGCCCCTTCGTCGGCCTCTCCCGAAAGGACCGCGTTGACGACGAGCGACTCGAGCCGCGCGTCCCAGGCGCCCCGGGCCTCCGCGGCCTGCGCGTACACCTGGGCGGTCGCGAAGGCGATCTCCCGCGCGTACACCAGCAGCGCCTCGCGCAGCACCGACTCGTCGCCGGGCGCGGCGACCTCCTCGATCGCCGACTCCATGACCTCGATCGTCGTACGGACCATCTCCACGGTCTGCCGCAGCGTGATGGCCCGGGTCAGCTCGCGCGGCGCGGTCCCGAAGACGTCGGTGGAGATCGCCTGAGGGGTCTCCGGGTGCCGGAACCACTCAGTGAACGCGGCGATGCCCGCCTGCGCGACCAGCCCGATCCACGACCGGTTCTCGGGCGGCATCGCCCGGTACCACGGCAGCGTCTCGTCCATACGGGCAATGGCGCTGGCGGCGAGCCGCCCGGAGGACTGCTCCAGGCGCTTCAGGGTCGCGGCATGCGGGTGAGCGGCGTTCACGGGTTCAGACACGGGGACAAGACTGCCTTATCGGGACGGCGACGTGCGGGGTCGGGGCGGTTTCACCGCCGTCGCGGCGGTGGCCGCGGCTACCGTGACCCCGTGATACGCATCCAGCGCGGCGGGGAGCGGTACCCCGGAGGCGACCCCGAGACCGGCATCGACACCCGGCACGCCTTCTCCTTCGGCCGCTTCTACGACCCCGACAACCTCCGCTTCGGCGCGCTGCTCGCCTGCAACGAGGAACGCCTGGCCCCCGGCTCCGGCTTCGACGAGCACCCCCACAGCCACACGGAGATCGTCACCTGGGTCGTCGAGGGCGAGCTGACCCACCGCGACTCGACGGGCCACGCGACGGTGGTCCGCCCCGGCGACCTCCAGCACCTGAGCGCGGCGGCCGGCGTCCGGCACGTCGAGCGGAACGACGGCCCCGACCCGCTGGTCTTCGTCCAGATGTGGCTGGCCCCGTCGCAGCCGGGCGGCGACCCGTCGTACGACGTGGTCCGCGGCATAGCCGACGCCACCCCGTACGCCCTCCCGGCAGCCGGCGCGATGCTCCACGTCCGCCGCCTGGAACTCGGCGAACGCGCGGCAATCCCGGACGCGGACCACGTCTACGTCCACGTGGCCCGCGGCACGGTCCGCCTGGCCGGCGAGGAACTGACGGCGGGCGACGCGGCCCGGGTGACGGGGGAGGAGGGGCTGGCGCTGCTGGCTACGGCGGACGCGGAGGTCCTGGTCTGGGAGATGCGGGCCGTCTAGCGGACACCGTCCACGAAGGCCTGCCACGCCGCGGCACCCCACCTCCGGCCTGCGGCGCGGCGTAGCGGCGCGGCGTCCGTTCCGCTGCGTCGACCGTGGCCGGCGCGTCGCAGACCGGTGGCGTGTATCGGACAAGCCACCGGCAGGGGGTGTTTCAGTAGCCCGTGCGGCCGTCGAGGAGCTCGCGGAGGATGTCCAGGTGGCCGTTGTGGCGGGCCGTTTCCTCGATGAGGTGGTGGAGGATCCAGCGGAGGTCCACTTCGAGGCCGTCGCGGATCGGGCGCTTGGCCTTCGTGTCCAGGTCGTGTTCCGACACCAGGTTGCGGAAGCGGGCGCTCTGTTCCTCGTACTCGGCGAGGAGTTGGGGCAGCGGGATGTCGACCGCCGTCCGCATCTCGGGGTCGGGGTCGTCGTCGGTCGCCTCGGCAAGCGGGCCTTCAAGTTCTCCGTCCAGGAACACCACGTCCAGCCACCAGTGTTCGACCCACCGCAGATGGCTGATCAGGCCGCACAGCGTCATCAGCGGCGAGTTCGGGAGGGGGGACTTGCGGGCGTCCTCCGGGGAGACGCCCTCGCACTTGGCGACCGCCGTGGCGCGGGCGTAGTCCAGGAAGGTGGTCAGCTGCGTGCGCTCGTCCCAGGCGGGAGGCGTGTCGGTTCGTTCGGTCGTCGTCATCGGCGGAAGTCTGCCGTCGGCCAGAGGCGGTGTCGAACGGTTAATGCGAGTCCAGGGTGGCGAGTTCGTCGTCGGAGAGGCGCAGCGCGCCGGCGGCGACGTTCTGGGCGAGGTGGTCGAGGTCGCCGGTGCCGGGGATGGCCAGGACGTGCGGGCCTCGGTGCAGCGTCCAGGCCAGCCGGATCTGGGCGGTGCTCACGCCACGGGCGCGGGCGACGGCCCGCACCGCGCCGCCGTCGTCGGCGGGCGCGCCGGCCGTGCGTCCCTCGCCGGCGATCGAGTAGAACGGCACGAACGCGATGCCCTGTTCCCCGCAGAGGCGCAGCAGTTCCTCCTGCTCGGGCGACGCGCCGATGCCGTACATGTTCTGGACGCAGACCACCGGGGCGATGGCCCGGGCCTCGGCGAGGTGGTGGGGGCGGATGTTGGACAGGCCCAGGTGGCGGATGAGTCCGGCATCGCGCAGTTCGGCGAGCGCGCCGAAGCGTTCGGCGACGGAGTCGGTGCCGACGACGCGCAGGTTCACCACGTCGAGGTGGTCGCGGCCGAGCTGGCGCAGGTTCTCCTCGACCTGGCCGCGCAGCTGCCCGGGAGTGGCATGCGGCAGCCAGTCGCCGGAGGGGTCGCGGCCCGGTCCGACCTTGGTGACGATGACGAGGTCGTCCGGGTAGGGCGCCAGGGCGTGGTTGATCAGCTCGTTGGCCGAGCGCGTCGGCGAGAAGTAGAAGGCGGCGGTGTCGATGTGGTTGACGCCGAGTCCGACCGCGCGGCGCAGCACCCTGACCGCCTGGTCGCGGTCGCGCGGGACCGCGCCGGGCACCAACGCCTCGCCGTGCTGCGTCAGGCGCATCGCGCCGAAACCGATCCGGTTGACCGTGCGGTCGCCGAGCTCCCAGGTGCCGGATGCCGCCGCGGTGATCGTCTGTGAGGTCATGGCGGGATGATCGGCGCCCGGTAGGCTGGCCTGCCACTGATTCATGCATGTCTGAATCCATCGGAGAGTGGTCGTCCTGGCAGAGCTGGCGTTCTCGGCGAGCGACCTCGCACAGGTACGGTTCGCCGTCTCCCCGATGTGGGAGGTCGCGCCCAGTTTCCGGCTGCTGACGTCCCGCGCCGGGCATCCGGTCCACCGGCCCTGGATCGACCAGGCACGGCCGCGTGTCGTGGCCGCCGGACTGGACAGGGGCTGGCTCGCCGAGCTGATCCCGCCCACCGGATACGTGCCCGACTTCCTCAACCCCGCCCCCGCCGGACCGGCCCCCGCGCCGGCGGCGGAGCTGCGGGCGATCCTGGCCTCGCCCGCCGACCGGGTACGCGCGGACCTCGATCACCTCGCCCGCCACCAGGGGCACCTCGGCCCACGGCTGCGGGCCTTGCACGCCGATCCGCGAGGTCGCCTGAGCAAGGTCGTCGAGGACATCGAGCGGTACTGGGAACTGGCCCTGGCCCCTTACTGGGGACGGGTCAGGGCCGTACTGGACGCCGACATCCATCACCGGGCCCGCACGGTCGCCGAGCACGGCGCGGGCCGGCTCTTCGACGACCTGCACGACTCGGTGAGCTGGCACGGCAGTGCGCTGCGGCTGGCCCGCCGGAAACGGAACATGCCGCGTGATTCCACCGGTGCGGGACTGCTCCTGATCCCTTCGGCGTTCACCGGGCCCGGCCTGCGGACCCGGGTACGACCGCCGGACCCGCCGCAGCTCGCCTACCCGGCACGGGGCACCGGCAGGCTGTGGGAGAAACGGCCGGTCGCCGGAGCCCGCGCCCTCACGCCCGTCCTCGGCCGCTCGCGCACCCTGCTGCTGACCGAGCTGGAGACCCCGGCCTCCACCACGGAACTGGCCCACCGCACCGGCCTGTCACCGGCAGGGGTGTCCCAGTACCTCACGGCCCTGCGGGACGCGGGGCTGGTCAGCGCCCACCGCGCCGGCCGCTCCGTGCTCTACGCCCGCACCGCCGCCGCCGAGACCCTCCTGGAGGCCGCCTCCGCCTGAGGCCGGGAAGCTTTGGGGGCCGGAAGCCCAGAGGCACGGCAGCCCCTGAGGCCCCGCCAGCCCCTGAGGCTCCGGCAGCCCTGAGGCCCCGGAAGCCCACCCCCGTAGGGCTTCCGGGGCCGGTCGTGACGTCGGCGCGTCAGCGCAGCGCGCTCTTCGCCTGCCACGCCTGCCACGACACGTTCCACGCCCCGTAGCCGTTGCCCTCCGCCACCGTGCCCTTCGTGTCCTCGCCCTTAATCTCGAAGGGGTCGCCGGGGCGGACCAGGTCGTAGAAGGACGCGGCCTGTTCGGTGCTCATGCCGATGCAGCCGGAGCTCTTGTTCGCGCGGCCGAACCAGGCGGCGTTCCACGGAGCCGCGTGGGCGTACATGCCCGACCACGTCAGGCGCATCGAGTAGTCGACCATCTTGTCGTAGGCGTCGCCGAGGCCGACCGTCTCCGAGTTCATGTTGATCGTGCCCTCCTTCGCCATGAGCACGGCCGTGCCCCGCCAGGAGCGCTTGTCGCCGCCGGGCGTGCCGCCGGAGACCGGGATGGTGCGGACGGTGCGGCCGTCGCGCTGGACGGTGAGCTTCTTGGCGTCCAGGTCGACCTTGATCACCTGCGCCTGGTCGGAGACGGTGAAGCCGGTGCGGTAGTCGCGGACGAACCAGCCGCCGCTGCCGCCCGAGTCGGTGCCGTCGAGGGTCGCCTCCAGGGTCACCTTGGTGCCCGGCTTCCAGTACTCCTTGGGCCGCCAGTCCACCCGGTCCTTGCCGGAATAGTCCGTCAGCCAGCCCCACGAGCCCTCGGTGGAGTTGGAGGTCGTGACCTTCAACTGGCGCTCCACGTCCGCCTTGTTCTTCACCGGGCGGTCGAACACGATCGACAGCGGCTGCGCGATGCCCACCGTGGTGTTCTTGCCGGGCGCCAGCGTCAGCTTGTTGACCGTGTCCGCCTCCGGGATCGCGTGCGTCGACCGCGACGTCGTCTCCTTGCCGCCGGCGCTGCGCGCGGTCACCTCGACCGTGTACGAGGTGCCCGGCGCCGCCTTGCGGTCCGAGGTCCACGAGCCCCCGCCGGCAGCGGTACGGCCCGCGAGCTCGCCGCCGTCCCCGTCGACCACCTTCACCCGGGCGAGGGTGCCGCCGCTCGCCGTCACGGTCATGGGCCGGCCTGCCTCCGGAGGGGCCACGGTCACCTTCGCCGGGGTGTCCGGCGAGGCGGCGGCCGCCGGTGGCCTGGCGTCGTCCGCCGTCGCCGCCGAACAGGCGGTCAGCGACACCGCCGTGAGAACGAGCAGGGATATGCGTATACGTGTCCGCAGCACGGGACAGACCTCCGCGGGAGGAGCGGGAAAGGGTGGGATGAACCGGACTGTAGGCCGCCCCGCGCCGCTCGCGCCCCGCCCCCGCGCCATGTGACGGCGGCTGCAGAGAAACGGTCATCGTCCGGTCACATTCCTCGCGCGGACCGGTCAATACCGGCTGTGAGCCTGCTGTGCGCCCCACCACCGAACGGGGCGGAACAAGGAGGCTCCCCGTTGTGTCAGCGCTGCTCGTGACGCCCGCGTCCACACCGGCTCCCGCTCGCGCGCTGCGGCTCGGACCGGTCACACCCGAGGCGTACCGCGCCTTCCTCGCGACCCGCTCCACCGGCCCGGACGGGCCCAGCTTCCTCCAGCTGCCCGCCTGGGCGCAGGTCAAGGACGGCTGGACGCACCAACTCCTCGGCTGGGGACCCGAGTCGGGCCAGCTCACCGGCGTCGGCCTGGTCCTGCTCCGCGCCTTCCCCGGCACCCGCAAGTACTTCGCCTACCTGCCCGAAGGTCCCGTCGCCGACTGGGCCGACCCCGACGTCGACGGCTGGCTCGACCCGCTCCTGAAGCACCTGCGGGCCTCCGGCGTCTTCGCCGTACGCATCGGGCCGGGGCCCGCGTACCGCCGCTGGAGCGCCGCCACCCTCAAGGCGCACACCGGACCCGGGCGGCGCCTCGGCGACGTCCTCGCCAGCGAGGTCGACCCGCTGGGCTCCGCCGTCGCCGAACGGCTGCGCGCCCGCGGCTGGCGCAAGTGCGGCGGCGACTCCGAGGACGGCGCCGACGCCCAGCCCCGGCACGTCTACCAGGTGCCGCTCACCGGCCGCACCCCCGACGACCTGTGGAACGGGCTCAACCAGGAGTGGCGGCGCAACGTCCGCAAGGCCCGCAAGAGCGGCGTCGAGGTGGTCGTCGGCTCGGCCGCCGACCTGCCCGAGTTCCACCGGCTGCTGCGGATCACCGAGGAACGCGACGGCTTCCGGCTCGGCCGCTCCCTCGCGTACTACGAGCGCCAGTACGCCGTCCTCAACGCCGAGCAGCCCGGACGCATGAAGCTGTACCTCGCCCGGCACGAGGGCGAGGTCCTCGCCGCCCACACCATGGTCACCGTCGGCCGGCGGGTCTGGTACCAGACCGGCGCCTCCGCCGACCACCGCCGCGAGGTCCGCCCGTCCAACGCCCTGCAGTGGCGCATGATGCTCGACGCCCACGCCGTCGGAGCCGACGTCTACGACCTGCGCGGGGTACCCTCCACCCTCGACCCGGACGACCGCGCCCACGGGCTGCTGCGCTGGAAGCTCGGCACCGGCGGACAGGTCGTCGAGACCCTGGGGGAGTGGGAGATTCCGTTGCCCGGCACGACCAACCACACGCTGTACCGCGCCTTCCAGGCGTACCTGGCCCGCCGATGACGGCGAGCACCACCGCAACGCCCACCGCAACGCCCGCCGGGGAGCCGGCCGGGGCCAAGGCCGCGCCCTCCGTGGCCCGCAGCGGCGCCCTCATGGCGGCCGGCTCGCTGGTCTCCCGCGCCACCGGCTTCGTCCGGTCCGCGGTCGTCGCCGCCGCCATCGGCACCGGCTTCGTCGCCGACGGGTACGCCGTCGGCAACTCGGTGCCGACCATCGTCTACATGCTGCTGCTCGGCGGCGCCCTCAACGCCGTCTTCGTGCCCGAACTGGTCAAGGCGGCCAAGGAGCACGAGGACGGCGGCGTCGCCTACACCGACCGGCTGCTCACCGTCTGCGTGCTCGCCCTCACCGTCCTGACCGCCGTCGCCGTCCTCGTGGCGCCCGCGATCGTCGACGGCTACACCGACTACACCGGCGCGCAGCGCGACATGACGATCGCCTTCGCCCGCTCCTGCCTGCCGCAGATCTTCTTCCTGGGCCTCTTCACCCTCCTCGGGCAGGTGCTCAACGCGCGCGGCCGGTTCGGCGCGATGATGTGGACGCCCGTCCTCAACAACCTCGTCGTCATCGGCGTCTTCGCGCTCTTCCTCGCCGTGTCCGACGGCGGCGACCTGACCCCCGGCGAGACCGCGCTCCTCGGCTGGGGCACCACCGCGGGCATCGCGCTCCAGGCCCTGGCGCTCCTGCCCTCGCTGCGGGCGGCCCGCTTCCGCTGGCGGCCCCGGTTCGACTGGCGCGGCAGCGGGCTCGCCGCGCCGCTGCGCGCGGCCGGCTGGCTCGTGCTCCTCGTCCTCACCAACCAGGCCGCGTACTGGGTGACGACCAAGGTCGCCACGGCGGCCGGACAGCGCGCCGAGGGCGCCGGGCTCAGCGCGTACAACAACGCCTATCTGCTGTGGGCCGTCCCGCACGGCATCGTCACCGTCGCCCTCGTCACCGCCCTCATGCCGCGGATGAGCGGCGCGGCGGCGGACGGCGACCTCGCCGGCGTGCGCCGCGACGTCGCCTACGCGCAGCGCACCACCGCGGCCGCCGTCGTCCCCGCCGCCTGCGCCCTGTTCGCGCTCGCCGTCCCGCTGATGGCCACGGTCTTCCAGTACGGGCGGACCGACGCGGGCGCGGTCCGCTCGATGGCCTGGATCCTCATGGCCCTCGCGCCCGGCCTGATCGCGCTCTCCGGGCAGTACGTGTGCACCCGCGCCTTCTACGCGATGCGGGACACCCGCACCCCGTTCCTGCTCAACCTGGTCATCGCCGGGCTCAACGCGCTGCTCGCGGTCTGCTCCTCCGCCTTCCTGCCCGCGCGCTGGGCCGTCGCGGGCATGGCGGCCGGCTACTCGCTCGCGCTGTGGGCGGGCTGGGGCCTGACGGCGTACGTCCTCAGCCGCCGCCTCAGGAACGCGGCTGCCGAGCCCGCGGGTGCGGGGGCGGCGGGTCCGGGGGCGGTGGCTGCCGAGCCCACGGGTGCGGGGGCCGGTGCCGCGCTCCTGCGGCTGCTCGCCGCGGCGGTGCCCGCCGCCGGGCTCGGCCTGCTGACGGCCGACCTGAGCGCCCCGGCGGGCCCGGTGGCGGCCGGCCTGGCCGGCGCCCTCGTGATCGTCGCCGTGTTCGCCCTGCTCGCCCGGCCGCTGCGGCTCGACGAAGTGCGCTCGCTGATCGGGAACGTCACCGGCCGCGCCCGCCGTCTCGTACGACGGGGCTGACGCCGCCCTCCCTCCGACCAGCCCCTGCCGGGCCCCCTCCCCGGCGGGGCACCGCTCCGACCTTGGGATACTCCACAGATGCCACGCGTGCTGCTGATCGAAGACGATCCCTCCGTCCGCGAAGGCGTCGAGCTCGGGCTCCGGCGCCGCGGGCACGAGGTGCGGACCGCCGCGACCGGCGAGGCGGGACTCGCCGCGCTCCGCGAGTTCCGGCCCGATCTGCTGCTGCTCGACCTGATGCTGCCGGGCATGAACGGCGTCCAGGTGTGCCGGCTGGTCCGGGAGAGCAGCCAGCTGCCGATCATCATGCTCACCGCCCGCGGCGACGACTTCGACGTGGTCGTCGGCCTGGAGGCCGGCGCCGACGACTACATCGTCAAGCCCGCCCGCACCGAGGTCATCGAGGCCCGCATCCGCGCGGTGCTGCGCCGGATCGAGGAGCCCGGCGGCGGGCGGCCCGCCGTGGAGTTCCACGGCGAGCTGGCCGTCGACCGGGCCGGCCTCACCGTCGCCAAGAACGGCGAACGGGTCGCCCTCGCCCCCTCCGAGCTGAAGCTGCTGCTGCACCTGACCTCCGCGCCCGAACAGGTCTTCAGCCGCCAGCAGCTCCTCGAACACGTCTGGGAGCACAGCTTCCACGGCGACGCCCGGCTCGTCGACGCCTGCGTACGGCGGCTCCGCAACAAGATCGAGGACACCCCCGGCGAGCCCCGCTACATCCAGACCCTGCGCGGCTTCGGCTACCGCTTCGGCCCGCTCCAGTGAAGGCCCACGTGCCCGGCGACGCCGAACGGCCGCCGAGAAGACGCCGGCCGCGCCCCTTCGGGCTGCGCACCCGGCTGGTCCTCGCCTTCCTCCTGGTCGCCGCCGTCGGCTGCGGCACCACCGCCGCCCTCACCTACCGCGCCGCCCGCAACGCGATCCTGGAGCAGACCCAGGACACCGCCGTCACCGCCTTCCGGCAGCAGGTCGAGACCCTGAACACCGGACTGCCGATCGACCCCGAGGGCCTGCGCGGCGAGCTCCAGCGCATCGCCCGGCAGGGCAAGCCACGGCCCTGGCGGGTGTACGCGGAGTACGGCGACCTGCGGGTGTCGTCCACCGACCGGCCGGAGTCGAGCGTCCTCACGCCCGAACTGCGCCGCCGCGCCACGGCGGCCGGCGCCACCCACGGCAGCTTCCAGCGGGTCGTCAGGAACGGCACCCCGTACCTCACCGTCGCCGTCCCCGCCGTCTTCAGCGGCCGCGGCGGCTATCCCGCGAGCCGCCCCACCGGTCTCGTCGTGTACGCGGTCATGGACCTCGGAGAGGAGGAGGCGAACATCGAGGCGATGGTCCTCGCCGCCCGCGACGGCGCGCTGCCCGCGCTCCTCGTCGCCCTGGTCCCGGCGCTCCTCGCGGCCCGGGGCGTGCTGCGCCCGGTGCGGGAGCTGCGGCGCGCCGCGCACAGCATGGGCCGGGGCCGCCTGGACACCCGTATCCACGCCAAGGGCAGCGACGAACTCGCCGACCTCGCCCGGACCTTCAACGAGTCGGCAGCCGAGCTGGAACGTTCCGTCGCCGAGCTGCGGCGGGCCGAGGCACGCGCCCGGCGCTTCGCCTCCGACGTCTCGCACGAACTGCGCACCCCGCTCGCGGGCATGCTCGCGGTCACCGAGGTCCTGGACGAGGACGCCGGCGCACTCGACTCGGACACCGCCCGGGCGGTCCGCCTGATCAGCGCGGAGACCGGCAAACTGGCCGTCCTGGTCGAGGACCTCATGGAGATCTCGCGCTTCGACGCGCGCGCCGCCGAGCTGCACACCGACGAGGTGGACGCGGCCGAGGCCGTCCGCAAGACGCTGATCAACCGCCACTGGACCGACCCGGAGCAGATCGTGGCCACCCTCACCGAGGGCATCCGGGTCCGGCTCGACCCGCGCCGGTTCGACGTGGTCGTCGCGAACCTCGTCGGCAACGCGCTGCGGCACGGCCGCCCGCCGGTGACGGTCCGGGTCCACGTCGAGGAGGGGGCCGGGAACACGCTCGTCACGGAGGTGGCCGACCGGGGGCCGGGCATCCCGGACCACGTGCTGCCCCACGTCTTCGACCGCTTCTACAAGGCCGACGCGGCGCGGGCGCGATCGGCCGGAAGCGGTCTCGGCCTGGCCATCACCCAGGAGAACGTGCGGCTGCACGGCGGAACCGTCGTCGCCGCCAACCGCCCCGACGGCGGCGCCGTCTTCACCGTCAGGATCCCGCTGTGAGAACCCGATGGACCGCCGCCGCCGTCGCCGCCGCGCTGTGCCTGCCGGCGCTCGCCGCGTGCGGCATACAGGGAAGCGACGTCGTGGAGGCCGGGGGCGCGGCCACGGTCGCCGTACAGCCGACCAGTGGGACCAAGCTGCTGCTGTACTTCGTCGGCGCCGACGGGCGGCTCATGCCGGTCTCCCGCAACATCGGCCTGTCCGTCGGGCCCGAGGGGGAGACCAGCCTCGTCGACGAACACGGCCGCGTCATCCAGCCCACCCACCCGGTGGACGGCGGATACCGGATCGCGACCGACAAGGTGCTCGCCACGCTGCTGGAGGGCCCGGACGAGCGGGAACGCGCCGCCGGGCTCACCACCCGGCTCAGCCTGCACGGCGCGGGCCGGCCGCACGCGGAGCTCCAGAGGGCCTCCGACGGGCGCCCGGTGCTGACCCTCCGTCTCGGGACCCGCGTGCAGGACCTCGACGCGGTCGCCCACCAGCAGCTCGTCTGCACGACGGCCTACGCCGAGGGCCTCGGCGGCGCGATCACGGTCCTGGTCACCGGCACGGACGGCCCGCTGCCGGCCACGCGCTGCGAGCCGCAGTAGGGCCTCGGGCCCGTCCGGCGGAACAGGGCCGGCCAGGCCCTACCGCGCCCGCAGCTCCGCCAGGACCGCGTCCGTGAACGGCGGCCACGCCTCGATCGCCCACGGCCCGAACGGCCGGTCCGTCAGCGCCACGCACGCCGCGCCCGTGCCGCTCCCGCCCGCCCACCCGGCCTCGGGATCGATCCACAGGAAGGTGCCGGCCTGACCGAAGTGCCCGAAGGTGCGCGGCGAGGACGTGGCGCCGGTCCAGTGGGGCGACTTGCCGTCGCGGATCTCGAAGCCGAGACCCCAGTCGTTCGGCCGCTGGTGCCCGTAACCCGGCAGGATCCCGGTGAGCCCGGGGTACGTGACGGTCATCGCGTCCAGGACCGTGCGCGGGTCGAGCAGCCGCGGCGCCTGCACCTCGGCGGCGAAGCGCACCAGGTCGTCGACGGTCGACACGCCGTCCTTGGCGGGCGAGCCCTCCAGGGTCGTGGAGGTCATGCCGAGCGGCTCCAGGACGGCCTGGTGCAAATACTCGGCGAAGGGGATGTCCGTGGCCTTCGCGACGTGGTCGCCGAGCACCTCGAAGCCGGTGTTCGAGTAGATCCGGCGGGTGCCGGGCGCGGACATCACCCGGTTCTCGTCGAAGGCGAGACCCGAGGTGTGGGCGAGCAGGTGCCGTACGGTCGCGCCCTCGGGCCCGGCGGGCTCGTCGAGGTCGACCGCGCCCTCCTCGTACGCGACGAGGACCGCGTACGCCGCGAGCGGCTTGGTGACGGAGGCGAGCGCGAAGCGGCGCCCGGTGGGGCCGTGGGACCCCGCCAGGGTGCCGTCCGCGCGGACGACGGCCGCCGCCGCGGTGGGGACGGGCCAGTTCTCGATCGACGCCAGGGACACCAGGCCGGGCACACTGCTCTGCTGCATGCTGCCGAGCCTACTTGCTTCGAGTGCACTCCAACCTTTTAGCGTGGTGGTCATGAGCGTGATCGAGAGCACGAGCACGAGCACGGCGGCGGCCACGACCACGGTGGCTCCCGTTTCCCAGGAGCGGTTCACCATCAGCGAGGTCGCGGCCCTGACCGGCCTGTCGGCACACACCCTGCGCTGGTACGAGCGGATCGGCCTGATGCCGCACGTCGACCGGACCCACACCGGCCAGCGCCGGTTCACCCGGCGCGACCTGGACTGGCTCGCCTTCGTCGGCAAGCTGCGGCTCACCGGCATGGCGGTCGCCGACATGGTGCGGTACGCGGAGCTGGTACGGGAGGGCTCCCACACCCACGACCAGCGGCGCGCGATCCTCGAAGGCACCCGCGACGACGTCGTCGCCCGCATCGCCGAACTCCAGGACGCCCTCGCCGTGCTCGACCGCAAGATCGATCACTACGGAACCATCTGCGGAGGCACCCCTTCATGACCGCGTTCACGACCCCGCTGACCGGCCGGATCGACACCGTGCGCCTCGGCGGCCCGGACGGGCCCGAGACCGGTGTCCAGGGCTTCGGCGCGATGGGCATCAGCGAGTTCTACGGCGGCACGGACGAGGCCGCCGCCCGCGACACCCTCGACGCGGCCCTGGAGGCCGGCGTCACCCTCATCGACACCGCCGACGTCTACGGGCAGGGCGCCAACGAGGAGTTCCTGGCCCCGTTCGTCGCCGCGCACCGCGACGAGATCGTCCTCGCCACCAAGTTCGGCATCGAGCGGCGCGCCGACGACCCCCACTACCGCGGCGTCAACAACTCGCCCGCGTACATCCGGCGTTCGGTCGAGGTCAGCCTGCGCCGGCTCGGCGTCGAGACGATCGACCTCTACTACATGCACCGCGCCGACCCGGACGTGCCGTTCGCCGAGTCCGTCGGCACCATGGCCGAGCTGGTGAAGGAGGGCAAGATCCGGCAGATCGGGCTGAGCGAGGTCACCGGGGCCGAGCTGCGCGAGGCGCACGCCGTCCACCCGATCGCCGCACTCCAGTCGGAGTGGTCGCTGTTCTCCCGGGACGTGGAGCGCACCGCGGTCCCCGCCGCGGCCGAGCTCGGCGTGACCTTCGTGCCGTACTCGCCGCTGGGCCGCGGCTTCCTCACCGGCGCGTTCGCCGACGCGTCGAAGGAGCTCGCGGACGACGACTTCCGCCGCCACCAGCCGCGCTTCAACGGCGAGAACGCCGAGCGGAACGCGGCCCTGCTCCAGCCGGTCCGCGCGATCGCGCAGGCCCACGGGGCGACGCCCGCGCAGATCGCGCTGGCCTGGGTCCAGCAGCGCGCGGCCGTGCACGGCCTGACGGTCGTCCCCATCCCCGGCACCCGCAAGCGCGCCCGCCTGCTGGAGAACGCGGCCGCCACCCGGATCACCCTGAGCGAGGCGGAGCTCGCCCTCCTGGAACCGATCGCCTCGCAGGTCACCGGCGACCGCTACCCCGACATGCGCTTCACGTCGGCGGCTCGGGAGGGCTAGGGGGCGTCTCTCCCGGATCGTGGCCGGGTCCGAAAGGGACGGGCCCAGGCCGACTCTCCCGGGTCGTGGCCGGGGCCGTCTCATGCCAGGCCCAGGGCGAACACCGCGAAGCCCGCCGCGAGGACGCCCGCCAGCGCGCGGCGGGCAGTGCCCGTCCGCGTCCACGGCGACTCGAAGCCGCGTGCGTAGCGCCCGATGAGGACGAGCAGGGCGGCGAACACCGGCATCCAGGCCAGGCGGGCCAGGATCCAGCCGACGGAGTCGGGCGACCCGACGAGGCCGGCGAGCTCACCCGCGTACGAGGCGGGGATCGCGGCGGCCAGCATGGCGGTCTGGTGCCAGCACAGGATCGTCATCGCGGACAGGTTGACCACCACGACCGGCGCCCACAGCGCGGGCCGGCGCAGCAGCCGGCCGAGCCGGTTCCGCAGCAGGATCGCGGCGCCGCTCTGCGCGGCGGCGAGGGCCAGGACCAGCAGGGACGGCGGGTGCGAGTTGGTGCGGGCCTCGCCGGGGACGCCGACCATCGACGCCGGGTAGCCGAAGTGGAGGAGCAGCGCGGCGAACAGGGCGGCGCCGCCGAGCAGCAGGCCCCACGCGTGGCGGCGGGTGACCCGGCCCTCGCCCCAGGAGACGCCCAGCTGATAGGCGAAGAGCCAGCCCGGCAGGATGTTGAGGACGCTCAGCCAGGACGGCATCGCCTCGGCGTACGGCCCGTAGCGCAGGAAGTCGACCACGGCGACCGAGCCGAGCAGCGGGGCCGCGGCCCACGCGCCGAGCCGGCGCGCGGCCCGCACGCAGTACGGCGTCAGCGCGGTGACGACCGTGTACACGCCGACGAACCACAGCGGCTGGACGACGAGCGTCGACGCCGTCCGCAGCGTGTCGGCCGGCACGCCGAGGCCGTAATGGAGGAGGGGCAGCAGCGCCGCCCACACGGCCGTGACGCCCAGCACCGGTCGCCCGAGCCGGGCCAGGCGGCCCTTCAGCCACTCGGCGGTGGAGTCCTGGTGGCGGCGGAAGGACAGGACGGAGGCGTAGCCGCCGACCAGGAAGAAGATGCCCAGCATCTGGAGGATCCAGCTGACCGGCGCGAGCCCGCCGAACGCGGACAGCGGGCTCGCGTTGTGGATCGCGCCGTCGGCGGAGAGCGTGAACCCGCCGAGCAGCCAGTGCCCGGTGGGCACGGCGAGCAGCGCGAGGGCCCGCAGTCCGTCGATCGCGCGGTCGCGGTGGGCCGGGGTGCGCTTCTCGATCTTCTCGACCGTGGCGAGCAGCTGCTTCATCGGAGTTCCCCCTCCGCGATCGCGGCGAACGTACGGAGTGACTCGGTGCCGGGCGCGAAGTAGCCGTCGTGGCCCTGGGCGTCGGCGGCCGGCACGGCACGGGCGCCGAACTCGGGGCTGGTGGGGTCGGTGCCGTGGCCGAGCCCGGCGAACTCGACGTTCGGCACCCGGTCGATCCAGTCCGTGGGGTCCTTCGCCGCCCACACCCGCGCCGAGGTGCCGAGCGCCGCCACGTCGTCGGCGCGCATCCCCGGGGACGCGACGGCGACCAGGTCCCTGGCCTTGAGCTCGTGCGCGGCGAGCCCGCACACCACCGAGCCGTAGCTGTGGCAGAACAGGGCGGGCTCGGCGGCGCCGACGGCCCGCAGGCCGTCGGTGAAGCGGACGAGCCGCCGGGCGCCGGCCTCCGCGAGGTCACCGGACGCGGCGTCGAGACCGACGCCGACGGGCGTGGTGTAGCCGGCCCAGGCGACGACGGCGGTCCGCCCGCCGGTGGCCTCGCGCAGGGCGGTGGCCTTGCGGGTGAGCGGCGCGAGGTTCCCGGCGTCGACGTCCGAGCCGGGCACGATCACGGCGACGTGCTCGGCCTTCACCAGGTCGCCGTACACCAGCACGGCCTGCCCGCGGCCCCGCGGGTCGTACGCGAGCACCTGCTGCCCGGCGAACCGGCCGCCGGACGCCCGGGAGTTGGCGGCGTAACGGAGGGCGGGCGGGACGCCGTCGAGGTTGCCGACCACCCCTGGGTGCTCACGCAGCAGCCGTTGCTGCTCCGCCCTGGGCAACTTGCCGAAGAACGCGGCCGTCTGAGCGGGCGTCATCCGCTCCGGATCGGGCAGACCCTCGGCCCGCCAGGCCGCCGTACCGGCCGGTGCCCCGGTCACGGCCTGCTGGGTGGTCCCGGACGCCCAGCCCGCGGTGCCCGCCATCACGGTGGCGGTGAGTGCGGTGGCGAGCAGGGTCCTCGTGAACCGGCGCATCGGCCACTTCCCTTCCGTTCCTGTTCCTGTCGTCGTGAGCGAGAGGAAGGTAGGAAGCGGACGGGTGACGGCACGTCACACCGGGGCGCCAACCGTGAAGTGATACCGGGGTAGGGGGCGGACGAGCGGCCTGCCCCAGGACGGGGGTGGGGTTTTCCCCCGCCTCGCCGGCTACTGGCCGCCCGGCGTGACCAGACCCGACTCGTACGCGAAGATCACCGCCTGCGCCCGGTCGCGCAGGTCCAGCTTGGCGAGCACCCGCCCGATGTGGGTCTTCACGGTCTGCTCGGCGAGCACCAGGTGGTCGGCGATCTCCTGGTTCGACAGGCCCCGGGCGATCAGTTCCAGGACCTCCGTCTCGCGCGGGGTGAGCCCGTTGAGACGCAGGGCGGCCCGGTCGCCGCGCGGCGCGGGCCGGGTCGCGGCGAAGTCGGCGATCAGCCGCTTCGTGACCGAGGGCGCGAGCAGCGCCTCGCCCGCCGCGACCACCCGGACCGCGGCGATCAGGTCGGCCGGCGGCGCGTCCTTCAGGAGGAAGCCGGAGGCGCCGGCGCGCAGCGCCTCGTACACGTAGTCGTCCACGTCGAAGGTGGTGAGCATGAGGACCTTCGGCCGGTGCACGACGCCCGGCGGAGGGTCGAGGATCTCCCGGGCCGCCGCGAGTCCGTCCATCTCGGGCATCCGCACGTCCATCAGGACCACGTCCGGGTGGGTCGTACGGGCCACCTCCACGCCCTGCCGGCCGTCGGGCGCCTCGCCCACCACGTCGATGTCGGTCTGCGCCGAGAGCAGGGCGGCGAAGCCCGCCCGCACCATGGCCTGGTCGTCGACGATGATCACGCGGATGGTCACGGGGCGCCCTTCGGGGTCGTCAGCGGTTCGGCGGGGTGCGTCAGGGAGGTGTCAGCGGCAGCCGGGCGGCGACCCGGAAGCCCCCGTCCGGCAGCGGCCCGGTGTCCAGCGAGCCGCCGGTCAACCGTACGCGCTCGCGCATCCCGACGAGGCCGTGCCCGGTGCCCGAGCCGCCCTCCAGCGGCGAAGTCCGCTCCGCGGTGGGTCCGTTGACGACCAGGACGGTCAGCCAGCCCTTCCCGTCGGCCCGCACGGACACCCGGGTCACGGCGCCCGGCGCGTGCCGGACGACGTTGGACAGGGCCTCCTGCACGATCCGGTACGCCGAGAGGTCCACCGCCTGCGGCACCTCGACGAACTCCCCGAGGTCCGCCGCCATCGACAGCTCGGCCGGAACCCCCGCCCGTACCGTCGCCTCCACCAGCTGCTGCAGCCGGTCGAGGCCGGGCTGCGGCGCCCGCTCGCCCTCCGTGCCCTCGCTGCGCAGCACCGCGAGCAGCCGCCGCATCTCGGCGAGCGACTCGCGCGCCCCGGACGCGATCGACGCGAACTCCTCGCGGGCCGCGTCCGGCAGGTCAGGGATGCGGTATGGGGCGGAGTCCGCCTGCACGGTGATCACCGACATGTGGTGGGCGACCACGTCGTGCAGCTCCCGGGCGATCCTGGCCCGCTCCTCCAGGAGGGTGCGGCGGGCCCGCTCGGCCTCGCTGATGGTCTCCTGCTCGACGAGGCGCCGTTCCGCCTCGCCGCGCCCGCGCAGGGTCGCGGTGAGGAGCAGCAGGATCCCGCTGATCACGAACAGCAGCACGATGATGCCGTCGCCGGGGCGGCCGGGCGAGATGAGTTCGAAGACGGCTCCCGCGGCGCCGGTCACCAGCCACACCCCCACCAGGGCGCGCCGGGACTCGCGCAGTCCGAGGGCGAGCATCAGGAAGAGGTAGCCGACGACGACCGTGGGCGTCCACGGCCACGGGAGCTGGTGGTAGTCGGAGCCGAGCAGCACGAAGCCGCCCAGGACGTCCGCCACGACGATCACCCACCAGGCCTGGAGCGGCCGGGTGACGGCCAGCAGCAACGGCACGGTCTGCGCGGTCGCGAGGGCCCCGGCGACGGCGCCGTTGACGTCGTACTCGTTCACCAGCACGGTGACGGTGACGGGCAGCAGGGCCGCGACCAGCACGACGGCGACGCCGTACGGCAGCAGGCGCACCCATCGGGAGGACGCCCGGGCGAGCAGCGGCTCGCCGGGTCCGGTGGGGGTCGCGAGGGCGGTCCCGAAGCTGCGGAGCAGCTCCTGGGCCCGGGCGCCGGGCGTCCGCGCTGAGGCTCCGGGCGTCCGGGCCGGACGTGCCGGCGTCCGGGATGAGGCTCCGGGCGTCCGGGCCCGCGCTCCGGACCGTGGCGTGCGCGGCTGTTCCTGTTCCTTTTCCATGGCCCGCCCAGCGTAGGCAGCGGGGGCGGGCGGGAACGTCATACCGGAGTGGGGGCCGGTGGGTCATACCGCGGTACGACCCCCGAGCGCTACAGCTCCGCGAGCAGTTCCGCCTTCTTCGCGGAGAACTCCTCGTCCGTCACGAGCCCCGCCTGATGCAGCTCGCCGAGGTGGCGGATCCTATCCGCAACTCCCGCCGGGTCCCGGTGCGGCGCCGCCTGCACCGCGACCGGCACCCGGTCGGACGCGCCGCGGATCGCGGCGAGCACGGACGCGGCGAACGGCAGGGACTCGTGCACCGGTCCGTAGCCGAGGCCGAAGACGACGGAGGCCGGGTCGTGGTCGGGCTGCACCGGGCGCGCGTCGTGGCCGTCGCGGCGCACGAGCCGCAGATAGCCGTCGAGGATCTCGGGCGAGCGCCACTCGACGCCGCTGAGCTCCCGCACCCGGAAGGTCTGGTCGCCCGCCTTCCACTTCTCCGAGGAGGCGCCCGTCCAGAACCAGCGGAACGAGATCTCCGCCGTCCCGTCGAAGCTCGCCTTCCCGTCGTACGCCTTGAAGGACTGCGGTCCCTCGGGCGCCGCCACCAGGAAGCGGTCCGCCGGGCCCAGGTCCTCGTACGGCGCGATCGCGGTGCGCAGCTCGTCGCGGTAGTACTCGGCGAGCGTCTCCCGCTCGGCGGGCAGCACGAGACGGTAGGGGTCGCTGCCGTCCTTGAGCTGCCCTGCGGCCGCTTCCATCAGCGGATCGGCGCCGTCCCGCGGCACGGCGTGGAGCACGACGGTGCCCCGCTTCCCGGGGGAGAGCGTCACCGATGCCAGCGCCTCGTGCGGGATGCGCCGTTCGCGCAGCGCGTTGAGGAGCTTCGGCGTTCGGATCCCCCGTTCGAAGCGGATGACGACTGCGTCGCTCTCGAACTCCCAGGTGGCATGAATTCCGGCCAGCACATCACCCATACGCCTCATCGTATGTGGCGTATGCCCCGACGTCGCCCCTTCACGACCACCGTAAATCCGCCGTGATCTACGCGCGTCAGACGGCCGCACCGCCGGAAATTCCGCCGAGGCAAGCGCTGTCGGCGCTCGCGCAGGTCAGAGTGCCGTACGCGCCGACCCCTATCGCGGCGAAGTTCCGCAGGCTGCTCGTACCCGGCTCGAAGTAGCCGGCGTGACCGGCGGCGCCCTCCGCCGAGAGCAGTCGCGCGCCGAACTCCGGCGCCACCGGATCGGCGCCGTGGCCGACCCCGCCGAGCTCCATGTGGGGCACGTCGGCGATCCAGTCGTCGGTGTCCCGCATGGCCCAGATCCGGGCCCGGGTGCCGAGGTCGGCGGCCTTCTCGGCCCGCATGCCGGGGCTGCCGGCCACGACCAGGTCGGTGACCCGGGCGGGCAGCCGGGGCGCGGCGACGCCGCACAGCACGGAGCCGTAGCTGTGGCAGAAGAGGGTGACCGGGGCGTCACCGGGCAGGGCGGCGGTCAGGTCGACGAGCCGTACGGCGCCGTTCGCGGCGAGCCGCCCGATGGCGGCCTCGATGCCGACGCCGACGGGCGCGGTGTAGTCGGCCCAGGCGATGACGGCGGTACGGGTACGGGGATCGGCCCGGCGCTCGGCGGCGTACAGGGCGTCCGCCATGCCGGCCGGCGCCGAGTAGCGGCGGGCGGTCTTCTGGAAGGTCAGCAGGTTGGTGTCGACGCCGGGCACGATCACCGAGATCCGCCGGGCCCGCTCCAGGTCGCCGAGCACCTCCGCGGTCCGTCCGGTGCCCGTCGGGTCGAAGGCGAGGATCTGCCGGCCCGGCCGCATCAGGCTGGTGAAGCGGTGCACCCGGCGCACGGCCTGGTGGCGGCCCTCGGCGGTGAGCCGCGGGTCGTCCACCCGGTCGCGCTCGGCGGCCAGGGCGCGGGACAGGGACTCCCGGTTGGCGCGGTAGCGCAGGGTGACGGGGACGCCGTTGAGGTTGCCGACGACGAACGGATGGGTGTCGGCGAGCCGGGCGGCCTGCGCCGGGCCGATCGCGGCGAAGAACGCGGCGACCGTCCGGGCGGGCGCCTTCGGGTCGGGCAGCGCGCGGTGGCCGATCCGGTCGTGCGTCCACGAGAGGAGCGCCTCCTCCCGCGTCGGCCCCGGCGTGCGCTGATGCCGGATCGTGGTCCACCCGGTCGTCGCGAGGAGCACGAACACCACGGCGAGGGCGAGCAGCATCCGCCAGGCGGTGAGGGTGGGGGAGGAGTCGAAGGAAGGCATTGGCCGCCACCCTAGGGGGCGGCGGGGCGGGCCCGTGCGGCGAGTGACGCGGATCACTCCGCCCCGAGTGGCGCGGTGACGGTGCGTGTGCGTGGCGGTACTCGGAGCTCGCTCCGGGCCGGGGGTGTTTCCTTCGGTTCAGGTGGGGACCCGGCCGGGATCTGACCCGTTTCCTTCGGGTGAGGCGCGGACCCGGCCAGGATCCGACCCATTTCCTTCGGATCAGGCGCGGACCCGGTCAGGGTCCGGAAGGGCGGCCTAGCGCCAGTGCGGCTCCAGCGCCGGCGCCAGGTGGTCCAGGTAGTGCTCGGTGAGGGCGCGGATGGACTCCAGGGTGGGGTTCTCGCTGCGTCCCCACAGCTGCCCGGTCACCCGCATCACGCCGCTGAACGCGGCGACCGCGATCCGGGGGCGCGGGTCCTCGTCCACGTCCAGGCCCTCGCGCTCGGCGATCAGCTGGGCGATGGTCTCCTCCATCTCCGTGGAACGGCGCAGGTGCACGGCGAGGAGGGCGGGCGTCGACTCGATGCTCTGGAAGGTCCGCAGGTACAGCTCGACGGGCACCACCTCCACGATCGCCTCGCCAATGGTGTCCCAGGCGCCGAGGACCGCGTTGCGCATCGCGTCGAACGGGCCCTCCTCGGGCGGGCGTTCGGCGAGGGCCCGGACGAAGCGCTCCTCCACCATCTGCTGGACGGCGAAGGCCACGTCCTCCTTGGTGGCGAAGTAGCGGAAGAAGGTGCGCTGGGAGACGTCGACGGCGTCGGCGATCTCGTCGACCGTGGTCCGCTCGAAGCCCTGGGTGGTGAACAGTTCGAGGGCGACCCGGATCAACGCGTCGCGGGTGCGCTGCTTCTTGCGCTCGCGCAGGCCGGGAACGGTCATGGTCGGGCCCTCTCCGCGCTGCTTTTTCGCCACTTCGTCCGGCTCAGGGTACCTGTGAGCTACGTGACAGTTACCGGCGCGTGAATCGCTTTGTCAATTGTCAGTGACTGACACTAGCCTCGATCGCATGACTAGTCAGATCACCGTGGAAAAGGCCCCGCAGGGTCAGGGGGGCGGCCGGGCGCCCGAGACGGCCCCGGCGAAGGGACTGCGCGGCCACCCGTGGCTGACCCTGCTCGCCGTCGCCGTGGGCGTGATGATGGTGGCGCTCGACGGCACGATCGTCGCGATCGCCAACCCCGCCATCAAGGAGGACCTCCAGGCGTCGCTCGCCGAGGTCCAGTGGATCACCAACGGCTATCTGCTCGCGCTCGCCGTCGCGCTGATCACCGCCGGCAAGCTCGGTGACCGCTTCGGCCACCGGCAGACCTTCCTCATCGGCATCGCCGGCTTCGCCCTCGCCTCCGGCGCGATCGGCCTGTCGGACTCCATCGGCCTCGTCATCGCCTTCCGCGTGCTCCAGGGCCTCTTCGGCGCCCTGCTGATGCCGGCCGCGCTCGGCCTGCTGCGCGCCACCTTCCCGGCCGAGCAGCTCAACATGGCCATCGGCATCTGGGGCATGGTCATCGGCGCCTCGACCGCCGGCGGTCCGATCGTCGGCGGCCTGCTCGTCGAGCACCAGAGCTGGCAGTCCGTCTTCTTCATCAACGTGCCGGTCGGTGTCCTCGCGCTGGCGCTCGGCCTGGTGATCCTCAAGGACCACCGCGCCGAGAACGCCCCGCGCTCCTTCGACATCCTCGGCATCGTGCTGCTCTCCGCCGCGATGGCCGCCCTCATCTGGGGCATCATCAAGGCCGGCGAGTCCTGGGGCTGGGGCAGCGGCAAGACCTGGGGCTGCCTGATCGGCGCCGTTGTCCTCTTCGCGGTCTTCGCCCTCTGGGAGACCAAGGTGAGGGAGCCGCTCATCCCGCTCCAGATGTTCCGCTCCGTGCCGCTCTCGGCCGGTGTGGTCCTCATGGTCCTGATGGCCTTCGCCTTCATGGGCGGCCTGTTCTTCGTGACCTTCTACCTCCAGGGCGTGAAGGGCCTCAGCCCGGTCGACAGCGGGCTCGCGCTGCTGCCCCTGACGGGCATGATGATCGTCTCCTCGCCGCTGGCCGGCGCGCTGATCACCAAGTTCGGCCCGCGGGTCCCGCTGGTCGGCGGCATGGTCTGCACGGCCGCCGCCATGTTCGGCATGCTCACCCTCACCGCCGACACCGGCAACCTCGCGATGTCGCTCTGGTTCGGGCTGCTCGGCCTGGGCCTGGCCCCGGTCATGGTCGGTGCCACCGAGGTCATCGTCGGCAATGCCCCGCTGGAGCTGTCCGGCGTGGCCGGCGGTCTGCAGCAGGCCGCGATGCAGGTCGGCGGCGCGCTCGGCACGGCGGTGCTCGGCGCGGTCATGTCGTCGAAGGTGTCGAGCGCCTTCGCCGAGAACTGGAAGGACGCCGGCATCCCGGTGCCCGCCGACCCGCGCCTGGAGCAGGCGGCCGAGTTCGGCATGGTGCCGCCGGAGCTGGCCAAGGCGCCCGGCATGACGCCGGAGATGTTCCAGACCATCGGCAAGGTCATCCACGACACGTTCATGGACGGCATGGGCCTGGCCTTCACCGTCGCCGGTGTCGTGGCCGTCGTCGCGGCGCTCGTCGCCACGCTCACCAAGCGCGGCGAGAACGCGGAGGCGGGCGTGGGCGCGGCGCACATCTGACGTCCCTCAGGGTTCCCGTAGGGGGCCGTCACCCGTTCGTGGGAACGGGGGCGGCCCCTCTTCCGTCCCCCGGATCTCTTCGCCATGCTCGTGATTACGGAGAGTTACGAGACGGGGGTTCACCTGCATGTACACGAAGACGTTTCTCGCCGCGGCGGCCGTTCTGACCGCCGCGCTCACGGCCCCGGCGACCGCAGCGGTTCCGACGGCCGCGACCGCCGCGGCGCCGACGGCGGTCACGCCCGCCGTTCCGGCAGCGGCACCAGCACCGGCCGCCGCACCGGCAGCCGTCACGGCCGCCGCACCAGCACCGGCCGCCGCGTCCGGCACGGTGCTCGGCGCATGCGGTGCCGGCCAGCTGTGTCTGTGGCCCAAGGCCGACTTCAAGGGCCGCGCGCAGGCGCACGAGCTGGCCGCGGTCGACGTCGAGAGCTGCGTCGCCCTGCCGGCCGGGACGAGCGCCCAGTCCCTGGCCAACCGCACGGGCCGGCCGGTCACCACGTACCAGTCCCCGACGTGCGCGGAGACCGGCGAGTTCGAGACCTATCCGGGGCGCGGCACCTGGGTGCCGCAGACGCCCTACCAGGTCCGGGCGTTCAAGATCTGGGAGAGATAGGGGCGGGCAGCTCCGGTCCGTCGGGGGTGCCGGAGGGCGGCGCCGAGAGGCGCGCGACCTCGGCCCGCAGCTCCCGCACCTCCCGGGTCAGCGCCTCCAGCAGCTCGGTCTGCCGGCGTTCGACCTCGTCGTCCCGGTCGAAGCGCGCGATGAACCAGGCGGCGATGTTGGCCGTCACCACACCGAGCAGCGCGATGCCGGACAGCATCAGGCCCACCGCGAGCACCCGGCCCAGACCGGTGGTCGGGGCGTGGTCGCCGTAACCGACGGTGGTCATCGTGGTGAAGGACCACCAGACCGCGTCCCCGAGCGTCTTGATGTTGCCGTTCGGCGCGTCCCGCTCCACATGGAGCACGGCCAGCGAGCCGAACATCATCAGCCCGACCACCGCGCCCGCCACATAGGTGGTGAGCGTTATCTGCGGGGCCATCCGGGCCCGCCGGCCCACCAGGAGGAGCGTGGAGACCACCCGAAGCAGCCGCAGCGGCTGCACCATCGGCAGCAGCACCGCGAGCAGGTCCACCGGATGGCTGCGCACGAAGGCCCAGCGGGCCGGGGCGAGCGCCAGCCGTACGAGGTAGTCCAGGGCGAACGCGGCCCACACCGCCCACTCGACATGGGTGCACAGCCGGTGCACCCAGGGGGCGGCGTCCGGTGCCACGATCGGTACGGCGTAGGCGATCCCGAACGCCACGGCCAGCACCAGCAGCGGCGTCTGGGTGCGCTCTTCCCAGCGTTCCTTCATCCCGGCATCGTAGGGAACGCCGAAGGGCGGCGGGACCATCGGTCCCACCGCCCTCACCAGGTGATACGTGCCCTCACCAGGCGATGCGCGTCCTCGGCAGGTGATGCGCGTCCTCCTGCCGTCGCCGCGCGGCCCTGGCCTGCTAGGCGTCGCCGCCCGCGGGGCCGGGGTCGGCGGCCGAGACGTCGAGCAGCTGGTAGCGGTCCACGGCCTGCTTCAGGGCCGAGCGGTCGACCTTGCCGTCCTGGGCCAGTTCGGTCAGGACCGCGAGGACGATCGACTGGGCGTCGATGTGGAAGTAGCGGCGGGCCGCGCCGCGGGTGTCCGCGAAGCCGAAGCCGTCCGCGCCGAGCGAGGTGTAGCGGCCCGGCACCCAGCGGGAGATCTGGTCCGGCACCGAGCGCATCCAGTCGGAGACCGCCACGAACGGGCCCTGGGCGCTCTGCAGCTTGCGCGTCACGTACGGCACGCGCTGCTCCTCGTCCGGGTGGAGCAGGTTGTGCTCCTCGACGGACACGGCCTCGCGGCGCAGTTCGTTCCAGGACGTGGCGGACCAGACGTCCGCGCGGACGTTCCACTCCTCGGCGAGGATCCGCTGGGCCTCCAGGGCCCACGGCACGGCGACGCCGGAGGCCATGATCTGCGCGGGGATCGCGCCGGTCTCGCCCTTCCGGTAGAGGTGGATGCCCTTGAGGATGCCGTCGACGTCCACGTCCGCCGGCTCGGCCGGGTGCTGGATCGGCTCGTTGTAGACCGACAGGTAGTAGAAGACGTCCTCGGCCTCGGGGCCGTACATGCGGCGCAGACCGTCCTGGACGATGTGCGCGATCTCGAAGCCGAAGGCCGGGTCGTAGGCGACGCACGCCGGGTTCGTCGAGGCGAGGAGGTGCGAGTGTCCGTCGGCGTGCTGGAGGCCCTCGCCGGTGAGCGTCGTGCGGCCGGCGGTGGCGCCGAGCACGAAGCCGCGGGCGAGCTGGTCGGCCATCTGCCAGAACTGGTCGCCGGTGCGCTGGAAACCGAACATCGAGTAGAAGACGTAGACCGGGATGAGCGGTTCGCCGTGCGTGGCGTACGCGGAGCCGGCGGCGATCAGGGAGGCGGTGCAGCCCGCCTCGGAGATGCCGTCGTGCAGCATCTGGCCGGTCGGGGACTCCTTGTAGGCGAGGAGCAGTTCGCGGTCCACGGCCTCGTACTGCTGGCCGAGCGGGTTGTAGATCTTGGCGCTCGGGAAGAACGAGTCCATGCCGAAGGTGCGGTACTCGTCCGGCGCGATCAGCACGAAGCGCTTGCCGATCTCCTTGTCCCGCATCAGGTCCTTGAGCAGCCGGACGAAGGCCATCGTCGTGGCGATGGACTGCTGGCCCGAGCCCTTCTTGACGGCGGCGTAGGTCTTGTCGTCCGGCAGCACCAGCGGCTTGGAGCGGACCACGCGGGTGGGCACGTACCCGCCGAGCGCCTTGCGGCGGTCGTGCATGTACTGGATCTCCTCGGAGTTCCGGCCCGGGTGGTAGTAGGGCGGCAGGCCCTCCTCCAGCTGCTTGTCCGTGATCGGGATGTGCAGCCGGTCGCGGAAGCCCTTGAGGTCGTCGACCGTCAGCTTCTTCATCTGGTGGGTGGCGTTGCGGCCCTCGAAGTTGGGACCCAGCGTCCAGCCCTTGACGGTCTTGGCGAGGATCACCGTCGGCTGGCCCTTGTGGGCCTTGGCCGCGGAGAACGCCGCGAAGATCTTCTTGTGGTCGTGACCGCCGCGGCCCAGGTGCAGGATCTGGTCGTCGGTCATGTGCTCGACCATGGCCCGCAGCCGCTGGTCGTCGCCGAAGAAGTGGTCGCGGATGTACGCGCCGGTCTCCGTCGCGTACGTCTGGAACTGCCCGTCCGGCGTGGTGTTCATCTTGTTGACGAGGATGCCGTCGCGGTCCTGGGCGAGCAGCGGGTCCCAGGAGCGGTCCCAGATCAGCTTGATGACGTTCCAGCCGGCGCCCCGGAAGACCGACTCCAGCTCCTGGATGACCTTGCCGTTGCCGCGCACCGGGCCGTCGAGGCGCTGCAGGTTGCAGTTGACGACGAAGGTGAGGTTGTCGAGGTTCTCGCGGGCCGCCAGGGTCAGCTGGCCCAGCGACTCCGGCTCGTCCATCTCGCCGTCGCCGAGGAAGGCCCACACGTGCGACCTGGAGGTGTCGGCGATGCCGCGGGCCTCCATGTAGCGGTTCATCCGGGCCTGGTAGATCGCGCCGAGGGGACCGAGGCCCATCGACACCGTGGGGAACTCCCAGAAGTCCGGCATGAGCCGCGGGTGCGGGTAGGACGAGAGGCCGTTCGGGTACTTCGACTTCTCCTGGCGGAAGGCGTCGAGCTGCGTCTCGTTCAGCCGGTCGAGCAGGAAGGCGCGGGCGTAGATGCCGGGGGAGGCGTGGCCCTGGAAGAAGATCTGGTCGCCGCCGTCACCCTCGTCCTTGCCGCGGAAGAAGTGGTTGAAGCCGACGTCGTACAGCGAGGCGGAGGACGCGAAGGTGGCGATGTGGCCGCCGACGCCGATGCCCGGGCGCTGGGCGCGCGAGACCATCACGGCCGCGTTCCAGCGGGTGGCGTTGAGGACCTTGCGCTCGATCTCCTCGTTGCCCGGGAAGAAGGGCTCGTCGCGGGTGGCGATCGTGTTGACGTAGTCCGTGCTGCGCATCTCGGGCACGGCCACCCGCTTCTCGCGGGCCCGCTCGATCAGCCGCAGCATGAGGTAGCGGGCGCGCTCCCGGCCCCGCTCGTCGACGGCGGCGTCCAGGGAGTCGAGCCATTCCCGGGTCTCTTCCGGGTCGAAATCCGGGACCTGGCTGGGAAGGCCGCCAATGATGATCGGGTTGCGATCGGATGCGGAAGCCACGCTGTTCCTTCGCTGGTCGGTGGAGCCCACGGGACGGAAACCCCGCCGGGGCCGGGATGTTCATCGTGTACCCCGCCGACGGCAAACGTCATCTTTACCGAGCGGTAACCCTCGCGGGGTGCCTTGTCCGGTCAAATCGCAACCTTACGCCCATCCCGCGCATGCGTTCCGCCAGTCCGTTCGGCAGACTGAAGCCGCAGAGACATACAAAGCGGGGCGAAGAGTGAGTGCCTTGTCACGGAGCGCGACGGGTCCTCGCCGGAAGTTGCGGCGAGACGGCCCCAAACGTCACCGTTTCGGCGGTCTCATCGGCCGGGTACTTGCGCGATCCGCCCCGGCACGTGTGGACTACGGCCAGCGCCGCGCGCCCGCGCGTGGCGAGGCATTTTCCGATACATGAGCAGGAGGCAAGCCGTGAGCGCGACCGCGGACCACGCGGAGGAGCGGACCAACCCGGCGGCGAGGCTGGGGTTCGAGCCCGGACAGGTGGTCCAGGAGATCGGCTACGACGACGACGTCGACTTCGATCTCCGTGAAGGCATCGAGTCCCTTATCGGCCAGGATCTCGTGGACGAGGACTACGACGACGTCGCCGACGTCGTGCTGCTGTGGTTCCGTGACGAGGACGGTGACCTCACCGACGCCCTGGTGGACTCCATCGGTCTCCTCGAGGACAGCGGCCACATCGTGCTGCTGACGCCGAAGACGGGCCGCGACGGCTACATCGAGCCGAGCGACATCAACGATGCCGCGCAGACCGCTGGTCTCTCCCAGACCAAGAGCATCAGCGTCGCCAAGGACTGGACGGGCACCCGCCTCGGCACTCCGAAGCGCTGATCCCCCTACGCTGCGCAGAGCCCCCGCCGACTCCGGCGGGGGCTCCCGCGCGTCAGGGCCCGGCCGGGCGCGGCCCCCCGGCCCCTTAGGGTGGGTTTCACCGTTTCGGCCCAGGGGCCGGCCCGTCCGCGAAGGGATGCGTGAGCGATGGCGATCGAGATCGGGGCCGAGGCCCCCGACTTCGAGCTGAAGGACAACCACGGCCGGACCGTGCGGCTGTCCTCGTTCCGCGGCACGAAGAACGTCCTGCTGTTCTTCTACCCCTTCGCCTTCACCGGTGTGTGCACCGGCGAGCTGCGCGCGCTGCGCGACCGCCTCGACGAGTTCGTCAACGACGACACCCAGCTGCTCGCCGTCTCCAGCGACTCCATGCACACCCTGCGCGTCTTCGGCGAGCAGGAGGACCTGGAGTTCCCGCTGCTCTCCGACTTCTGGCCGCACGGCGCGGTCTCCCGCGCGTACGGCGTGTTCGACGAGGACAAGGGCTGCGCGGTGCGCGGCACCTTCGTCCTCGACAGGGCCGGCGTGGTCCGCTGGTCGGTCGTCAACGCCCTCCCGGACGCCCGCGACACCGACGAGTACGCCAAGGCCCTGGCGGCCCTCTGAGGCCCCGTCCAGGGGGATCGCCCGCCAACACTCGGGCGAAACGTCTGTTTCGACTGGGAACCCGTCACTAGGATCCAGTCGTTGATCCGATGCCAACGCACGACTGGGGGCGCTGCCCCTGGAAACCAATGGAGGGACTCGTGGGAGTCAGCCTCAGCAAGGGCGGCAACGTCTCGCTGACCAAGGAGGCCCCTGGCCTGACCGCCGTCACCGTCGGTCTGGGCTGGGACGTCCGCACCACCACCGGTACGGACTTCGACCTCGACGCCAGCGCCATCCTGGTGAACGAGGCGGGCAAGGTCCGCAACGACCAGGACTTCGTCTTCTTCAACAACCTGAAGAGCGCCGACGGCTCCGTCGAGCACACCGGTGACAACCTCACCGGTGAGGGCGAGGGCGACGACGAGCAGGTCAAGGTCAACCTGGCCGGCGTCCCCGCCGATGTCGCCAAGATCGTCTTCCCGGTGTCCATCTACGACGCCGAGAACCGCCAGCAGTCCTTCGGCCAGGTCCGCAACGCGTTCATCCGCGTGGTGAACCAGGCCGGCGGCGCCGAGATCGCGCGTTACGACCTCTCCGAGGACGCCTCGACCGAGACCGCCATGGTCTTCGGCGAGCTCTACCGCCACGGCGCGGAGTGGAAGTTCCGCGCCGTCGGCCAGGGCTACGCCTCGGGCCTGCGCGGCATCGCGCAGGACTTCGGCGTCAACGTCTGAGCCGACGCACCGCATCCCGTCCGGCGCCGCACCTTCCGTGCGGCGCCGGACGCGCCTCATCGCGCATCCGCAGAACCCCGGGGAGGAACCACCGTCATGGGCGTCACGCTCGCCAAGGGAGGCAATGTCTCCCTCTCCAAGGCCGCACCCAATCTCACCCAGGTGCTCGTGGGTCTCGGCTGGGACGCGCGCTCCACCACCGGAGCCCCCTTCGACCTCGACGCCAGCGCCCTGCTGTGCCAGTCCGGACGGGTGCTCGGCGACGAGTACTTCGTCTTCTACAACAACCTCAGGAGCCCCGAGGGCTCCGTCGAGCACACCGGTGACAACCTCACCGGCGAGGGCGACGGCGACGACGAGTCGCTCATCGTCGACCTCACCAAGGTCCCGGCGCACTGCGACAAGATCATTTTCCCGGTGTCCATCCACGAGGCCGACAATCGCGGCCAGACCTTCGGACAGGTCAGCAATGCCTTCATCCGCGTGGTGAACCAGGCGGACGGACAGGAACTCGCGCGTTACGACCTCTCCGAGGACGCCTCCACCGAAACCGCGATGATCTTCGGGGAGCTCTACCGCTACAACGGCGAATGGAAGTTCCGGGCCGTGGGTCAGGGGTACGCGTCCGGCCTTCGGGGCATCGCTCTAGACTTCGGGGTCAACGTTTCGTAAAGCCGCGTAAATATCACGATGGGGTAGACAGTGGTTCTGAAAACCTTCGGCTGGTCGTTCGCGATCACCGCGCTCGGCCTGGTCGCCGGCGTGATCTACGGGGGGTGGGAGGCGTTCGGAGTCGTCGCGATCCTCTGCATCCTCGAGATCTCGCTCTCCTTCGACAACGCGGTGGTCAACGCCGGAATCCTGAAGAAGATGAATGCCTTCTGGCAGAAGATCTTCCTCACGATCGGTGTGCTCATCGCCGTCTTCGGCATGCGTCTGGTCTTCCCCGTCGTGATCGTCGCGATCAGCGCCAAGATCGGCCCGATCGAGGCCGTCGACCTGGCGTTCAACAACCCGGACAGGTACCAGGAACTGGTCACCGACGCGCACCCGTCGATCGCCGCCTTCGGTGGCATGTTCCTGCTGATGATCTTCCTCGACTTCATCTTCGAGGAGCGTGACATCCAGTGGCTGCGCTGGATCGAGCGCCCGCTGGCCAAGCTCGGCAAGGTCGACATGCTGTCGGTCTGCATCGCGCTCGTCGTCCTGCTGATCACCGCGATGACCTTCGCGACCCAGGCCCACCAGCACGGCGGCGCGCACGTCGACAAGGCGCAGACGGTGCTCATCTCCGGTGTCGCCGGCCTCATCACGTACCTCGTCGTCGGCGGACTCTCCGGCTACTTCGAGAACAAGCTGGAGGAGGAAGAGGAGCGCGAGCACGAGGCCGAGGAAGAGGCCAAGCGCAGCGGCAAGAAGGTTTCGGCGGTCCAGCTCGCCGGCAAGGCCGCCTTCTTCATGTTCCTCTACCTCGAAGTCCTCGACGCCTCCTTCTCCTTCGACGGCGTCATCGGTGCCTTCGCCATCACCAACGACATCGTCCTGATGGCCCTCGGCCTCGGTGTCGGCGCCATGTACGTCCGTTCGCTCACGGTCTACCTGGTCCGCCAGGGCACCCTCGACGACTACGTCTACCTGGAGCACGGCGCCCACTACGCGATCGGCGCCCTGGCCGTGGTCCTCATGGTCACCATCCAGTACGAGATCCCGGAGATCGTCACCGGCGGCATCGGCGTCGCCCTGATCGCCTGGTCCTTCTGGTCCTCCGTCCGCCGCAACAAGGCGCTCGCGGCGGCCGAGGGAAAAGCTGACGCCTCGGACGACAAGGCCGAAGTGACGTCCGGGGTGTGACACCTCCGACAATCGGGGTGTGACCACCCCGGCAATGAGGAACGCTTCACTGCGGGGCGGCCGGGAGCACCCGGCCGCCCCGCGGCGTGTGAGCGCGGCACAGGACAGGGGTGGACCGAGCGTGGGGGGTGCGGAGCCGTGGGCTTCTTCGACAATCTCTTTCCGGGACGGGGAGAGCCGTTCGACTCGGGCGACTCCGGCGGTTCCATCGACCTGACCAGACGCCGTCCGACGGTCTCCCTCACCAAGCAGGGCGCCGCCACCGGCAACCTCCGGGTCAACCTCTCCTGGCGGATGCGGAGCTCCGACATCGAGGACCGCCGCCGCCAGTCCACCAGTCTCCTCCGCCACCCCTCCCGGCTCTTCAAGCCCGAGGAGGTCCAGGCCCACACCCAGGGCATGGTCAACGTCGACCTCGACCTGGGCTGCCTGTACGAACTGGCCGACGGCAGCAGGGGCGTGGTGCAGCCGCTCGGCGGCTTCTACGGCGAGCTGAACGAGCCGCCGTACGTGAAGCTCAGCGGCGACGACCGGTTCGGCTCCGGCTCCGGCGAGACGATCTTCGTCAACCTCGACCACCGCGACGCGATCAAGCGACTGCTGTTCTTCGTCTACATCTACGACCAGACGCCGGCCTTCGACCGCACCCACGCCAAGGTCACCCTCTACCCGAGCAACGGCCCCCGCATCGAGATCGAGCTCGACGAGGACGCGCCGCAGGCCCGCTCCTGCGCCGTCTTCTCCGTCGACAACGTCAAGGGCGATCTCGTGGTCCGCCGCGAGGTGCGGTTCGTGTACGGCTTCCAGGCCGAACTGGACCGGCTGTACGGCTGGGGCATGCAGTGGGGCCGCGGCTACAAGTCCAAGACCTGATCCTCACGCGGGGCCGGCGGTGCGACCGGCGGTGCGACCGGCGGTGCGGCCGGCCGTGCGCCCGCCGCGCGTCAGGGCCTGGCGAACTGCGGACCCATCGGCGGCATCCGGAACTCCGGGGCCGCGTGCGGGTAGCCGTACGCGGGAGCGCCGGCCGGCGCTCCGGTCGGCTGCGGATAGCCGTAGGCGGGTGCCGGAGCCGGAGGCGCCGTGGGCTGCGGCGGCACGGGCGGCGGCGGAGGCGTCGAGGGCACGCCGGGAGCGCGGACGACCGTGGCGTCCGGGTCGTGCGCCGGATCCTGGCCGGAGGGGGAGCCGGAGGCGGTGGCCGCGGAGGCGGAGCCGGTGGCCGCGGAGGAGGCCTGGGACGCGTCCGTGCCCGAAGCGGCGGCCGGGTCCGGGGCGGACTCCGCGGCCGGACCGCCCTCCGCCGCGTCGTCGACCGACACGCCGAAGTCGGTGGCGAGCCCGACCAGACCGGTCGGATAGCCCTGCCCCACCGCGCGGAACTTCCAGCCCTCACCGCGCCGGTACAGCTCGCCGCAGATGATCGCCGTCTCCTCGCCGGTCTCCGCCGACACGTCGAACACCGCGAGCGGATCGGCACCCGCGCCCGGCGTCGCGTCGTACAGCAGGATCCGCAGGTCGGAGACGGCGCGGAAGGTGCCGCCGTCCGAGGACGCGGCGATCACCACCTGGTCGACCGCGGAGTCCAGCCGGCCGAGGTCGGCCTCCACCGTGTCCGTCAGACCCTCCGGGCCGCGCTGCTTCGCCAGATGGCGCACCAGACCCGAGGGATGCCGCGGCTGGTTGTAGAAGACGAAGTCCTCGTCGGACCGCACGCGCCCGTCCGGGCCCACCAGCAGGGCCGAGGCGTCCACGTCGGGCACCCCGGTACCCGGCGTCCAGCGGAGCACGGCCCGTACGGCCGCGGTGTCGAGCGGGACGTTGGAGCCCTTCAGCATCGCGTGCGTCATGCCCGTCATCTTCCCTGCCCGGCCGCCTTCCGGACAACGCGGGGGGCCGGATGCGGACGAGTTACCTGAACTTCACGCACGCGGGGAACTACGGACACCCTCACCTACGTACTATTACCGGCCACATGTCGTCAGGGGCCGTTCCGGCAGTCGGGGGAGAAACATGCGTCATTTCGGGCACATCCCGGCCGCCGCGCGAGCCGCGCTGTTCCACCAGGAGCCCGCCGTGTTCACGGCGGACTCGCCGGCGGACACGCTCGCCGTGGCGCTCGGCGCCACGCTCTACAGCCCGGCCACGCGGCCGAGGCTCGCCGACGACGTGCGCAAGCAGGGTGCTCGCGGCGTGGCCTCGATGGTCCTCTGCCTCGAGGACTCGATCAGCGACGCCGAGGTGGAGGCGGGCGAGGCCAACCTGGTCCGCCAGTTCGCCGAGCTGGCCGCGGGCACCGCACGGGGCGCGTCCACCGGGGCACGGGACGGGGCCGGCGAGGGGCCGGCGGGCGGTGACGGCGCCGTGGACGCGGCCGGGAGCGACGGGGGCGAGCTGCCGCTGCTCTTCATCCGGGTCCGCGAACCCCGGCAGATCACCGACCTCGTCGCCCGGCTCGGCGACACCGTACGGCTGCTGTCCGGATTCGTACTTCCCAAGTTCACCGAGACCCGTGGCCGTCCCTTCCTCGAAGCGCTCGCCGTCGCCGAGCGCGACAGCGGCCGCCGGCTCTTCGCGATGCCCGTCCTGGAGTCGCCCGAACTGCTCCACCTGGAGACCCGGGCCGAGACCCTGGCCGGCATCGCCGCCCTCACCGGGAAGTACCGCGAGCGGATCCTCGCGCTCCGCCTCGGCGTCACCGACTTCTGCTCCAACTACGGCCTGCGCCGCTCGCCCTTCATGACCGCCTACGACGTCCAGATCGTCGCCGCCGTCATCGGCGACGTCGTCAACGTCCTCGGCCGCGCCGACGGCACCGGCTTCACCGTCACCGGACCCGTGTGGGAGTACTTCCGCCCCGGCGAGCGCATGTTCAAGCCACAGCTGCGCCGCAGCCCCTTCCTGGAGGGCCGCGCCGAGGACCTGCGCACCACGCTCATCGAGCACGACCTCGACGGACTGCTGCGCGAGATCGAACTCGACCGCGCCAACGGCCTCCTCGGCAAGACCTGCATCCACCCCACCCACGTGGTGCCGGTCCACGCGTTGTCCGTGGTCAGCCACGAGGAGTTCAGCGACGCCCAGGACATCCTGAGGCCGGAACGAGGCGGTGGCGGAGTGCTCCGCTCCGCGTACACCAACAAGATGAACGAGGTGAAGCCGCACCGCGCGTGGGCCGAGCGGACCCTGCGGCGCGCCGAGGTCTTCGGCGTCGCCCGCGAGGACGTCGGCTTCGTGGAGCTGCTCACCGCGGGACTCGCCGGCTGACGCCGGCCGACGAAGGGACGACAACGACGTGGTGTGGACCGGAACCTGGGTCGCGGAGCGACTGGGCGTCGAACTGATCGGCGACGAGGCGCTGCCCGACCTGCTCGGCCTCGCACTGCGCCGCAACCCCAAGCGGGCCCACCTGCTGGTGTCCAACGTGCTGGGCAAGCACGTGCCGCAGCGGCCGGGCGTCGTGTACGCGGCGGGACACGACCTCGGCGTACGGGTACGGCGACTGCTCGGCGACGAGGAGGCCGCCCGGGCCGTCGTCGTCGGCTACGCCGAGACCGCGACGGGCCTCGGCCACAGCGTCGCCGACGGCCTCGCCCTCGCCCCGTACCTCCACTCCACCCGCCGTCCGGTCGCCGGAGTCGCCACCGCCGGCGGCTTCGAGGAGTCCCACTCCCACGCCACCTCCCACCTGCTCCTCCCCGAGGACCCGAAGCTGCTCGCGGGCGACGGCCCGCTGGTCCTCGTCGACGACGAGTTCTCCACCGGGAACACGGTCCTCAACACCATCCGCGACCTGCACGGGCGGCACCCCCGCGAGCGGTACGTGATCGTCGCCCTGGTCGACATGCGCTCGGCGGCCGACCGGGACCGCCTCGACGCCTTCGCCCGGGAGATCGGCGCCCGCATCGACATGGTGGCCGGTGCGACCGGCACCGTACGGCTGCCCGACGAGGTCCTGGCGAAGGGCCAGGCGCTCGTCACCGCCCACCAGAGCGCCCACCCCACGGTCCCGTCGCAGCGGACACCGGGGAACGCACCCGTACGCGTCGAGCTCGGCTGGCCCGCCGCCGTACCCGACGGCGGCCGGCACGGCTTCACCACCGCCCACGCGGCGGCGCTGAACGACGCGCTGCCCGCCATGACCGAGCGGCTGACCGGCGCCCTCGGCGGAGCCCGGCGCGTGCTCGTCCTCGGCTTCGAGGAACTCATGTACGCGCCGCTGCGGCTCGCGCTCGCGCTCGAGCGGGCCGGGAGCGACGTGCGCTACTCGACCACCACCCGCTCGCCCGTCCTCGCCGTCGACGACCCGGGCTACGCGATACGGACCCGGCTGGTGTTCCCCGCGCACGACGAGCCCGCCGACGGGCCCGGCGAGCGCTACGCCTACAACGTCGCGGGCGGCGGCTTCGACGCGGTCGTCGCCGTCGTCGACTCCGTCGCCGACACCCCGGAGCTCCACGCACCGGACGGCCTCCTGGCCCAGCTCGCCGCGCACGTCCCTCACGTCGTGCTGGCGGTGGTCCCGTCCTACACGCCGGGGACGACGCAAGCTCCCGACGTCCTCGAAGCTCCCGACGCCCTCGAAGCTCCCGATGTCCTCGAAGCTCCCGATGTCCTCGAAGCTCCCGAAAGGAGCTCCATGCTGCCCGAGCCCCTCCGCGGCCCCGCCTTCTCCTCGTACGCTCCGGAGGAGGTCGGCTGGCTGCTCCAGGACCTCTCGGACGTACGGCTGGAGGCCCCGACCGAGGAACGCGAGGAGGCCATCCAGAGCGGCGGCGCGCACTACGCCGAGTCGCTGCCCGTCGAGTACCAGCCGAGCGCGCGCTACCAGGAACTGTTCCACGCAGCCCTGGACGCCTCCGCCGACCGCGTCGCCCGCGCCGTCGGCACCGTCACCGAGACCGTGCTCGCCGAGCGTTCCCCGCGCCCGGTCCTCGTCTCGCTGGCCCGCGCCGGCACGCCCGTCGGCGTCCTGATGCGCCGCTGGGCGCAGGCCCGCCACGGCCTCGACCTGCCCCACTACGCCGTCTCCATCGTGCGCGGCCGGGGCATCGACGCCAACGCCCTGCGCTGGCTCGCCGAGCACCACGACCCGGCCGACGTGGTGTTCGTCGACGGCTGGACCGGCAAGGGCGCCATCACCCGCGAACTCGCCGACGCCCTCCACGACTTCCCCGGCTTCTCGCCGGAGATCGCGGTCCTCGCCGACCCCGGCTCCTGCGTCCGCACGTACGGCACCCGCGAGGACTTCCTCATCCCCTCCGCGTGCCTCAACTCCACGGTCTCCGGCCTGATATCGCGCACCGTCCTGCGCTCCGACCTGGTCGGACCGCACGACTTCCACGGCGCCAAGTTCTACCGCGAGCTCGCCGGCGCCGACGTCTCCGGCGCGTTCCTCGACGCCGTCGCCGCCCGCTTCGACGAGGTCGCCGCCACCGTCGACGCCGACGTCAAGGAACTCCTCGCCGCCGACCGGACCCCCACCTGGGAGGGCTGGGCGGCCGTCGAGCGGATCAGCGAGGAGTACGGCATCCACGACGTCAACCTGGTCAAGCCGGGCGTCGGCGAGACCACCCGGGTGCTCCTGCGCCGCGTGCCCTGGAAGATCCTGGCCAAGCGGAGCGCGGGCGCCGCCGACCTCGCGCACGTACGGCTGCTCGCCGAACAGCGCGGCGTACCGGTCGAGGAGGTCGACGAACTCCCGTACAGCTGCGTGGGCCTGATCCACCCCCAGTACACGCGCGGGGCGACCGGCGCCGACGGCAAGGCGGTGGTGTCCCAGTGAAGACCCCGTCCGCGTCCGCCACCGCCGCGACCGTCCTCGTCGCCAGCGACCTCGACCGCACCCTCATCTACTCCAGCGGCGCCCTCGCCCTCGGCATGCCCGACCCGCAGGCGCCCCGGCTGCTGTGCGTGGAGGTCCACGAGGCCAAGCCGCTCTCCTACGTGACCGAGCGCGCCGCCGACGAACTGCGCGCGCTCGCCGCCGAGACGGTCTTCGTGCCGACCACCACCCGCACCCGCAAGCAGTACCAGCGCATCCGGCTGCTCGGCGGCGCCGGGGGCACGGCACCCGCACCGGCACCGACGTTCGCGATCTGCGCCAACGGCGGCCACATCCTCGTCGACGGCGTCTCCGACCCGGACTGGCACGCCGGGGTGCTCCGCAGGGTCGGCGACGCGTGCGCGCCGCTCGCCGAGATCCGCGCGTACCTCACCGCCACCACCGACCTCTCCTGGGTGCGCAAGCACCGCGTCGCCGAGGACCTGTTCGCCTACCTCGTCGTCGAGCGGGAACGACTGCCGCAGGACTGGCTCGACCGCTTCACCGAGTGGGCGGGCGAGCGCGGCTGGACCGTCTCGCTGCAGGGCCGCAAGGTCTACGCGGTGCCGAAGCCGCTCACGAAGAGCGCGGCCATGCGCGAGGTCGCCCGCCGCACCGGCGCCACCCTCACGCTGGCGGCCGGCGACTCGCTCCTCGACGCCGACCTGCTGCTCGCCGCCGACCTGGCCTGGCGGCCGGGCCACGGCGAACTCGCCGACTCCGGCTGGACGGCGCCCCACGTGACGGCGCTGCCCGACCGGGGAGTGGCGGCGGGCGAGGAGATCGTCCGCAGGTTCCGCGCGGCGGCGCGAGGGCACGCCTCGCCGTCGCCGTCGCCGTCGCCGTCGCCGTCGCCGTCGCCGTCGCCGTCGCTCAGCGGCGCGCCCGCGCCCGACGCGCTCCCGGACCCGGCCTGACCGCCCGTACGACCCGTACGACGACGAAGCCCAGGGCGGCCGCGAACGCCGTGACCAGCACCGCCTTCGAGTAGACCGAGACGTATGCGGTGACCTGCTCCCAGTTCTCGCCGAGCACGTAACCGGCTAGGACGAAGGCGGTGTTCCACACCGCGCTGCCGAGGGCGGTGAGCGCGAGGAACACCGGCAGCCGCATCCGCTCGACGCCGGCCGGCACCGAGATCAGGCTGCGGAAGATCGGAACCATCCGCCCGAACAGCACCGCCTTGGTGCCGTGCCGGGCGAACCAGGCCTCCGTCCGCTCGATGTCCGCGACCTTGACGAGGGGCAGCCGGGCGGCGATCGCGATCACCCGCTCCCGGCCGAACAGCGCGCCCACGCCGTACAGCGCGAGCGCGCCGATCACCGAACCCGCGGTCGTCCAGAGCAGCGCGGCGATCAGGTTCATCCGCCCCGAGGAGGCGGCGAAGCCGGCGAGCGGCAGGATCACCTCGCTGGGGATGGGCGGGAAGAGGTTTTCCAGGGCGACGGCGAGGCCCGCACCGGGCGCGCCGAGGGTGTCCATCAGGTCGTTGATCCAGGTCTCCATGCCTTCGACGCTAGAAACGCGCAGGTCGTGGCGGACTGCAGCGGGCCGCAGGGATCCGTGCGGTTTTCCGCAGGGTCCGGGACGGCGGTGCGCGCTAGCGTGGACGATCATGAAGAACTCAGTCGGCCGCGCGCCGAGAACGGCCCGTCGTGCGATGGGAGCGGCTCGTGGTGCGACGGGGGTGGCGCGTAGTACAACGCGAGCGGCCCATGCGGCCCGCACGGCCGGTGCGGCTCATACGGCCCGCACGGCGCTCGCGCTCGCCCTCGGCGCCGTCTTCGCGCTCCTAGAGGCGGTCTCCGGACTCGTCCTCATCCTCCTCCTGCCGCTCGCGGTACGGCCGGGCGGCCGGCGGGTGGCGGCGCGGGCCGCCGACCGGATCGTACGCGTGGAGCGGTGGCGGCTCGACCGACTGCTCGGCGTGCGCGTTCCGCCGTACGGACAGCCGCGCAACCTGCCGTACCTGGCCGCGCGCTGGCCGGTCGGGGTGCTCGGCGGAGTGGTTCTCGGCTGCGCGGCGACCGGCCTCGCGTACCTCGGTTTCGCGCTCCTCGGCTGGCTGTTCGTCGACCTCGACCAGCCGGTCATGGTGGTCCTCGGCGGCCTCGGCGGACTGCTCCTGTTCTTCCTCTCCGTCCAGGGACTGCGCCAGGTCGTCCGTACGGAGGGAGACCTGGCGCTGCGGATGCTCGGGCCCAGCCAGGCCGACGCGCTCGAAGCCAGGATCGCCGAACTCGCCGCGAGCCGCGCCGAGATCATGGACGTCGTCCACGACGAACGCCGCCGCATCGAACGCGACCTCCACGACGGCGTCCAGCAACGGCTCGTCGCCCTCGGCATGCTGATCGGCCGGGCCCGCCGCGGACAGGACCCGGAGCGGGCGGCCGAACTGCTGCGGCAGGCGCACGAGGAGACCCACCGGGCGCTCGCCGAACTCCGCGAGGTGGCCTGGCGGGTGCACCCCGCGATACTGGACCAGGCCGGCCTGCGCCCGGCCCTCGAAGCGGTCGCGGAACGCAGCCCGCTGCCGGTGCGGCTGGCCTACGACGTACCGGAGCCGTTGTCGCCGCCGCTGCCGAAGGCGGTGGAGACCGCTGCGTACTTCGTCGTCTCGGAGGCGGTGACGAACGTGGTGAAGCACGCGGGCGGGAGCGCGAGCGCCGTGGACGTACAGGTGAAGTGGGAGGACGGGGTGTTGGACGTACGGGTACGGGACGACGGGCCGGGCGGCGCGGACGGTGGGCAGGCCCGGGGGAGCGGCCGAGGAGGCTCCGGAGGCGGCGGCAGCGGACTGGCGGGGCTGGCGAGCCGCGTGACGGCGCTCGACGGACGCTTCACGGTCGACAGCCCGGCGGGCGGACCGACGGAGATCGCGGCGGTGCTGCCGTGCGCCTGATGCTGGCGGAGGACTCGACGCTGCTGCGCGAGGGGCTCGTACGGCTCCTCGCCGAGGAGGGGCACGAGGTGCGGGCCGCGGTCGGGACGGCCGTCGAACTCCTCGCGGCGGTGCGGGCGGACCCGCCCGACGTGGTCGTCGCCGACGTCCGCATGCCGCCGACCCACACCGACGAGGGCCTGCGGGCGGCCCTGGAGATCCGGGAACGCCTCCCGGCGGTGGGCGTGCTGGTGCTCTCGCAGTACGTGGAGAAGCGGTACGCGACCGAGCTGCTGACCCTGACGGACGGGACCGGCGGCGGGGTCGGCTACCTGCTGAAGGACCGGGTGGCGCAGGTCGACGACTTCCTGGACGCACTGGACCGGGTGGGCCAGGGCCGCACGGCCTTCGACCCGGAGGTCGTGCGCCGCCTCCTGGCCCGCTCCTCCCACACCGACCCGCTGGCGCGGCTGACGCCGAGGGAGGGCGAGGTCCTGGCGGCGATGGCACAGGGCCACACGAACGCGTCGGTGGCGGCGCGGCTGCACGTGTCGCAGAGCGCGGTGGAGAAACACATCAACGCGATCTTCGACAAGCTGGAGCTGACGGGGAGGAGCGAGGGCTACAGCAAGAGGGTCCTGGCGGTCCTGAGATACCTGGACAGCTAGGGGCGTCTCCGGCACAGCGTCAGCGGCAGCAGCCACAGGGAGGGGGCAGCCTCAACCGCAGCGCAAGCAGCAGCGCCAGCGGCAGCAGCCTCGGCGGCACCGCCCGCAGTCGGCGCTCAGCCGCACCGCCCCCGCAGGCGGCTCAGCCTCAGCCGTCTCAGCCGTCTCAACCGCAGCAGCCGCCACCGCAGCACCCGCCGCCACCAGAAGCGGCGGGGGCGGCGGGGGCGGCCTTGGTCCCGCCCACGGCGACGGCGGAGAGCAGCTTGACGGTGTCGTCGTGCCCGGCGGGGCAGGCGGCGGGGGCGGAGGACTCGGCCATCGGACGGCTGAGCTCGAAGGTGTCTCCGCAGGTGCGGCAGCGGTACTCGTAACGAGGCATGGCCCCAGGTTACGGCGTGCCGCTCACGGCCTGCCGCGCTCCTCGCGGATCCGCTCGACGACCTGGCCGGCGGTCGCGCGGATGGCCTCGAGCTCGGTGAGGAAGGCCCAGTAGTCGGGGTGCCGGCCGCTGTCGAGCGAGCCGACGGCCCGGTCGAGCCGGGCGACGGCCTCGTCGAGGGGCTGTGCGTGGCGGGGCTCGGGCGTGTTCCGCCCGGCCATCGCGAGCCGCTGGGCGTCCCGCACGGTGAAGCGGGTGCGGTCGATCTCGGCCTGGGGGTCCTTGGCGACGGCGTTGAGGCGGCGCAGCCGGTCTCCGGCTGCGGCGACGCCCTCGTCGGCGGTGTTGAGGAGGGCGCGGACGGTGGAGAGGAGGGCGGTGGCGTCGGGCCAGCGCTGCTCGGCGCGGGCCTTGGCGGCCTCGGCGAGCCGTTCCTCGGCCTGGCGGGCGGCGGTGTCGGCCTGCTCGGGCACGTGCCGGAGGTCCTGCCAGCAGGCGGCGGCGAAGCGCCGCCGGAGTTCGGAGAGGACCGGCTCGACGCCGGCGGCGCGGGTGGCGAGGGCCTGTGCGCGGGTCCGCAGGGAGACGAGCCGCTTGTCGATCTCGGCGGCCCGCTCGGGGAGGCGCTCGGCCTCGGTCCGCACGCCCTCGGCTTCGCGGAGCACCGTGTCGGCGCGCTGCAGCGTCTCGCTCACGCCGTGACGCCCGGCCCCTTCGTTGAGCCTGGTCAGCTCGGGGCCGAGCGCGGCGAGCCGGCCGGCGAGGTCGTCGGCGCGGAAGCCGGCGTCGCGGGTGGCGTCGAGGGCGGTGCTCGCGGCGCGGAGCGCCTGTCGGGCCCGCTCGACGGCGGGCGCGAGCCGGGCGAGCTGGGTCTCGGCCCGGCCGAGCAGCGGCGCGAGCCCCTGCTCGAACCGGTCCAGCTCCTCCTTGACCCGTACGAGCTCGGCCTTGGCCCGCTCGAGGTCGGTGCGGGCCCGGCCGGCGGTGGCGGCGTCGAGCTCGACGCGATCCAGGTCGTGGGCGTCGACGGCGGTGATGTAGGCGTGGCTGACCTCGTCGATGCGCCGCCCGAGCGCGGCGAACCCCTCGACGGCGCGGCGGGCGTCCGCGGAGTCGTCCACGGCCGTGATCGTCTCGATGGAGATCTTCAGCCCGCGCTGGGCGGTGTCGAGCTCGTAGAAGGCGGCCGCGGCGGCGTCCTTGGCCGCCTGCGCCTCCGCCCGCCGGCTCTCGTCCCGCCCGCCGAACCACCGCCGCCCGCCACCCCCGCCGCCGGCGAAGGCCTGCGGCAGCAGCGCGGCGACCAGGAGCGGGAGCGCGAGGAAGACCCGGAGCGTGCTGGTGATCCCGGACGTCGCCCTGCCCCTGCCGTCGCTCGCCGCCACGATCCCTCTCCCCGTGCTGTCTCCGCCGCCTGCCCGGTCGGTCCATTCTCCCACCCGCTACAGACGAAGACACGCCTCCACCGGTTCACCGCCCCGCCCCCCCCGCCCTATCGGTTTGCGGTCCCCACCCGTCGGCCATGTACGCTGTTGCTTCCTTCCACGGGTGCGTAGCTCAGGGGTAGAGCGCTGCTCTTACAAAGCAGATGTCGGCGGTTCGAAACCGTCCGCGCCCACCAGGAAAAAGGCCCCCAGCCGATCATGGCTGGGGGCCTTTGACATCCACATCTGACATCAACGGGGACGTTCGATCACGACCGGGGACGGCTCCTGAGCAGCCGGTCCACGTGACTCACGGCCTCGCGCTGCCTGTCCTGGACGACGTGCGTGTAGACGTTCAGGTCACGGCGATCTGGCTGTGCCCGAGGATCTCCATCACGACCCTGGGCGGAACGCTGGCGGCGGTCAGCAGGGTCGGCGTTCCGTGGCGGGCGTCGTGCAGCCGGACGACGCGGAGACCGGGGTTCTTCGCGACGCGGGTGAGGGCGGCGGGGACGGTGTGGCGAGGCCCCGGCAGGTGCGGCAGTGGACGGCGATGGTGTCGCGGGTGCCGTCGGCGGCCTGGAGGCCGGTGGTGATGGTCGGGGTGGCGAAGCCGTCGCAGTCGCGGAAATACGCGGGGCCTGGGTGCTCTCGGGCATGAGGTCTCCCGCCGTTGGATCTGGAATGGGGTTCACATCTCACCGACGTGGGCCAGATTGTCCGTGCCTATGCGGACGCGGGTGCCTTCCTGACCGTCGTCCTAGCGGCCAGCAATGCAGCGGCGAAGTACCACCGACCCAAGGCGGAGATCGCTTCCAAGTTGCTTCGGGACGAAGAGGTCGTGTCGCACCCGCGGCAACCAGACCTCAGCTTCCCAAGCTAAGTGCGCGAGTCCAATTATTGTCACCTGCTCTACGAGAGACCCCAGGTCAAAGGTCTGGGGTCTCTCGCACCATAGCAGCGCGATCAACCGCAGGAGGGTTTCTGTGATGCTCCAGTAAATGCTGCCGTCGCGTCGATGGCCGTTGGGCAAGAGGAGGTGGTTACGCGTGCCCCTGCCGCAGGTGGCGGGAGGCGGCAAGACAGGAGGACAACCATGTCGCTTCCTCGCGGTTGATGATCAGGCCGGCGACAGTGATCACCCCGTCCATCGGGCCGTCGAGCCGAATCGAGCGGTCATCGACAAGAAACATCTCCCAGTCTGCGTCGCCGTGCCAGAGCCGGGCGGTCTTCTGACCTCGGCGCTGGGCGAAAACGAGTTGCTCTCCGTACTCATTCATGAAGTATCCGACGTAGTCCTTGTCGGTGATCTCACCACCGCACAGGCGGGCCAGGAGCGGTTCGATCGCGGTCGGCGCGTCGGTCATGCGGCGGGCTCCCCGTCCGGGTCAGCGTCCTGTCGTGCCGATGACAGGGCAAGCATGCGGGAGGCTGAATTCAGCAAGGCCTCGTAAGTGATCACTTCTATGCGTGTTTGGTGCGTGTTGTAGGTGCGCAGCGTCTCCGCGATGTCCCGAGAGGACACGTCCCCAGTCACGTACTGCGGGTGTCCGATCACGACGGTCGCTGAGGCCCGGCGAGTGTCGACCCCGTGCTCGGCCAGGATGCTCGGACGGTTCTCGTCCATGGCCCGGAGGTAGTTCTGCGCTTGGGAGACCGCGCGATGCGCCGCGGCACCCAGCATGAGGTGACCGGAGCGCCGTATGACCAAGTCCTTGATGTTGGCGCGCTTGAGCTCCACCACGTGCAGAGAGCCGTCGCCTCGCAGGAGCGGGATGTCGAGGATGGTTTCCGGGGTGTACTGACGACGTGCTAGCTCGGCCACGTAAGCCCCGCCGAAGATCCATTCCTGGTTCTTCAGACAGGCATGGAGGTCGCTCTCAGAACTGTCCGGGTCCTCCACCACGGTACGTAGGTCCGCCAGGCCGGCCTGTCTGGCCCTCAGTTCGAGCAACTGTGCCACCATGCCAGCGTCGACATCGGCTAGGACGTCGTTCATCATCCGTGCAGACTCGGCGGAGGCGGGCCGAGGCAGGTTGCGGAGGATTATCTCCATGTGCCCGTACTGTTGAAGTCGCCTCACCTCCCGGGTTGAAAGCCGGATCCCGCCTTCGCCGTCCCCAAGGCTCAGGTAGTCGGCGGACTGGGCAATGCCGCGGAAGAGGTCACGAGCGTCTGCTGCGGTCGCATTTGGTCGGTCGCGGCACAGAACGTCCAGGGCGGCGACCGCCCTGTCCGCACCCATGGCAGTCATCCTCCGCATGTGTTCCTCGCTACGCTGCCGGGCTTCGTCGTCGTAGTAGTTCTCCAGGATTTCAAGAAATAGGTCGCCCCTGGCATAGGCCGCGAAGCGCTGAAAGCGCTGAGCAAGCGCGAAGTCCCCGTGAAGGATCGCCTCTCGGGCCACATCCTCCAAGGCATCCACCAGGGACCGGCCCTTGCCGTACGTCCCACCAAGGCCGCCCATGATGTGCAGCACCGCGTCGACGCGCTCCCGGACGCGCTCATCCGCAGTGAGCTCGCGTGCCGTCCGGACCATCTGCCAGAGCGTGAAGCCGGATCGAAATGTGGTCACGTGGGCACCCTAGGGCCGGCCGCTGACACCCCGCTTGGCGGCAGTCGCAAGAAGACCGCCCTCGTCATTCACATCCGGCGGACCTACTACAGCGACCAGGGGCGGCCCGTAGAGACTGCCGACGTCATCGTGCCCGTCGCCCACTGCGAGATCGTCTACGAGATCCCGATCAAGAGGTAGCTGGACTCAGTCCCGCAGGTTTGGCCAGCCATCCCTGTTGGAGTGGCTTTCGAAGCAGTACCGGGTCAAGCGGTCCCACCCCTTGCCGGTGGCCAGCTCGTACGCCTTGTCCGGCATGTACAGCAGCCATTCACCGCGCACTCGCTTGAGGTGTACGGCGCGAACTTGTCGGCGTCGAAGAAGACGCTCTCCCACACAGCCTGCCCCGCGGCCACCACAGCGCAGCGCGCATACAGGAACACGTCGGACGACTGCAGGAACGGGCTGCCAAACCGTCCGTAAGGTCGACCACGGGCAGGGTGCCGAACTTCTCCTGGTCCAGGCGGTAGAGCGCCTCAGCGTGCCGCTCGGCAAAACCAACGATGTCGGCGACGGGGCGACGGCTCAGCTCCTCGGCAAGGCGATGGCAGCTTTCTTCATTTACTTCACCGTTCAGGGGGCTATCAGTGCCCAGAAGTCGGCCCATGTCATTCTCACGGGCGCAGGATGTCAGGACCGTCTGACAACCACGGCTGGCATCAATGATGGTGGATGCCACAGTCGCGCCCGGCCAGCCGCAGCAGGCGTCGGCAGCGCCCCTTCCCCGCCCAGCGCCCCCCACCGAACTCCTAATGCAGGTATAGATGCAGTCAGACCAGCTGGTGCCTCGCCTATGGGCCCGCAGCGCGGTTGTTGGCTCCGACTGAAGGGCAGACGGCTCGTCGTGGCTGATGACCCGAAGAACGACATTCGCGACCTAGTCCGCCATCTCGGCGAGGGCGTCAGCGGTGATCACTATCGCGCCGCGCACGACGCAGGAGGCTGCCTTGGCCGGGTACGCAGCAGCACTCAGCGACCTGGAGGAGGGTAAGTCGGACGATCGAGCGCGCGAGCGATTCGGGCTGCTCGGCTGATCGCCTCTGGGCGTAGCAGGGCCCATGCCTCCGCATGGAGCCATGACTCCGCCGGCCTGCCCAGCATCAGCTCCGGAAAGCACGAGGGTCCACCGACTCTGTCGGTGGACCCTCGTGAAAGATCGAGACTAGTCACTTCTGCGGGAAGGTCACAGGGCCCAGGGTACGAGGAGGTGGCAGTCCAGGATCCTGCGGGCTTCCTTCCGGCGGGAGCGGCGGGGGTGGAGCAGGGCGATGCCGACGATGACGACGTACACGGTGATCCAGATGAACAGGGCCGTGAACAGTACCCCGGGGAGCGGGACGGTCGTCGGGAGGAGACTGGTAGAGGTGATCAGCATGGGTTCTCCTGGTTCGTTGCCGGGCCGTATGGGCCGGCGGTTCCTCAAGAGCACCAGGTGCGGCACACCTGCCCTTGGTGAAGGTGGGAGGTCTCTATGTTTCCCAAAGCCACGTCCTCTTGTGGTGAGAGTGGGTAGGTTCGCGCCATGTCTTCTACGGGTGGTCCGGTATCCGCTGATCAGCAGCTCATCGACCATGCGCGTCGGCATGGCTATGCGGTGTCGGTGAAGCAGCTCGCGTCCTGGCGGCGGGCGGGCTTGTTGCCAGGGCACACAGTGCGGGCGCTGGGCCGAGGACGCGGGAGTGCATCGGTTCCGGTTGCCGAGGCATTCGGCTTGGTCGTGGCGCTCGCCCGGTTGGCCCGGCGTGGTGCTCGGCCGTTTCACCTGGCACTGGCCTTGTTCGGCGAGGGGCATCCGGTGCCGGAGGATGCCGTGCGGGGAGCCTTCAGGCAAGCCGTCCGGGGACTAAGTACCAATCTCGGGGAGGGGGGTCCGAGAGCCCGGGAGGACGAGGAGGAGTGGGCGGAGCGGGTCGCCGACGAGGTGGTTGCCTCCGGGCAGCGGGTCCGGCTGGTTCCCGCTCGGGCCCGCCGGATCGATGAGGGGATCATCAGGTGCATGCGTAACCGAGGCGTTGTGTGGCCTCCACCGGAGCTGGCCGAACTGGACCGGAACCCAGAGCCTCCGAATCTGTCAGACGGGGAGGTTACGGCTGTTGCAGTGACCACGGTGCTGCGCGGGGGTGCCGCGATCACGCCGCAGGGAATCGGTGATGTGCTGCGGGCCATGCAGCCTGCGGGGTGGTACAACCCATGGGCGTCAATGGCTGAATACACAATCCAGGACGTCCCGGATCTCGCTCAGGAGGTGTTTCTCCCTGATGGCGGTATGAGCACGCTCCCCGACCGCCCCGTTCTCGATACCCTGCTGCGTCTGGTGGATACAGCGGACCTGGACGATCTGCGGGACGCCTGGCAGGCGAGCCGGGCGACCAGAGACTGGGCTTTGGACCTGTACGCACGGGTCGAGGCTGAGATTGAGGCCGACTTGTTGGATGACGCGGCCTACGAATGGGTGATGGGCCGAACCCTCGCGCCGGGGATGCTGCTGATGACCATAGATGTGAGTAATCGCTACTGGTCACCGACGGACCAAGCATCGACGTCCGTAGGCCTGTTGCTGGTGCGGCAGGCGCTCCGTGATCTCGACGACAAGGTGCCCGGCTGCCAGTGGGAGCTGCTCGAATCCCCCGCCGTGATGCCACCCCCATTGTTGACGTTCTTCCGGGCCAGTCTCGCCCGCTCCGAGTAAGGCGTAGCCTCGCGCTTTCATAAAGGGGACTGCCCGACAGGTGGTCAGGAAGATCTGAGCGGACGTGCTAGAAGCGTGCCAGATCGAACGGTCAACCACGGTCACTGGAGGACCGCTACGGCGTCCACGGCTTGTGTCGGCCGTCGTAGCGCATAGAGGGTGTGAGCTGCGATGACGGGTCAGCTGCGGGTGCCAGGCTTACAAAGCAGATGTCGGCGGTTCGAAACCGTCCGTGCCGACCGGGACGAAGCCTCCAGCCGAGGGGCCTTCGGCATCTCCTTCTCGGGGTGACCGACGGCGACTAGCAGTGACAGGTCGGCTGCGAGGGCGGTCGGGACGGCTGCCTCTTACCGCGCCGGCAGGCGAAGTGGCTCATGGTGGTGCCAGATGAGGTAGCGGTCCTCGCGGCGCAGCTCGGCAGAGCCCCATTCGATGCGCATCACGCCCTGTGTCATGGAGCAGGCGTAGGCGACGAGGACCAGCTTCACGTCCTGCGACAGCAAGGCGAGATCGGGGTGCGGGTCTGGCTCGTCGGGTTCGTCGAGGCCCAGGTCGAAGGCCTGCTGCATGGGCTCGGGGCCATGCCGACGTATCAGATCGGCACGCAGGCCGGTGGCGCGTCGTAGTCGTGCCGCAGTGACGGGGACGTCCTTCTTGGCGTAGCGGAACGGGTAGATCATGTGGTTGCCGAGGACCATGAACGTGCGGCCCTGTAAGCGCACCGGGCCCGCACCCGGGAGCGAGGAGAGGCTGACTTCCAGTTCCTCGTACTGGGCGGCGTACAGGCCGTGTCCGTACGCCTCCAGAGTCTGGGTCTGCACCCCTTCGTGCGCGCTGCGGGCCCGGTCATGCGCTCGTACCAGGCTGGCGGGGATCAGGTCGGCCAGCTGGCCAGCGGCGCTACCAAAGGCCCTTTCCGCCCACGATGTCACGGTCCCCACGGCCTACCGCCCTTCCCCCTTGTGGCACCAGCGTGCCGAGCAGCATTCAACAAAACCGTGCAGTCTGGGTGTGAGCCGTGCAAGAGGGCATGCGTTGCATGACCGGGCGCACGGTACCTAGCGTTGGCGTGTCACATGGCAGGTGCCCGTCAGCGGTGGGCCGTACGCTGCCGCCATGCGCAGAGGAGCAATCACACGGGAGTCCGTGCTCAAGGCCATTGCGGAGTACGACGAGTTGGGACGGGACGCGTTCCTGGCGAAGTACGGCTTCGCAGAAGCCCGCTCGTATGTTGTGGTGCACGAGGGGCGGGAGTACGACTCCAAGGCCATCGCCGGCGTGGCGCACCAGTGGGATCAGGGGCGAGCTCTCAGGCCTGATGAATTCAGCGGAGGCAAGCAGCAGGCTGCGGCGTGGCTGAAGCGGGCAGGCTTCGAGGTCAAGACCGTCAAGAATCCTGACTGGGCCCGGGACGAGATCATCCTTGCCTGCCAGCTCGTGAAGGAGAACGGCTGGAAGGGGCTGGACGCGCAGGACGCCAGGGTGGTCGAGCTGTCAGGCCTGCTCCAGCTGCTCCCCCTCCACGCCGAGACGGAGCGCAACGAGAAGTTCCGCAACCCGAACGGAGTGGCGCGCAAGACGTTCGACATTGCTACCCGGCATCCGGAGTACCAGGGCAAGCCCACCAACGGCGGCGCCCTGGACGTTGCGGTGCTGATGGAATTCCTTGCCCGGCCTGATGACATGACCGAGGTCGCCCGGCTCATTCGGCAGGGCATCGCGGCCGGCGAGCTGCAGAGCCTTGCGCCGACTGAGGACGAGGAGTTCGACGACTACAGCGCTCCGGAGGGACGGCTCCTCATGCGGCGGCACCAGGCCCGCGAGCGGAACAAGGGGCTGCGGAAGAAGAAGATCGCTTCGGTGCTGCAACGAGGCGGTCCGTTGGCGTGCGAAGCGTGTGGCTTCGACTTCGAGCAGATCTACGGCGACCGCGGTGCCGGATACATCGAGTGCCACCATGTTGTGCCGCTGCACGAAGCGGGCGAGGGGCGGACCAAGCTCAGCGATCTCGCCCTCATATGTGCCAACTGTCATCGAATGATCCACCGGCGTGCGCCATGGCCGACCCCTGGAGAGCTGCGAGCCTCCATCGAGCAAAAGCATGCAGCTGACAGGCGTGCTGCGGAAGCCATTGCCCGACCCCGTAGGGCGGCTGACGAGCAGATGCCGAAACCGTGACGCACATCCCCGGCGAGTCCGGCCGCGAAGTCACTGCGCTGTACGGTGACCGCGTGGACGAAGAACCAGTGATCATCCAACTCACACGTGATCAGGCATTCGTCCTGTCCGACTGGCTCTACGACGTCATGATGCAGTCGGACAAGCTGGATGCCATCGTCCCGGACAGGGCGGTCTGGTCGGGCATCTACGCGATCTCCGGGACCCTCGAGACGACTCTGCCCGAGATATTCATGCCCGACTACGCCGACCGCCTGGAACAGGCGAGGCAGCGTTTGCTGGAGGCCATGGGCGGCAGCGAAGACGACGAAGGCGGGGAGTGAGGGAGTCGGGGGCGCACGCCGTGTCTCCAGGGGCGGATCTTGACGGCTTGACGTGTTCGCGCACAGGGCGGTGTACTCCGCGGATGGAAGACGTGGGGGACGCGCCTGACGTGCAGGCGCCCAGTGGGCGGATGAGCGCGCAGACGTACATCGATGAGCGGCTCGCGCAGTATCAGGAGTGGTACGACCGCAAGGCGACCCGGATGAAGGCGATGCATCTGCGGATGCGGACCGTCTCGGTGGTCGGGGGAGCGCTCGTGCCCGTGCTCGTGAACCTGGATCTGGGGTTCGCGCGGGTGACCGCGACCGTGCTCAGTCTGGTCGTGGTGGCCTCGGTGTCGTTGGAGAGCGTGTACCGCTATCGCGAGCAGTGGAAGAACTACCGGTCCACCGAGCAACTCCTCGGCCACGAGCGGGTGTACTTCGCCGCGCGCGTCGGGCCGTACCACGGGCAGTCCGACCGGGACGCGTTCACGACGCTCGTCGCGCGCGTGGAGAAGGCGATCGCCAGCGAGAACTCGGCGACCCTCAACGTCATGACCCTCGGCGGGCAGGTCAACGCCGAGCTGCAGCAGTACGGGATCCCCGCCCAGCGCCAGGAGGAGGCGGAGGCCGGCGCCAAGTGAGCCGGGGCCCCGTCGGGGCCGAGGGCCTTGGCGTTCGGCGGGGCGGCCGGTGCCTGGCTGCGTGCGTGCGGGCCGGGCGGGGGTGCGTCGTCAGGCGTCGAAGTCGTACTCCAGGACGTACGACGCCGAGTCCAGCGTCATCTCGTTGAGTTCGACCGCGACTCCCTCCTCCGTCAGCGCCGTCCGGCCGATGAGGATGACCGGCGTGCCGAACTCCAGCGAGAGCCGGGCGGTTTCCTCGGACGTCGGCATGCGGCAGCGGATCTCCTCCCGGAAGTGCACGGGCCGGTGGCCCAGTTCGGCGAGGCGTGCGTACGTGCCGCCGGGGCCCGTGTCCGGTTCCGTGATGGCGGTGCCCTCGGCGAGCGCGGCCGGCAGGTACGAGACGGAGAGCAGCACCGGCCGGTCGTCCAGCACGAAGCGCCGGCTGCGGACGCACACCGGCTCGTCCGGGGAGGACAGGCCGAGGACCCGGGCCACCCGCGCGCCCGCCGGGGCGGCCGCGGTCACCTCGATCTGGTCGACCACCAGCGCGCGGTCCTCCGCGATGTCCGCCGACCAGACCGAGCGCCCGCTGCCCCAGTGGCCGTGGGCGAGCCGGGGGATGCCCCGGCGGCGCAACGGGCGGAAGGAGCGGACGAAGACCCCCGCGCCCTTGCGGGCCTCGGCGAGGCCTTCGTTGCGCAGGACCGACAGGGCCTGGCGGGCGGTCATCCGGGCCACGTCGTAGGTGGACATCAGGTCGTTCTCGCCCGGGAGCCGGTCGCCCGGCGCGAAGGTGCCCGCCTGGATCGCGGTTCTCAACTCGTCGGCGATCCGCTGGTACTTGGGCCGACGACCGCTTTCCGGGTCAGTCATGAATGGACCACTCCCTTCCGTCTGCGGGACACCCTACGGCGCGCCTCTCGGAGGCGAAGACCATCGGTGGGCCGCCCCGCGCGGGTGATCCATCCTTCGGGGGACATCTCTAGAGACGCGTTGACAGAGGGCGATCCCGCGGCTTCGCTGGGTGTATCTATCTGGTCTCCGTCCTCTCCCTCGCACGGAAGGTGGGGACGGAGAGGACGGACGGACTGGAGGACGGACGGACTAATGGACGGACTGATGGACGGAGGGATGCGTGCAGTCAGTGCCCGAGAAAGGTGACCTCGTCCGCGACACCGCCACCGGACAGGTCGGCTTCTACGTCGCCAGCGTCGCCGGGCGGTTCCTCATCAGATGCGTCAACGGCGGCGGCGAGTGGGAGGCCGACCCCGCCGACGTCCAGCTCGCCACGCCCATGCGGGAGCTCCGCGCCCGCGCCGCCGAGATCAACGCGCGCAGCCGCAGGGGTCTGGGTACCTGAGCGGGTTCCGGGGCGGTTCAGGGGCCTGCCCCGGGGATCGATCCGGTCGGCCGCGGCCTGTTGTCGGTGCGGGCTGTTGTTGGTGCGGTCTGTGGTTGGTGCGGCCTGTTGTTGGTGCCGTCTGTTGTCAGTGGGGCGCGTCACACTGGAGGCATGTGCCGCAGCATCAAGACCCTTCGCCCGCCCGCCCTGCCCCACGAGGCCACCGGCGACGACATCCACGCCGCCGCGTTGCAGTTCGTGCGCAAGGTCTCCGGTTTCCGCGCACCCGCCGCCCACAACCGCGAGGTGTTCGACCGGGCCGTGGAGGAGGTGGCCGAAGCCACCGCGCGCCTTCTCGCCGACCTGGAGATCCGCGGGGCGCACCCGGTCAGGACGCCGGAGCCGGAGCCCCAGCCGGACGCCGTATGACGTAGGCCGCGAGCGAGCCCGCCAGGAAGAGCGCCAGGACCGGCACGCAGGCGCCGAGCCAGGTCGCGCCCAGCCAGCGGCCGCTGAGCCAGCCGAGGCCCACCCCGTACGTCGCCCACACCGCGGCCGCCAGCGCCGACCACGGCAGGAAGTCGCGCAGCCGGCGCCCGGTCGCGCCCGCGCCGAGGGAGACCACGGAGCGGCCGGCCGGCGCGAAGCGGGCGAGGACGACGAGCAGTCCGCCGCCGCGCGCCAGTGTCTCGCCGAGACGTTCCTGCGCCGCGGTCAGGCGGCGCGAGCGGGCCACCGCGTGCCCGAACCGGGTCCCGCCGCGCCGGGCCAGGTGGTACGCGGCGAGGTCGCCGAGCATCGAGGCGGTGGCCGCGCAGAGCAGCAGCGGGAGCAGGGCGGGGGCGTACGGGGCGTACGCGGCAGCTTCCGCGCCGGCCGCCGTCGCCGAGGCGGCGGTGGCGGCCGTGACCACGAGGATGCCGCTCGGCAGCACCGGCAGGAAGACGTCGAGGAGGATCGACGTCGTCACCGCCGCGTAGATCCACGGGCCCGCGGTCAGCGACTGCAGTGACCACCCCGTGCCGTCGAGCACGTTCACGGGGCCAGAGCCTACGCGGCGGCCCGTGCCCGGACGCCGACCGGGGCCGGAAACCGCCTACGCGGTCCCCGGCCCCGGTCGGTACACGGGCTTCGGCGGGCATCGGGCGGCCGGTGGGGCTGGCTTCGGCCGGCCGCCGGTGCGGGCTCCGGTCTGGCTTCGGCCTGACTTCTGCCTGGCTTCGGGCTCGGCCCGGCTTCCATTTGGCTTCTGGCCCCGGCCTGGCTCAGGCGCCGGCCTCGGTGCCTGGGGCTTCGGTCTGGCCTCCGGCCTCAGCCACGGTGCCTGGCTTCGGTCCGGCCTCCGGCCTCAGCCCAGGGTGCCCGGCTTCGGCCTGGCTTCGGGCTGGCTTCGGGCTCGGCCTGGCTCAGGCGCCGGCCACGGTGCCCGGCTTCGGCCCGGCTTCCGGCCTCAGCCCCCGGTGCCTGGCGTCGGTCCGGCTTCCGGCCGGCCCCGTGCTCTTACGCGGCGACCGTCGTCGCCCGCTTCTCCTCCGAGCCCTCCCCAGCGGTGCCGCGCGCCCCGAAGAGGCCGCCGAGGGCCAGGGCGCCCGGCCCCGTGAAGACGAGCAGCAGGAACGCCCAGGCGAACAGCGCCGCGGACTCGCCGCCGTTCTGGAGCGGGAACAGGGCCTGGGACTGGTGGACGTCGAAGTACGCGTACGCCATCGAGCCGGAGGCGATGAACGCCGCACCGCGCGTTCCCAGGCCCAGCAGGACCAGGCCGCCCGCGACGAGCTGGATGACCGCCGCGTACCAGCCCGGCCAGGTGCCGCTCGGGATGGTGCCGCCGCTGCCGGCGGCGCCGCCGATCCATCCGAAGAGGGAGGCGACGCCGTGGCAGGCGAAGAGCAGGCCGACGACGATCCGGAAGAGGCCGAGCGCGTAGGGCTGGGCCTGGTTCAGGCGGCTCGCAAGCGAGTTCATGGGGGAAGGACTCCTTCGGTCTGGCCCATGCCAGAAGGCACGGGCCGTGGGGGACGGGAACCGAGGTCCTTAGGTTAGGCACCCCTCACTATTGCTTGCAAGTTCAACAACCTATGGAGTCGGACCGACGGCCTTTGCCGCCGCTGCTTTTCAGCAGCCGTTGAGGACCGACTGCAGTGCGCTCTTCTCGGCCGAGTCGACGCTGAGGCCGTAGTAGTACTTCACCTGCACCCACATCCGGGCGTACATGCAGTGGTACGACGTGCGCGGCGGCATCCACTCGCCCGGGTCCTGGTCGCCCTTCGACTGGTTCACGTTGTCCGTGACCGCGATCAGCTGCGGGCGGGTCAGGTCGTTGGCGAAGCCCTGACGCTTGCTGGTCGTCCAGGAGTTGGCGCCCGAGCGCCAGGCCTCGGCGAGCGGGACCACGTGGTCGATGTCCAGGTCGGAGGCGACGGTCCAGGTGGCGCCGTCGTACTCCGAGAACCAACTGCCGCTGACCGCCGCACAGCTGGAGTCCTGGACGACGTTGACGCCGTCGCGCTTGAGGACCACCTCGCGGGTGTTGCAGGTGCCGGACTGGGTGATCCAGTGGGGGAAGAGGTCCCGGCTGTATCCCGTGGAGGAACCTTCCGCCTTCACCGTGAGGGAGGCGAGGTAGGTGCGGGCGGTGGAGGCGCTGACAGGAGTGGGCGGAGAGGCCTGGGCCGCCGGGGCGGTGGCGAGCAGGCCGGTGACGGTCAGGGCGGCGGAGGCGGCGAGGACTGCTATGCGACGCGCGTAGACATGGGCGGCGGGCATGCGAACTCCCTTGTGGTGGGGGGACCTTGGCCGGTTCCGGCCCGCCGGGGCCGGGCCCCGGGCGCCGGGTGGCCCGGTCATCGTGGCGGCGCCTGGTTTCCGTGAGGGGTGCGCCAGGTAACAGAGTGGCGACATGCACACGTCACATCAAGGGGTGTGACGTGCCTCGGACGTGCGGGAGTTGGGTACGTCGAGGGGGCGCGCGTGCGGGGCGAGTGGTGTGCGCGGGTGCGCGAACGGCTCCGCGGCGGCACGTCACGATGGACGCGTCGCCGCGGAGTCGGTTGGGCGGGCGGCCGCAGTTCTGGGCTCGTGCCGACGTCAGTCAGTCAGTCGGCCAGTCAGTCAGTCGGCCCGTAAGTCAGTCAGTCGGCAGTCGGTCGGTCAGCGGCGTGCGCGCTCACGCGGACGTCAGGGTGAGTGTGACGTGCGGAGTCGGTGGTCGGGGCCGCCCGTAGGGCTGGCTCGCGCGGGCTCGCAGCCCGCGGCGCGGCGCGCGCTTACGCGAACGTCAGGGTCAGCGTGCCGTCCGCCGTCGGCTCGATCCGTACGCCCGTGAGGTCGGAGACGTGGACGTCGGCTGCGAAGGCCGCGGCCCGCGGCCCGACGCCGACCACGCGCATGCCCGCCGCGCGGCCCGCCTGGATGCCCGCCTCGGAGTCCTCGAAGACCACGCAGTCGGCCGGCTCGAAGCCCAGCGCTGCCGCGCCCTTCAGGAAGCCCTCCGGGTCCGGCTTGCTCGCGCCGACGCTCTCCGCGGTGACCCGGGTCTCCGGCATCGGCAGGCCCGCCGCACCCATCCGGGCGCGGGCCAGCGTCTCGTCGGCCGAGGTCACCAGGGCGTGCGGCGCTTCCGCGAGCGCGGCCATGAACGCCGGTGCGCCCGGCACCGGCACGACCCCGTCGAGGTCGGCGGTCTCCTCGGCGAGCATCACCCGGTTGTCGGCGTGGTTCTCCTCCATCGGGCGGTCCGGGAGCAGCACGGCCATCGTGGCGTAGCCCTGGCGGCCGTGCACCACCTTCAGGACCTCCGCCGGGTCCAGACCCTGCCGCTCCGCCCAGCGCCGCCAGCAGCGCTCCACGACGGCGTCGGAGTTGACGAGCGTGCCGTCCATGTCGAGCAGGAGGGCACGTGCGGTGAGGGACGCCGGGGTGCTGGCGGTCATCAAGGATCTCCAGGAGGGTGGTCGGAGATGAGGCGTGACGGTACGAAGCGGTCCCGCCCGCCGGTCAGGGAGTGCGAGCGGGGCCACTTTGTTCCTCCACGATACAAAACGGCTCCGCGCCGCGCCAACCCCGTCCGCATCGCGGGATCCGCCCTGGTCCCGGGTCGGGTCGGGGTCGCCGGTCAGCCGTCCGTCTCCGCCTCCAGGGCCTTCCTGGTGTACGGGCCGTAGACGCCCTGCGGGTCCTCCTTGATGTACTTGTACGACTGGTAGCGCTCGACCGCGCGTTCGACCTTCCGGTTGTACGAGCCGTTGATCGGGCCGTCGTAGAGCCACAGCTCCCTCAGCCGGCGCTGGAGCTCCGACACCTCCGCGCCCGAGGAGCCGAGGCTGAGCGTCGGGGCGTCGGTGGCTCCGCCGGTGGGCGAGGTCGCGCTCGGGCGTGTCGGCGCCGCCGTGGTCCTGGACGGAGCGGCCTGACCGGTGCCCGGGCCCCCGGACCGGGTGGCCGTCGGGGACGGCGACGCGGACGCGGAGGCGGACGTCGGGGACGGGTCGGCAGAGGTGGACGCCGAGCTGGAGGGAGTGGTGGTCGGCGCCTCGGACACGGCCACGTTCTCGGACGCGCTGGTGGTGACCTCCGGGACGCCGGCCCGGTCGTCCGTGCCGTCGTCGCCGCCGATCAGGGCGGCGGCCAGGGCGGCCGTACCCACGACCGCAGCCGCGACCATGCCCGCGATCACGGCACCCCGCCCACGGCGCCGCCCGGCCCCGGGCCCGTCCGGGGCGTACGCGAGGGTCAACGCGGGACCGTCGTCGTCCGGATGGCCGTGGCGGAACCCGTCCGGGTGGGGGTGGGAGAACCCGTCGGGGTGGGTGTGAGGGAGCCCGTCCGGGTGAGGGTGGGAGAACCCGTCGGGGTGGGTGTCGGGGAGCCCGTCCGGGTGAGGGTAAGAGAACCCGTCCGGGTGGCCGACCGGAGGAGCCTCCGGGTAGCCGCCCGCGTAGGCGCCCGGACGGTCACCCGCGTGCTCACCCGCGTAGGCGCCCGGACGGTCACCGGCGTGCTCACCCGCGTGGCCGACCTGGTGCCCGCCGTACGGGTTCTCGTACGCCGCGGTCTGCGCCGCCCCGGCCACCCCGGCAGCCCCGGCCGCCCCGGTCACCTTGGTCACGCCGGTCGGCGCCATCCCGGACGGTGCCATCCCGGCCGCCTCGGGCAGCAGGAGTTCCATGGTCTCCGGCCCCCCGGCCGGCTCCTCCGGCACCTCCGGCGCCTCCGGTACCGCCCGCGCCTGCGCCTGCACCGCCTCCGCCCCCGCAGGCATCAGCCCCGCAGCCGGCAGCGGCCCGCCCCCCGCCCCCGGCACCACCCGCGCCGCCGCCTCGGCAGGCAGCGCCTCGGCAGGCAGCGGCCCGCCCGGCGCGGCCCCGTCCGCCCTCGGCAGTACGGCCGTCCCCTCCTCCGTGGCGTTCAGCGTCACGTACGGCCGGATGCGCAGCGGGTCGAAGTCCTCCGCCGCGGCCAGCTCGGCGGCCTGCGCCTGCGCGCGTTCGCAGGCGCAGCCAGGTCTGTGTACACCGCATTCGGGACAGACGTGTGCGGACATCGATGGGTCCCCTCCCGGTCAACTCCGAGCGATTATGCAGGCCGGTCACTGCCGCAGGGTGAACAGCTGTGCCCCTCCGCAGGCCAGAACGGGGCAAACACCCCAGGATGGGGAGGTGTCGCAGCCCCCACGGCCTCGCCCGGACCGGAGGAGACGCCCATGGCCCAGGAAGTACGCGCGCCGCACGCCGGTGGCGGTCCCGTGCCGGGGGAGGGGCAGAGCCGCCGCACCGTCGTCGTCGCGATCGGCGCGCTGCTGCTCGGCATGCTCCTCGCCGCGCTCGACCAGACCATCGTCTCCACCGCGCTGCCGACCATCGTCAGCGAGCTCGGCGGCATGGAGCACCTGTCCTGGGTCGTCACCGCCTACATGCTCGCCTCGACCGCCGCCACGCCCCTCTGGGGCAAGCTCGGCGACCAGTACGGGCGCAAGAAGCTCTTCCAGGGCGCCATCGTCATCTTCCTCGTCGGCTCGGCGCTCTGCGGCGTCGCCCAGAACATGCCGCAGCTGATCGGCTTCCGCGCGATCCAGGGCCTCGGCGGCGGCGGACTCATGGTCCTGTCCATGGCGATCGTCGGCGACCTCGTCTCACCCCGCGAACGCGGCCGCTACCAGGGCCTCTTCGGCGCCGTCTTCGGCGCCACCAGCGTCCTCGGCCCGCTGCTCGGCGGCCTGTTCACCGAACACCTCTCCTGGCGCTGGGTCTTCTACGTCAACCTGCCGATCGGGATCGTCGCCCTGTTCGTCATCGCCGCCGTCCTGCACATCCCGGTCCGCGCCACGCGCCACCGCATCGACTACCTCGGCACCTTCCTCATCGCCTCGGTCGCCACATGTCTCGTCCTGGTCGCCTCGCTCGGCGGCACCACCTGGGACTGGGACTCGCCGCAGATCATCGGCCTCGCCGTCCTCGGAGCCGTCCTCCTCGTCTGGTTCGTGCGCGTCGAGCGGCGCGCCGCCGAACCGGTCCTCCCGCTCAGGCTGTTCCGGATCCGCACCTTCGCCCTGGTCTCCGTCATCAGCTTCGTCGTCGGCTTCGCCATGTTCGGCGCGATGACGTATCTGCCGACCTTCCTCCAGGTCGTGCAGGGCGTCAGCCCCACCATGTCCGGCGTGCACATGCTGCCCATGGTCGTCGGCATGCTCCTCACCTCGACCGCCTCGGGGCAGATCGTGTCCCGCACCGGCCGCTGGAAGGTGTTCCCGATCGCCGGGACCGCCGTCACCGCGCTCGGTCTGCTGCTCCTCCACCGGCTGACGGAGACCAGCTCCACCTGGCAGATGAGCGTCTGCTTCTTCGTCTTCGGCGCCGGACTCGGTCTCGTCATGCAGGTCCTGGTGCTCGTCGTGCAGAACGCCGTCTCCTACGAGGACCTCGGCGTCGCCACCTCCGGAGCCACCTTCTTCCGCTCCATCGGCGCGTCCTTCGGCGTCGCGATCTTCGGCACGATCTTCACCAACCGGCTCACCGGCAAACTGGAGGACGCCCTCGCCGGCCAGGACATCCCGCCCGGCCCCGGCCCCGAACAGCTCGCCGCCGACCCGCGCGCCCTCGCCGGACTCCCGCCCGAGCTGCAGCCGGCCGTCCTCCACGCCTACGCCACGTCCATCACCGACGTGTTCCTGTACGCGGCGCCGGTCGTCCTCGTCGCCTTCGTCGTCGCCTGGTTCCTCAAGGAGGACCGGCTGCGCGCCTCCGTCACCGCGCCCGACACGAGCCAGACCCTCGCCTCCAACCCGGTCGAGCGCTCCTCGTACGAGGAGTGCGCCCGCGCGCTGTCGGTGCTCGGGTCGCGGGAGGGCCGCAAGGCCGTCTACGAGAAGATCACCGCCCGCGCCGGGCTCGACCTGCTGCCCGCGTCGAGCTGGCTGCTGCTGCGGGTCCGCCGCCACGGCACCGTCGAACCCGCGCGGCTCGCCGACGCCACCCCCGTACCGCTGCGGGCGATCACCGAGGCCGCCCGGCAGCTGGAGGAGCGGCGGCTGGTGGCCAGGGAAGGGCTCCAGCTGGTGCTCACCGAGGAGGGGGCCCAGACGGCGGTGGTGCTCGCCAAGGCGCGTGAGGACTCGCTGTCCGAGCTGCTCGGCGACTGGTGGGGCCCGGACCGGCCCACCGACCTGGTGAAGCTGGTCGAGGAGCTGACGGCCGAGCTGGGCGGCTCGGACGCGGAACGGCCCCGCTCGCCGGAGCCGCCCCGCGACCACCACGCGTGAGGCGCCGCGGACCCGGCCAGGATCCGGAAGGGACGGCCCAGGGGGTGTCTCGCCGATCATGCCGGGCTCGCGACGCCGGGCACCGCCCCCTGATCCGGCATGATCGACGAGACACTTCCTAGAGCTCCTTGCCGTACCAGATCTCCATGTACGGGCCGGTGCAGTACGCCGGGATCTCCGCGTAGCCGTTGCGCGTGTACAGCGCCCGCGCCTCCACCAGGTCGAGGCGGGTGTTCAGCACGGTCCGGCGGGCGCCGAGCTCGCGCGCCGCGTCCTCCAGGCCGCGCAGGAGGAGGTTCGCGCCGCCGGTGCCGCGGAAGGAGGGGCGGATGAACACCCGGGTCAGTTCGGCGCGTTCGGCGTCGAGCAGGACGAGGCCGCCGCAGGCGGCCGGCTCGCCGCCGTAGCGGCCGACGAGGAAGGCGCCGGTGGGCGGGGCGAGCAGGTCGAGCCCCTCGTCGATCATCTCCTGGTCGTACTCGTCCTCGGTCAGGACGCGCTGGTAGTAGCGGCCCGCGACATCGCCGAAGTAGTCGCGGCGCAGGGCGGTGGCGTCGGGGGTGTCGACGCGCTCAGGAGAGAAGGTCCAGGTCATGCGCGTCATTGTCGGCGCGCATGACCTGGGACGCAGCTCAATCCTTGGGCGACGCCTGCTGGACGACCTCGAACGACCACAGGGTCGACCCGGTCGCGGCCGGCCTGGGCCGCTCGCCCTCCGCCCCGCCCTCACCGGCACCGGCCGAAGTGCCCTGGTGCGCGGCCTTCATGGAACCCTCCATCCAGTTCTGGAAGTCCTCCTCGCTGCGCCAGCGGGTGTACACCAGGTACTGGTCGGTGCCCTCCAGCGGGCGCAGCAGCTCGAACCACTCGAAGCCGTCCGAGCCCTCGACGGCGCCGGCGCGCGAGGCGAAGCGCTTCTCCAGCAGCTCGCGCTGCTCGGCGGGCACGGTCAGGACGTTGATCTTCACGATGCTCATGAAGGGCAGGATAGGCGGCGCCCGGCGGCTACGCGGGGTCCACCACCCGGGCGATCAGCAGACCGTCGTAGCCCTTCGTGCCCACCGTCTGGACGGCCGTGGCGTCCAGCCGCGGCTCGGCCGCGACCAGGTCGAACATCTCGCGGGTGCCGGTGACCGACGGGTCGTCCGGGTGCTCGGTGGCGACCTTGCCGCCGCGCACGACGTTGTCGACGACGATCAGCGTGCCCGGCCGCGACAGCTTCAGCGCCCAGGAGACGTAGTGCGGGTTGTTGACCTTGTCGGCGTCGATGAACACGAAGTCGAACGGGCCCGCGCCCTCCTGCTCCAGGAGCGGCAGGGTGTCCAGGGCCGGGCCGACCCGCACCTCGACGGTCTTGTCGAGGCCGGCCCGGGCGAGGTTGCCGCGGGCCACGTCGGCGTGCTTCGGGTCGTACTCGAGGGTGACGAGCCGGCCGTCGGCGGGCAGGGCGCGGGCCAGCCAGATGGTGCTGTAGCCGCCGAGGGTGCCGATCTCGAGGACGTTCTTCGCGCCCTGCGTGGCCACGAGCAGGTGGAGCAGCTTTCCCTGGTTGGCGGCGACGGCGATCTCGGGCAGACCGGCGGCCGTGGAGTCGGCGAGCGCGGCGGTCAGCGCCTCGTCGGCCGGGGCCAGCAGGTCCGTGAAGTAGTGGTCGACAGTGGTCCATTGGGCCTGGTCATTGCTCATGCAGCCGAACGTACACCGCCGGAGCCCGCCGCGGGCCGTGCGTTTCGCGCCCGCGCCGCCGCGAACCCGCCCGCCACGAGCAGCAGCAGCGTGCCGCCCACGGTGAGCAGCCAGACCGGGATGCCGCCGCCGACCCTCCACAGCCGGTCGTCCCAGATCACCTCGCGGTACGGGGTGTCGGCGGGCGCGCGGACGAGTTCGTGGTCGCCGTCGATGCGGGCTGGCTCGGGGAAGAACTGGTCGACGGCGGTGAGGAACACCCGGCCCGGACCGGTGAGTTCGGCGACGGCGCCCCTCGGCTCGTCGACCTCCCCCGCGAAGAGCACCTCGGGGCGGTCGCCGCCGATGGCGTCTTTCGGCTCCGTGCGGTGGCCGGCGAGCACGTACAGGCCGAGGGACTGCGGGCTCGTGGCGAGCCGGGAGAGCCGCATCGGGTAGACGGGCCGGTCGTTCGTGAACGTGATGCGGAGCGGGTCGAGTTCGCCGTAGAGCGTCTCGCCGGGCTTGTCCGGGGCGAGGCGGACGGCGACGTACTCCCACTTCCGCTCGACGTACGGGCGCAGTCCCTCCTCCAGCCGGTCGGAGAGCTCGAAGCCGTTGCGGTGCAGCCAGTCGCCGAGCGCGGCCGGGTCGGTGGCGGTGAGCCGGGCCACGTCGAAGGGGCCGAGGCGTTCGCGGCCGACGACGCCGACGCCGGTGCCGCCGGCCTTGCCGGGCGGTGCGGCGCTCGCGCCGTCCACCTCGCCCCAGGAGAAGGGCCAGTCGCCGCCGCGCGGCCAGAAGTAGTCCCGGTCGCGGTGCTCGGGCGCGGTCAGCCGGTCGAGTTCGTCGAAGAGCGCCGGGTCGCCGAGCGTGACCTCGGCGCGGTGCGGCACCGGCATGATCCAGGCGGCCTTCTCGGCGTCGCCGTGCACGGTGAAGCGCATGACGATCCGCTCGGTGCCGGTGCGCTCGTCCCAGTGCACGGCCGAGGTCTCCCGGTCGACGCCGATCCGGTCCATCCGGTTGGTGACCATGGCGCCGCAGCCGCAGGCATAGGCGGGCGCGACGAGCGAGCCGAGCTGGAGCGCGAGCAGCGCGACCAGCATGGTGAGAAGGCGTCGTGTTCGTGGTGTTCGGTGTGTCCCCCGCATGCCTGCTGCGACGCAGGAACGGATCTTCCGGTTCCACTCCTGGTCGGCGCCGGGTGCCTGCGTAAGCGCGTATGTACGTGTGTACGGACGCGCGTGCGCGCCCGGGTGTGTGCGGGAGGTGGGGCGTGGGCGTGGAGGTGGCGCCCCGCCTCCCGGGCGTACGAGGATGCGCCGAAAAGCCTGACCTGCGGGCCCCTGGGGGTGTCGCGCCGACCCCTGGCCCCCTGGCCCCTGGCCCCCAGGCCCCTGGCCCCCTAGCCCACCCTGACCTGGAGCTCCTTGATGCCGTTGAGCCAGGCCGCCCGCAGCCGGCGCGGGTCGCCCGCGAGGCTGAGGTCGGGCAGTTCGTCGGCGAGCGCCTCGAAGATCAGCTCGATCTCCTTGACGGCGAGGGACTTGCCGAGGCAGAAGTGCGGTCCGCCGCCGCCGAAGCCGAGGTGCGGGTTCGGGTCGCGGGTGATGTCGAAGACCTCGGGGTTCTCGAAGACCTCGGGGTCGTTGTTGGCGGAGGAGTAGAAGAGGCCGACGCGGTCGCCGCGGCGGATCTTCTGGCCGCCGAGTTCGGTGTCCTGCGTGGCGGTCCGCTGGAAGGAGACGACGGGCGTCGCCCAGCGGACGATCTCCTCGGCGGCGGTCGCCGGCCGCTCCCGCTTGTAGAGCTCCCACTGGTCGGGGTGGGTGAGGAAGGCGTGCATGCCGTGGCTGATGGCGTTGCGGGTGGTCTCGTTGCCCGCGACGGCGAGCAGCAGGACGAAGAAGCCGAACTCGTCGGAGGAGAGGTTGCCCTGGCCCTCGGCGGCGACGAGCTGGGACACGATGTCCCGGGCGGGGCACTCCTTGCGGGCGGCGGCGAGGTTCATGGAGTAGCCGATGAGTTCCATGGCGGCCTCGGCGCCGATCTCCTCGGTGATCGCGTACTCGGGATCGTCGTACGCGACCATCTTGTTCGACCACTCGAAGATCCGGGCCCGGTCCTCCTGGGGTACGCCGATGAGTTCGGCGATGGCCTGGAGCGGCAGTTCGACGGCGACCCTGGTGACGAAGTCGAAGGCGCCGTCGGGTCCCGCCCCGGCCCTGGCCTCGGTGACGATGGCGCGGGCGCGGTCGCGCAGCGCGGTCTCGAGGCTGCGGATGGCGCGGGGGGTGAAGCCGCGCTGGACGATCTGGCGGACCCGGGTGTGCTCGGGCGGGTCCATGTTGAGCATGATCAGCTTCTGGACCTCGATCTGGTCGCGGTTGATGTGCTCGTTGAAGCGGATGACGGCGGTGTTCTCGTTGGAGGAGAACAGCTCGGGGTGCGTGGAGACGTACTTGACGTCGGCGTGCCGGGTCACGGCCCAGTAGCCCTCGTCGGCGAAGCCGGTGATGCCGGGGGGCTGGGCGCACCACCAGACGGGAGCGGTCTGCCGGAGCTCCGCGAACTCGGGGTGGGGGACGCGGCTCTGGAGCAGATCGGGGTCGGTGGCGTCGAACCCTTCGGAGAGACGGGGACAGGGCATCGGCAACACACTCCATTATCTGATGGCCCATCAGGAGTTGCCGGGAAAGGTAGTAACGAGTTCTACAAGAGGCAAGAGAAGGGGTGGGAACTGTTGCGCCCCGGACCCTTGCGTACCGGCGGTAGCAGTCATAAGACTGCAGTAAGAACTAGAACGCGTACTAGTTCCGAGTTCCTGTTCCACGTGACGTCGACCGGCAAGGGTGCCGGGACACCCCCGCCGGGCGAGGAGAGGACCAGCTCATGGCCGCGGAACCCGTCATCGTCGAAGCCGTACGCACGCCCGTCGGCAGGCGCGGAGGCGCGCTCGCCAACCTCCATCCCGCCTACCTCCTCGGCGAGACCTACCGCGAACTCCTCGGCCGCACCGGCATCCACGCCGACTGCGTCGAGCAGATCGTCGGCGGCACCGTCACCCACGCCGGCGAGCAGTCCATGAACCCCGCCCGCACCGCCTGGCTCACCATGGGCCTCCCGTACGAGACCGCCGCCACCACCGTCGACTGCCAGTGCGGCTCCTCCCAGCAGGCCAGCCACATGGTGGCCAACATGGTCGCGGCGGGCGTCATCGACATCGGCATCAGCTGCGGCGTCGAGGCGATGTCCAGGGTCCCGCTCGGCTCCGGCTCCAAGCACGGCCCCGGCAAGCCCTGGCCCGACGAGTGGAACGTCGACCTGCCCAACCAGTTCGAGGCCGCCGAGCGCATCGCCCGCAGGCGCGGCCTCACCCGCGAACGCGTCGACTCCCTCGGGCTGCTCTCCCAGGAGCGCGCGGCGGCCGCCTGGGCGGAGGAACGCTTCAAGCGCGAGACCTTCGCCGTCCAGGTCCCGACGACCGAGGAGGAACAGGCCGCCGGGCAGGGCATGTGGCGGCTCGTCGACCGCGACGAGGGCCTGCGGGACACCAGCATGGAGGCGCTGGCCCGGCTCAAGCCGGTCATGCCGACCGCGATCCACACGGCCGGCAACTCCTCCCAGATCTCCGACGGCGCCGCCGCGATCATGTGGGCCTCCAAGCGCATGGCCCGCGCCCTCAAACTCCGCCCGCGCGCCCGGATCGTCGCCCAGGCCCTGGTCGGCGCCGACCCGCACTTCCACCTCGACGGGCCGATCGACGCGACGAGGGCCGTGCTCGGCAAGGCCGGGATGTCGCTCAAGGACATCGACCTGGTCGAGATCAACGAGGCCTTCGCGTCGGTGGTGCTGAGCTGGGCGCAGGAATTCGACCGGGACCTGGACGGACTCGAGAAGGTCAACGTGAACGGCGGTGCCATCGCCCTCGGCCACCCGGTGGGCGCCACGGGAGCGCGGCTCATCACCACGGCACTGCACGAACTGGAGCGGACGGACAAGGAGTTCGCGCTGATCACGATGTGCGCGGGCGGGGCGCTGGCGACCGGCACGATCATCCAGCGACTGTAGGAACCCGAGGTTCCCGCGGCGACCGAGGTCCCCGCGGCGGCCGCGGTTCCTACTGCCCCTGCGGCCCCTGCGGCGCGCTCGCCCGGCGCCCGTCGACCGCGGCCGTGACCGAGTCCGCTTCCGCGACCAGTGCCGCCAGGAGGTCGGCCGCCCGTACGTCCGGGCGGCTGAGTCCGGCGGCCTGGCCGGCCCACAGGTTCACGCGGTCGGCGCGCCCCCGCTCCGCCGCGGCCCGTCTGATCGGCAGCATCAGCGCGTTCTGCAGCGGATACGGCGGTACGAGCTCCTCGTGGGCGGCCATCTCCCGCACGAAACGGTTGGGGATGCCGCGGGCCGTGCGGCCCGAGAACAGTCGGGTCAGCACCGTCGTACGGGCCTCCGGGCCGCCCAGCGCCCGGCGGTGGACCGGGCTCGCGCCGGACTCGCGGGCCGCGAGGAAGGCGGTGCCGATCTGCACCCCGTCCGCGCCGAGCGCCAGCGCGGCCGCGACCCCGCGCCCGTCGGCGATGCCGCCCGCCGCGACCACCGGCACCGTGACCGCGTCCGCCACCTGCGGCACCAGCGAGAACGTGCCGACCAGGGACTCCCGTACCGGCCGCAGGAAGGCGCCCCGGTGGCCGCCCGCGTCGCTGCCCGAGGCGACCACCGCGTCCACGCCGGAGGCCTCCAGGGCCACGGCCTCCGCGACCGTGGTCGCCGTGCCGATCAACGCGATGCCGCGCCTGCGCGCCTCCGTCACGAGGCGCCGCGGCGGCAGGCCCATGACCAGGCTGATCACCGGCGGGGCGGCGGCGAGCAACGCGTCGAGCTGCTCGTCGAAGTCCGGCCGGTCCGCGAGGTCGGCGGCGGTCGGGGCGGCGACGCCGAGCTCGTCGTAGTACGGGCGGAGCCGTTCGACGTGGGCGGTGAGGTCCGGGAGGCCGTCGGGGCGGGGCTCGCCGTCCTGCGGCACCCACAGGTTCACGGCGAAGGGCCGGTCCGTGGCCGTCCTCAGCCGGGCCACCAGGGCGGTGATGGCGTCCGGAGCGAGGTGGTGCGCCCCGTACGAGCCGAGACCACCGCCCTCCGAGACCGCGACGGTCAGCTCCACGGAGGACAGTCCTCCGCCGAACGGGCCCTGGACGACGGGAAGTTCGAGGGAGAGCAGCTCTCCAAGACGGCCCGGCCGCATACAGCCTCCTCGGTCGTGGCGGGCCTCGCGCCCGCCGCCGTCGAGAAGAGTAGACGACCTAGACGACCGGTCAACTAAATCGCCGGAATCCTCTATAGTCACGGTCATGGGACGCACCAGTACGGCACGCGAACGGCTTCTCGACGCCACCGGAGAGCTCATGCGGGCCCGCGGCTACGCTGCCGTCGGCGTCGCGGAGATCTGCGCGAAGGCCGAGGTCAAGAAGGGCAGCTTCTATCACTTCTTCGAGTCGAAGCAGGCCCTGACCGTCGAGGTCGTCGACGCCTACTGGGCCGCCGAGCGGGCCTGCTGGACCGAGGCCGTGACCGGCCCGGGGCCCGCCCTCGACCGGCTGCGGCGGCTGCTCGCCGGCCCCGCCGAGCTCCAGCGGCGGGTCAGGGAGGCCACCGGCAGCGTCGACGGCTGCCTCCTCGGCAACCTCGCCCTGGAGCTCAGCACCCAGGAGCCGGACGTCCGGGCCCGTCTCGACCGGATCTTCGACGAGCAGATCGCGATGGTCGCCGCGGTCCTCACCGAGGCCGCCGAGGAGGGTGCCGTCCCGGCCGACCGGTCCGGGCCGGAGGTCGCGCGGGCGGTCGTCGCCCAGCTGGAGGGCCTGGTGCTGCTGGCCAAGCTCAAGAACGACCCGGCGGTCCTGGACGAGCTGTGGCCGCAGGTGCGGCTGCTGCTGTCGGCGGGCTGACGGCGGCACGCCTGGTGACGGCAGGCCGTCGCCGCACGGAAGGCCGCCACCTCACCGCGAAACGCCGCAGGCCCCGCCCCTCCGAAACGCCGAAACGCCGCAGGCCCGCTCCTCCGAAAAACGCCGCAGGCCCCGCCCCTCCGAGTGGAGGGCGGGGCCTTGCGGGTGGGTGCGCGCCGCGGCGTGGTGACTCTTAGTACCAGCCGTGGGTCTGCCAGAAGTTCCAGGCGCCGTTCGGGGAGCCGTAGCGCTCGTTCATGTACTCCAGACCCCACTTGATCTGGGTGGCGGGGTTCGTCTTCCAGTCGGAGCCGGCGGAGGCCATCTTGGAGCCGGGGAGGGCCTGGACCAGGCCGTAGGCGCCGCTGGAGGAGTTGGTGGCGGTGTGGTTCCAGCCGGACTCGTGCTCGACGATCTTGCTGAAGGACGCGAACTGCGACGGCGGCACGATCTGTCGGGCGATCTCCTGCGGGGTGGCGGCGGAGGCCGTACCCGTGTTGCCGAGCACCGCGCCCGAGGCGCCGATGAGGACGGCGGCGGAGACGGCGAAGGTCTTCTTGCGGGAGACGGCGCGAGTGGCGATCGAGCGGAACAAAGCGTCATACCTAACGTCGGGGACATGGTCGCGCCGGGCGTTTTCGGCATGCCGGAACCAGAGCCCGGGGGTCCGGGAGCTGGTGGGGAACCGGCCTGCCGTGGTGCTTCGCGAACCTCGCTGAGCACCGGCTGCCTGGCGACGTCCACCAGAGAAACAGGCCCGTGGCGGCGACGCAACGACCCCCTGTACGAGGAGGATTCGGACCCGGACGGGGGGTCCCGGGCGGGACGGAGGCGTGGGTCCCGTCCCGTTTCCGCAGGTCACGTGCACGTATGGGGCGATTTGGGCGGCTCGTCCCGGCTACTATTCCGATTCGTACGTGACCTGGGTCCTATGAGGGGCCTCACCCCGAGGGGCCCTCTCAGGGCCCTCGAATGTGACCTGGGCCTCGAAGTTGGCGCGCCGCGTCGCCCGCCGGAGAGCTCGCAGGAGCGGGCCGCCGACGGTCAGGGTGAGGACCACGGTCAGCAGGGCGCGGCCGAGGTCCCAGCCGAGGGAGGTGGCGAGGACGTACGCGAGGAAGCGCACCAGGTTCTCGGCGGGCGGGGCACCCGGGACGAAGCAGACCCCGCACGCTTCCCGGTCCTGCCCGCCGCTGACGGTCACCCATCCGTAGAGATTGGTGACCGTCCCGTACGCGAACGCCGCCACGAAGCCGTACGCGGAGAGCATCAGGAGCTCACGCCGGCCCCGCAGGCCCGCCGGGCCCGGCAGCAGGCCCGCGCCCATCGCGAACCAGCCCATGGCCAGCATCTGCGTCGGCATCCACGGCCCCACGCCGCCCGTGAGCAGCGCGGAGGCGAACATCGTCACCGCGCCCAGGACGAAGCCGAAGCCCGGGCCGAGGACCCGGCCGCTCAGCACCATCAGGAAGAACATGGGCTCCAGGCCGGCCGTCCCGGCGCCGATCGGCCGCAGTGCCGCCCCCACGGCGGCGAGCACCCCCAGCATCGCCACCGCCTTCGCGTCCATGCCGCAGTCGGCGATGGTCGCCACGACGACCGCGATGAGCAGCGGCAGGACGAGGGCGAAGAGCCAGGGGGCGTCGGCGGCGTGGTCGGTGACGGCGGAGTCCGCGTCGGCGAACAGCGGCCAGCAGATGCCGGTGAGACCGACGAAGGAGACGAGCGCGAGCGCGGCCACGGAGCGGGGGCCGAGCCGGACGGGCCGTGCGGCGCGGGTGGCGGGGGAGCCGTTCACGGGCGGAGCGCCTCCTCCACCTGGTCGACCGTGAGCCACGGCTCCGGCGCGAGGATCTTCGCGACCTGCGGCGAGAAGGCCGGGGAGGAGACGACGACCTCGGCGGTCGGGCCGTCGGCGACCACCTCACCGCCCGCGAGGACCACGACACGGTGCGCGAGCTCCGCCGCCAGCTCCACGTCGTGCGTGGCGAGCACGATGGCGTGCCCCGCGGCGGCGAGCGCCCGCAGGTGGGTCACCAGGCGCGCCTTCGCCGCGTAGTCCAGACCGCGGGTCGGCTCGTCGAGCAGGAGGAGCGGCGGGCGGGCGGTCAGGACGACGGCGAGCGCGAGCGCGAGCCGCTGGCCCTCGGACAGGTCCCGCGGGTGGGTGCCGTCGGCGACGCCCGGCAGCAGCTCCGACACCAGCTGTCGGCAGCTGCCGGGCGCGGCGCCCGCGTCGGCGTCGGCCGCGGCGCACTCCGCCGCGACGGTGTCGGCGTACAACAGGTCCCGCGGTTCCTGCGGCACCAGTCCCACCTGCTTGATCAGCTCACGCGGATCGGTGGTGTGCGGGGCGAGCCCCGCGACCCGGACCCGGCCGCCCGTGGGCGCGACCATGCCGACGAGCGCCCCGAGCAGCGTGGACTTCCCGGCCCCGTTCCGCCCCATGAGCGCGACCGTCTCCCCGGCCGCGACGTGCACCGTCACCTGCCGCAGCGCCTCGACGCGCCCCCGGCGAACGGCGAGACGGTCGACGGCGACGAGGGGGGCGGCGGGGCCGGTGGGGGTGGCGGCCGCGGGGCGGGTGCGGCGCCGCCTGAACAGGGAGATTCCCCCACCCCGCCCCTTCCCGGCTGTGACATGTGCGGCTCCGCCGCGTGAGGGGGCGCTGCCCCTGGACCCCCGCGCCTCAAACGCCGGCGGGGCTGGATTTTCAGCCCGTCCGGCGCTTGAGGACACGGCCGCAGGCCGTTCGGGGTCCGGGGCGGAGCCCCGGTTTCGGGAAGGGGCGGGGTAGGGGACAAGGCCCGCCGCAGGCGTCCGGCCCGCCAGCGCAGCCTTCAGCGGGCCCGCCGCCCGCCTCGCGTCCCGGACCGTCAGCGGGAGCGGGGACCAGCCTGCCGTACGGCCGAGGGCGACCACCGGCGGGTGGATGGCGGAGACCGCCATCATGTCGGCGGGCGGGCCCATGACGGCCTCGGGCAGTAGCAGCACGCGGTCCGCGTACTGCACCACCCGCTCCAGGCGGTGCTCCGCCATGAGGACCGTCGTGCCCAGGTCGTGGACCAGGCGCTGGAGGACGGCCAGGACGTCCTCCGCGGCCGACGGGTCGAGCGCCGAGGTCGGCTCGTCGAGCACGAGGACCTTAGGGTGCGGCGTCAGCACCGAGCCGATCGCGACCCGCTGCTGCTGTCCGCCCGAGAGCGTGGCGATCGGACGGTCGCGCAGCTCGGCGAGGCCGAGCAGGTCGAGCGTCTCCTCGACGCGCCGCCGCATCACCGAGGGCGGGAGCCCGAGCGACTCCATGCCGTACGCCAGCTCGTCCTCGACCGTGTCGGTGACGAAGTGCGCGAGGGGGTCCTGCCCGACCGTGCCCACCAGATCCGCGAGCTCGCGCGGCGGATGCGTCCGCGTGTCCCGCCCGTCGACCGTGACCCGGCCGGTGAGCGTGCCGCCCGTGAAGTGGGGGACCAGGCCCGAGACGGCACCGAGCAGGGTCGACTTGCCGACGCCCGACGGGCCGACGAGCAGCACGAGCTCGCCCTCGGGCACGGTCAGGTCGACGTTCCTGAGGGTGGGTCCTGCCTCGCCGTCGTACGTGACCGACACGTTCTCGAAGCGGATCACGGGCGCTGACTCTCCTTGCGTACGTCATGTACGTCGTGTACGTCGTGTACCTCATGTACGTCGCGTACTTCATGTGCGTCTCGTACCCCGCCTGCCCCGGGTGCGACGGGCGCGACGGGCGCCACGAACGCCGGCAGCAGGCCGACCAGCACCGAAACCGCCGGCCACACCGGCAGCCCGGGCGCCTCCAGCGGTACGACGCCGGGGTGCAGCGCCTCCGGCACGGCCGCGCCGGTACGGATCACCAGGACCGCCACCGCCATGCCGGAACCCGCGACCAGCCACGCCCGCACCCCCCAGCGGTCCGGCCGGTACCGGGTGCGCACGGTCCTCCGCCCGCCGAGCCGCAGCCCGGCGACCGCCGCGACGAGCCCGGCCACGAACAGCGGCAGCCCGTACCCGGCGCCCTGCGCGGCCAGCAGTCCGTACGAGCCGGCGCACACGCCCAGCAGCCCGCCGAGCGTCAGCACGTTCGTCGTGCGCCGGACGGCGGGCGGGACCTGCGCCGTACGGCCGTACCCGCGCGCGTCCATCGACGCGGCCACCGCCACCGAACGCTCCAGCGCGCCCTCCAGCACCGGCAGTCCGATCTGGAGCAGCGCCCGCACGCCGCCCGTCGGGCGGCCGCGCAGCCGGCGGGCGGTGCGCAGCCGCACGACGTCCGCGACCAGGTTCGGCGCGAACGTCATCGCCACGACGACGGCGACCCCGGCCTCGTACAGCGCCCCCGGCAGCGACTTCAGCAGCCGCGAGGGATTGGCGAGCGCGTTCGCCGCGCCCACGCAGATCAGCAGGGTGGCCAGCTTCAGTCCGTCGTACAGCGCGAACACCAGCTGCTCGGCCGTGACCCGGCCGCCGACCCGGATGCCCTGCGCCCAGTCGGGCAGCGGCACTTCGGGCAGCGTGAACAGCAGGTGCGTGCCCGGGATCGGCGAGCCGAGGAGCAGCGAGAAGAGGACGCGGAGCCCGACGACGAAGAGGCCGAGCTTCACGAACGCGCCGTACGAGCGGGCCCAGGGCGCGTCGGTACGGCGGGCGGCCACGACGTAGCCGGCGACGCCGACGACCAGCCCGAGGAGGAGCGGATTGGTGGTCCGCGAGGCGGCCACGGCGAGCCCGAGCGCCCAGAGCCACCAGGCGCCGGGATGCAGGGCGTTGGAGCGCGTCGCCTCCGGCGCCCGCAGACGGGCCGCCGGTCCCGGGGTCCGCCTCGCGGTCATCGACCGCGGCGGCGGGCCTGCCAGACGCCCGCGGCGCCGAGGAGGAGCACGGCGGCTCCGCCCGCGACGAGACCGAGGGACGGACCGCCGGTGTCCGACGAGGACGACGAGGCCGACGCTGCCGACGACGCCGACGAGGGTGACGAGGCCGAAGAGCTCGCCGAGCCCGTCGAGCCCGTCGAGGCCGAGGGCGCGTCCGCGGGGGTCCGCGACGGCTTCGTCCCGGAGTCGGTGTCCGGCAGGGTGACCTGCTCGCCGCAGCCCTGCCGCGGGTAGCCGGAGATCCCGCACAGCAGCGCGTTGCTGTCGTACCGCAGCGGCTTGGCGACCGCCGCCAGCGCCTCCGCGGCGGTGGCGTCCTCCCGTACCCGCGGGCAGTCCGTCCGCACCGCCGGCTTCGGCGGGGTCTCGCCGGGCGGCGCGTCCTCGGTGCCGCCGAAGTCGACGACCACGGCGACCCGCTTCGTGCCGGCCTCCTTCTCGACGCCCGAGCAGATCCGGGTGAAGTCGGGGAGGGCGGAGGGCTGCGTCGCGTCGGCGGCGTCCCGGCTGACGGCGAAGCGGAAGCCGACGACGTCGCCGTCGGCGGGCCGGGCGGTCGCCGGGCCCTGTGAGGCGTAGCCCCACTTCGCGCCCGCGCCCGCGCCCTGGTTCTCCCAGAAGGACCAGTAGCGGTAGCCGGACTCGGCCCCGGCGGGCGCCGCGACGGCGAGCGTCAGGACCGCGGCGCCGAAGCCCGCGGCGAGCCGGGTCCTCACTTCTTGCGGCCGCTCAGGAGGAAGCCGATGCCGACGCCGACGACCGTGCCGATGCCGATGATCCACCACACGTCGAAGCCGCCCTCGTCCTCGTCGGCGCCCGCGGACGCCTGCGAGTTGTCGGGGGCCTTGGGCGCGGGGCCGGTGGCGTTCAGCTTCTCCAGGAGGTCGACGGTGCCGAAGCTGCGCGGGTCGGTGTCCATGGCGTGCGCGGCGAAGACGAGCTGGGCGTAGGCGGCCGGGCCGCTGGTCTCGGCCCAGTTCGCGGAGTTCTTCTCCAGCCAGGCCAGTGCGCCGGTGGCTTCCTTCTTGGCGCCGGAGGCGGCGAGCGCCACGACGGCGTCGGCGGTGTTGCCGTAGTCGGGCAGTGCGGCGGGCTCGGTGGCGCCGGGCATCGGGGGCGCGGTGAGGTGGCCGGTCTCCGCGAGCTGCGCGGCGAGGTAGGAGGCGCCGTTGAGGGCGGCCCGCTCCGGGGTCGGCCTGGCCGGCTGGTCGGTGCAGACCGGCTTCTGCTCGGGCTGCGCGCCGCGGGCGGTGATGCCCTTGCCGAGGCCGGCCAGGGTGGCGGCGGCGGTGGCGTCGGCGTTGGCGAGGAGCTTGCCGTTCTTGTCGGGCTGGTAGGCGAAGGCACCGGCGCCGCCGGCCGCGCCCTTGGCCGCTTCACCGCCGGCGCCCTTGGCGGCCGCGCCCGTGCAGGGCAGGGCGAAGGTGAGGAGCGCGTCGTACGGGGTCTTGCCGTCGGCCGACTTCACGACGCCGGGCCGGACGCTCGACGCGGCGAGGGAGCCGATGACGATCGAGGTGGAGTTGGCGTCGCTCGGGCCGCCGGGCAGGTAGCTCCAGCCGCCGTCCTTGTTCTGGACGCTCTTGAGCCACGCGACGCCCGCCTTGACGGCCTTGTCGGTCTTCGCCGGGTCAGCGGACTGGCGCTTCACCGCGCCGAGCGCCTGGACGGCGACGGCGGTGGAGTTGCTGTCCAGCATGGTCTTGGCGTCGCAGGCCTTCGCCGGGTCGGGTCGGTACGCGGCGAAGCCGCCGTTGGCGCACTGCTGGCCGAGCAGCCAGTCCACGGCCTGGTCGGCGGGCTGGATGCCGGAGGTGCGCTGGGCGAGGAAGGCGAGCGACTGCCGCCAGACGCCGTCGTAGGTCGGGTCGGTCTTGCCGTAGAGCCCGGCCGGGATCCTGACGGGCGAGGGGGTCGGCGAGGGTGCGGCGGCGGCCACTCCGGCGGCGGTGGTGCTGAGCACGGCACCGGCCGCGAGTGCGGCGGCGGCGCGGCGAACGCTGATCATGGGTCCCTCTCTGCGGGCACCGGACACCGGCACCCCGGGGGGCCGGCCTCCGGCGCCGTATTCCTCGACGGTGCCGGCGCTCACGTCCCGTACCGGGCATTCCGACTCCATGCCTGGGGTGGCATGTCACGGATCGGGGTGTCCCCTGCTCGAGCGAAGCCGAGAGCTTGGGGAAGGGTCGGTGCCGGATTCCCACCGGCTTCCCCCAGTACGGGCATGACGACGACCGCCCACTGTACCGGCCGGGCCCCGGCCGCTCCCGGAGCCGTACGTCACACGGCCCCGTACGTCACGACGTCACACGGCCACGTACGTCACCGGGTCCGTGCCCGGCACCGGCTCGGCGCGGCCCAGCTTCACCAGGCGGCGGACGTGGGCCTCGGCCTCGCTGACGGCGATGTTGCGGGAGCCGTACGGGATGCGGTCCCAGGGGCGGTTCCACTCCATGCGTTCGGCGAGCTGCCAGGGCGTGAGCGGCACGGCGAGCAGGGCGAGGAGACCGGTGAGGCGGTCCTGGTGGTGGGCGAGGAGCTCGCGGACCCGGCCGGCGGCGTCGGCGAAGGCGTACTGGTGGGCCGGGAGCACCTCGGCGACGCCGAGCCGGCCGATCCGCTCCAGCGAGTCGAGGTAGTCGCCGAGGGGGTCGGTCACCGTGGCATCGTCCGGGTCCTCGTACAGGCCGATGTGCGGGCTGATCCCGGGCAGCAGGTGGTCGCCGGAGAACAGCCGGCCGTGGCCGGGGAGACCGGCCGGGTGGGCCTCCTCCAGGTGGAGGCAGACGTGGCCGGGCGTGTGGCCGGGCGTCCACACGGCGCGCAGCCGGCGGCCGGCCAGGTCGAGGAGCTCGCCGGGCACGATCTCGCGGTCGGGCAGGGCGGAGCGCAGCCCGGGGAGCGTCCGCATCCGGCCGCCGGCGGAGCGGGCGGCGAGCAGCGGGGCGGTGTGCTCGTCGGGCGCGCCGACCGCGGCGAGCTTGCGGGCCAGGTAGTCGAGCCAGGTCCCCGGCTCGGCGTCGCGGGTGCGGCGGACGACGGCGATGTCGGCGGCGTGCATGGCGATCCAGGCGCCGGACTCCTCGCGCACCCTGCCGGACAGGCCGTGATGGTCGGGATGGTGGTGGGTGACGACGACGCCGTGGACATCGGCCGGGGAGAGGCCCAAGGCCCCCAGCCCGGCAGTGAGTTCGGCCCAGGACTCGGGGTCGTCCCAGCCGGTGTCGACGAGCACGGGCCCGCGGTCGGTGTCGAGGACGTGCACCAGGGTGTGCCCGAGCGGGTTGTCCGGAATGGGCACCCGCAAGGACCAGACGCCCCCGCCGTGCTCGGTCACCGCGTCGGTCACCTGCGTCATGAGCGTCCTCGTCTCTGCGTACGGGTACGGCCGTCGCAGCAGCACTATAACGAGAACTGACGCAGCGTCAGAAGCGCTGGGTCGTCATCGCCTCAGTCGATCCGCTGGCAGATCGGCACGGGGAGGCGCGGTGACCAGATGCCCGTCGTGCGGTCGTACGCGCGGGCGTAACCGTTGTTGCCGGGCGCGCACGGCGAGGCGATGTTCGTCTCCACGTAGATCGCGCCGCCGGGGGTGATGGAGTGCGTCTTCGCGGTGACCGTCTGGCGGAAGGCGACCGTTCCGTTGTTGTACTTGACGTAGAGGGTGACCGGGCCGCCGACGGTGAAGTTGCCGCCGCCGATCTTCAGGTGCCCGTTGAACGTGTACTGGAAGAGGAAGGACTCGTGGGCCCTGGCCGGGGCGGCGGCGCTCTCGGGCCGGGCCTGGGCGGCCGGCGACGCGGGCTGCGCGGGCGCCGACGAGGCGGTGGGGGCGGTGAGGGCGAAAGCGGCGGCGGCCGACACCGCGACGGCCGTGACGCGCCGCGCCCGGTGCGGATGTGAGCGCGCGAGGGTACGCATGGCAGCTCCTCAGGGCGGGGGAGGAGCGGTGACGTCGGCGGCCGGGAATGCGCGCGGGCCGCGGGTTCTTCCGCTCCGTCTCAAAGTCTAGAACAGGGGCGCCGGTCACGCCTGCCGGTCATGCCCGCCCCTCCCGAGTCTGGCCAAGCATAACTAGAACTGGTATCAGTTCTGAAACACTGTCAGATATCGACAGCGCGATATCGGCATCGACGCGTGGTTCCGGGAGGCAGTCGGTCATGACCGAGCTTGTGGAGCACGGAAAACTGTTCATCGGCGGCGAGTTGACCGACCCGCTCGGCAGCGAGGTCATCGAGGTGGTCTCCCCGCACACCGAGGAGGTCATCGGCCGCGTCCCGCACGCCTCCGAGGCCGATGTCGACCGCGCCGTCGCCGCCGCGCGCCGCGCCTTCGACCAGGGGCCCTGGCCGCGGGCGACGCTGGAGGAGCGGATCGAGGTCGTCGGGCGGATCAAGGACGCCATCGCCGTACGGCACGAGGAGATCGCCCGTTCCATCAGCTCCCAGAACGGCTCGCCCTACTCCTGGTCCGTCCTCGCCCAGGCGCTCGGCGCGATGATGGTGTGGGACTCGGCGATCACCGTGGCCAGGCAGTTCGCGTACGAGGAGCGGCGCTCCGGAGTCCTCGGGCCGCTGCTCGTGCGGCGCGAGCCGGTCGGCGTGGTGGCGGCCGTGGTCCCCTGGAACGTGCCGCAGTTCACCGCCGCCGCCAAGCTCGGGCCCGCGCTGCTCGCCGGCTGCACGGTGGTCCTCAAGCCCTCGCCGGAGTCGCCGCTCGACTCCTACATCCTCGGCGAGATCGCCGCCGAGGCCGGCCTGCCCGAGGGCGTCCTCTCGATCCTGCCCGCGGACCGGGAGGTCAGCGAGTACCTGGTCGGGCATCCCGGCGTCGACAAGGTCTCCTTCACCGGCTCGGTCGCGGCCGGCAAGCGCGTGATGGAGGTCGCCTCCCGCAACCTCACCCGCGTCACCCTCGAACTCGGCGGCAAGTCCGCCGCCGTCGTCCTGCCCGACGCCGACGTGGCGGCGGCCGTCGCCGGCATCGCGCCCGCCGCGTGGATGAACAACGGCCAGGCCTGCGTCGCCCAGACCCGCATCCTCGCCCCGCGTTCCCGCTACGAGGAGCTCGCCGAGGCCTTCGCGGCGGCGGCCGGCGCGCTCGTGGTCGGCGACCCGCTGGACCCGGCCACCCAGGTCGGCCCGCTCGTGGCCCGCCGCCAGCAGCAGCGCTCCCTCGACTACATCGGCATCGGCCAGGCCGAGGGCGCCAAGGTCCTCGCCGGCGGCGGCCGTCCGGCGGGCCTGGAGCGCGGCTGGTACGTCGAGCCGACCCTCTTCGGCGGTGTCGACAACGCGATGCGGATTGCCCGCGAGGAGATCTTCGGCCCGGTCATCTGCCTCCTCCCGTACGAGGACGAGGAGGAGGCCCTGCGGATCGCGAACGACTCCGACTACGGGCTCTCCGGCAGCGTCTGGACCGGCGACGTCGAGCACGGCGTCGACTTCGCCCGCCGGGTCCGCACCGGAACCTTCAACGTCAACACCTTCAGCCTCGACATGCTCGGGCCGTTCGGCGGCTACAAGAACTCCGGCCTCGGCCGGGAGTTCGGCCCCGAGGGCCTGTCCGAGTACCTGGAGCACAAGATGATCCACCTGCCGGCGGGATACGAGTCACCGTCCTCCGGAAACGAGGAGCCGGGTGGCAACGAGGGGCCGTCCGGCAACGAGGGGCCGGGTGGGGCGTGATGGGCGACCGCTGGCACGTGGAGGTCGACCGGGGCGTCTGCATCGGCTCCGGCATGTGCGTCAACCACGCCCCGGACGGCTTCCGCCTCGACGCCGCCCGCCAGTCCCACCCGCGCGACCCCGAGTCCGACGCGAACGAGCGGATCCTCGCGGCGGCGGAGGGCTGTCCGGTGGAGGCGATCTCGATCGCCCTGGCGGACGGCGGGGAGCCGGTGTTCCCGCCTGAGGAGTAGGGGCGCAACCTCCGCGTGGAACACTCCTCCCGTGTCGGGAGGGGAACGGACGTGAAGAGAACGGCGACGGCGGCGGTCCTGGCCGCGGTGGTGACGCTCGCGGCCACGGGCTGCTCGGAGGAGGGGCCGGGGGAGTCCGGGCCGCTCACCAAGGAACAGGTGCGGAAGGAACTGACCGCCTCGACGACCGAAGCCGGCGCGCCGCCCGACGACCCGTCCTGGGAGGCCCTGGCGAAGGCCGCCCCGGCCGACACCTGGGCGGAGTGCCTGGTCATGTACAAGGGCCGCGGCACGCGGCTCGCGCCGGTCGACGGCCGCCGGTACGAGACGGTGCTGAGCGGACTGCGCGAGCGCGGCTGGCGGCAGTCCGGCAGGACGGAGAACGGCGAGATCGTGCACACCTTCACGAAGAGCGGCTGGAGCCTGGTGGCGGAGTTCCGGGGCGTACCGGAGACCGGACAGATCAGCCTGATGGCCACCGAGGACGCCTGCGTCGCCCGGTCGGGCGGTGGCGGTGCGTCAGGGTTCCCATATGCAAAACTACTGCCTTGATCACGGGGGCAAGAGGCCCTTGTGCGCGCTGATTTGGGAGTGTTGTGCGCAAGGCGATGGTGGCGGCCGCGGCCGCCGGTGTGGTGCTGCTGGTCGCGGGCTGCGGAAGCAACGGCGGCTCGGACAAGGGCGGTTCGTCCACGGGCGGTTCCTCCTCGGCCGGTTCGACGACGGGCGGTTCGGAGGCCGGTGGCGGCGCGGAGCTGACGGCGGACGCCGTGCGGACCGAGATCGAGACCGCGGCGACCGGTGCGGGCTTCGTGCAGGACGCCTCCGGCGAGCAGATTCCGCCCGGCCTGGAGAAGTGCATGGTCTCCTGGACCGCAGACGCCAAGAAGGCCGCCGACCCGAAGAAGTCCTACACGGACACGGTGGCGGCCCTCGGCAAGGGCGACTGGAAGCCCGGCCAGTCCCTGTCCCAGGGCGGTTCGACGGTCCAGACCCTCACGAAGGGCACCTGGCAGCTGAAGGCCAGCGACCACAGCATGGGCCCGGTGAAGATGGTGATGTTCATCGCCAGCGACAGCTCGCCCGTGTGCGAGGCGCTGTTCAAGGCCGACCTGGAGAAGAACAAGAAGTCCTGAGTCCCGGACTTCCGGCGTCACCGGCGCCGGCGGCCTCAGCCGCGTCCGGGTCCCTTCGCGGACCCGGGCGCGGTCAGGTCGATCAGCCGGCAGACCGTCTCGATGTCGATCTTCACCTGTGCGATCGAGGCCCGTCCCGACAGCCAGGTGATCAGCGCCGAGTGCCAGGTGTGCTCGATCACCCGCACCGCGGACAGCTGCTCCGGCGTCGGGTGCTCCGCCCCCATCGCGTCCAGGATGATCGCCGTCGTCAGCCGCGACACCGTGTCGACCTCGGGGCTCACGCTCCGGTCGGCGAAGGTCAGCGCCCGCACCATCGCGTCCGCCAGCTGCGGCTCGCGCTGCAGCGCGCGGAAGGCCCGCATCAGCGTCTCGGCCACCCGCTCGGCCGGGTCCTCGCCCGCGGGCGGACGCTTGCGCAGCGTCGTGTGCATGTGCTGGAGCTGGTCCTGCATGGTGGCGACCAGCAGATGGATCTTGGACGGGAAGTAGCGGTAGAGCGTGCCGAGCGCCACCCCGGCCGCCTCGGCGACCTCCCGCATCTGCACGGCGTCGAAACCGCCGCGTCCGGCCAGCTGCGCACTGGCGTGCAGGATGCGCCGGCGGCGTGCCTCCTGGCGCTCTGTCAGGGGCGGCGACGCAGGTCTGTCTTCCGCGTTCATGGGGTCCCGTTCCGTGCGGTGCCGTGCGGTGGCGGAGCGACAGTATGACGGTGGCCGTGCCGTGGTGCGAATCACCTGTTCCGGATCTCCCGACGGCGCTACCAGCCGGTAGATTCTGTGCTCCTCGAAGGATCAAGTCTGTAACTTGTTCTAGATTAGCGCGGGCGGTTACGCTCCCGCGAAAAGCACGCTCGAAGGGGGTCGCAGTTGACCGCGGAGGCCATAGAGGCAAGCCCCCGACAGGGTGCCGGCCCGGGCGGTGACGGTCCGTTGCGGATCGCTCTCCTCACGTACAAGGGGAATCCGTTCTGCGGCGGTCAGGGCGTCTACGTCCGCCACCTCTCGCGCGAGCTCGCCCGCCTCGGCCACAGCGTCGAGGTCATCGGCTCCCAGCCGTACCCCACGCTCGACGAGGGCGTCCCGCTCACCGAGATCGCCAGCCTCGACCTCTACCGCCAGCCCGACCCCTTCCGCACGCCGAAGCGCGAGGAGTACCGGGACTGGATCGACGCCCTCGAGGTCGCCACCATGTGGACCGGCGGCTTCCCCGAGCCGCTCACCTTCTCGCTCCGCGCCCGGCGCACGCTCGCCGCCCGCCGCGGCGACTTCGACGTCGTCCACGACAACCAGACCCTCGGCTACGGACTCCTCGGCGGCCCGCGCGCGATCGGCGCCCCCCTGGTCACCACGATCCACCACCCCATCACCGTCGACCGGCAGCTCGAACTCGACGCCGCCACGGACTGGAAGCGCCGCGCCTCCGTCCGCCGCTGGTACGCCTTCACCCGCATGCAGAAGCGGGTCGCCCGCAGGCTGCCGTCCGTCCTCACCGTCTCCGGCACCTCCCGCCAGGAGATCGTCGACCACCTCGGCGTCCGCGAGGACCGCATCAAGGTCGTCCACATCGGCGCCGACACCGACCTGTGGTCCCCGGACCCGTCCGTCGCCGAGGTGCCCGGCCGGATCGTCACCACCTCCAGCGCCGACGTGCCGCTCAAGGGCCTGGTCTACCTGATCGAGGCCCTCGCCAAGCTCCGCACCGAGCACCCCGACGCCCACCTCGTCGTCGTCGGCAAGCGCGCCGAGGACGGGCCGGTCGCCCAGGCCATCGAGCGGTACGGGCTCGACGGAGCCGTCCGGTTCGTCAAGGGCGTCACCGACGCCGAGCTCGTCGACCTCTACCGCTCCGCCCAGGTCGCCTGCGTCCCCTCCCTCTACGAGGGCTTCTCGCTGCCCGCCGCCGAAGGCATGGCCACCGGCACCCCGCTGGTCGCCACCACCGGCGGCGCCATCCCCGAGGTCGCCGGAGCCGACGGCGAGACCTGTCTCGCCGTGCCCACGGGCGACGCGGGCGCGCTCGCCGCGGGGCTCGGGCGGCTGCTCGGCGACGCGGAACTGCGCGCCCGCCTCGGCCGGGCCGGCCGCGACCGGGTCCTCGCCAACTTCACCTGGGCCCGCGCCGCCCAGGGCACCGCCGACCTCTACCGCGAGGCCCTCGCCCGCCAGGGCCGCGCCGCGGCACCCCGTCACTGAGCCCACGACACCGCGGCCGCCTCACCTCCGCGACCCGCGACGCCACTGAAAGGCAGACTCCGTGCTGACCGTCGACTTCACCCGCTTCCCGCTCGCCCCCGGCGACCGCGTGCTCGACCTGGGCTGCGGCGGGGGCCGGCACGCCTTCGAGTGCTACCGGCGCGGCGCCCAGGTCGTCGCCCTCGACCAGAACGGCGAGGAGATCCGCGAGGTCGCGAAGTGGTTCGCCGCGATGAAGGAGGCCGGTGAGGCCCCGGCCGGCGCCAGCGCCACCGCCATGGAGGGCGACGCGCTCAACCTGCCCTTCCCCGACGAGTCCTTCGACGTCGTCATCATCTCCGAGGTCATGGAGCACATCCCGGACGACAAGGGCGTGCTCGCCGAGATGGTCCGGGTCCTCAGGCCCGGCGGCCGGATCGCCGTCACCGTCCCGCGCTACGGCCCGGAGAAGATCTGCTGGGCGCTCTCCGACGAGTACCACGAGGTCGAGGGCGGCCACATCCGCATCTACAAGGCCGACGAACTGCTGGCCAAGATGCGCCAGGCCGGCCTCCGGCCGTACGGCACCCACCACGCCCACGCGCTGCACGCGCCGTACTGGTGGCTCAAGTGCGCCTTCGGCGTCGACAACGACAAGGCGCTGCCGGTCCGCGCGTACCACAAGCTCCTGGTCTGGGACATCATGAAGAAGCCCGCCCTGACCCGGGTCGCCGAGCAGCTGCTCAACCCGGTCGTCGGCAAGAGCTTCGTGGCCTACGCGACCAAGCCCCACCTGCCGAAGGCCGACGCCGAGCCCGCGCAGGCCGACGCCGTGGCCGCCGACGCCGCGAAGGCCGACGCCCGGTGACCCTTCCCGAGCGGATGGCGGAGCACCTCGTCCTGCCCGGGGTCCTCACCGCCGAGCAGGCCGCCACGACCGTCGCCGGCATCCTCGCCGTCCAGCGCGAGGACGGCGCCATACCGTGGTTCCGCGGCCACCACCTCGACCCGTGGGACCACACCGAGGCCGCCATGGCCCTGGACACCGCGGGCGAGCACGAGGCGGCGCGCCGCGCCTACGAGTGGCTGGCCCGGCACCAGAACGCCGACGGCTCCTGGTACGCGGCCTACCACGACGGCGACCCCGAGGACGTCACCGACCGCGGCCGCGAGTCCAACTTCGTCGCGTACATAGCCGTCGGCGTCTGGCACCACTACCTGTCGACCGGCGACGACGCCTTCCTCGACCGGATGTGGCCCGTCGTCTACGCGGCCGTCGAGTTCGTCCTCGGGCTCCAGCGCCCCGGCGGCGAGATCGGCTGGAAGCGCGAGGCCGACGGCACGCCCGTGACCGACGCCCTGCTCACCGGCAGCTCCTCCATCCACCAGGCGCTGCGCTGCGCCCTCGCCATCGCCGAGGAGCGCGAGGAGCCGCAGCCGGACTGGGAGCTGGCGGCCGGCGCGCTCGGCCACGCGATCCGCAGCCACCCCGAGCGCTTCCTGGACAAGTCCCGCTACTCGATGGACTGGTACTACCCGGTCCTCGGCGGCGCCGTCACCGGCGCCGCGGCGAAGGCCCGGATCGACGAGAAGTGGGACGACTTCGTCGTGCCCGGACTCGGCGTGCGCTGCGTGCTGCCCAACCCGTGGGTGACCGGCGGCGAGAGCTGCGAGCTCGCCCTCACCCTGTGGGCGATGGGCGAGTCGGACCGGGCCCTGGACGTCCTCACCTACATCGGCCACCTGCGGGCCGAGAACGGCAACTACTGGACGGGTTACGTCTTCGAGGGCAACAAGGCCGTCTGGCCGGAGGAGCAGACCACCTGGACCGCCGGCTCGCTGCTGCTCGCGGTGGCGGCGCTCGGCGGCGACGAGGCGACGGTCGCGGTCTTCGGCGGCGAACGGCTGCCGCACGGCCTGGAGCCCGACTGCTGCGGCTGACCGTTCACTCCCCTGGCGGACCCCGGGTGCGTGCCCCGCGCGCCCGGGCGAGGCTGGCGCCACAGTGACCCCAGGGAGGTTCCACCGTGCCCAGCCTCATACGCGCGCGCCGCGCCCTCGTCGCGCTCTTCCTGTCCGGCGCGCTCCTCGCCACGACCGCCGCGTGCGGCGGCGACAGCACGCAGAGCATGTCGACGAGCGCCGACTCCACGCCGACGGCCTCGGCCTCGGCGAGCTTCGAGCAGCAGAAGCTGGCGAAGACCCGGTTCGTGGCCAACGCGGGCCTGGCGGCGGGCGCCACGTACCAGTGGATCGTCAAGCCGTACCGCGCGGGCAAGTTCAAGAAGGGCGCGGACGGCCGGACCTTCGCGCTGGTCAAGGCGGGCCTCGCGGGCGCCTTCACGTACAACCGCCTCAAGGCGGCCGTGAACAACGCCAAGGGCGACGCCCTGCTGTCGAAGGCGGTGGCGCCGCTGAGCGCCGGGATCGAGTCCCTGAAGGACCTCGGGACGAAGCTGCGCAAGGGCGAGGCCACCGAGGGCGACATCGGTTCCTTCGAGAACATCATCAACAGCGTGAAGGACGCGGGGAAGAGCGCGGGCGCCGAGGTCGTCGACAAGGTGCCGAGCGCGTCCCAGCTGAGCGGCGGCTGAAGCCCGGGCGGCCCCTCAGAGGACCAGTTCGGCGAGCGTCCGCAGCGTGACGGGGTCCGGTGCCGTGACCAGGAGGTCGGTCACCGGGCCCTTGCGCCATTCCGCGAGGCGTTCGGCGATCCGCCCGCGCGGTCCGACGAGGGAGATCTCGTCGGCGAAGGCGTCCGGCACGGCCCGTACCGCCTCCTCGCGCCGGCCGGACGCGAACAGCTCCTGGATCTGCCGGGCCTCGGCCTCGTAGCCCATGCGGGCCATCAGGTCGGCGTGGAAGTTGCGGCTCGTGTGGCCCATGCCGCCGATGTAGAAGCCGAGCATGTACTTCACCGGCAGCAGTCCGGTGGCGAGGTCGTCGCAGACCTGGGCCCGCACCATCGGCGCCACCATGAAGGCGCCGGAAAGGGCGTCCGGCAGGGCGTAGACCTCGGCCCAGCGGCCCGGGGACCAGTACAGCGGCAGCCAGCCGTCGGCGATGCGCAGCGTCTGCGCGACGTTCTTGGGGCCCTCGGCGCCCAGCAGGACCGGCAGGTCGGCGCGCAGCGGGTGGGTGATCGGTCTGAGCGGCCTGCCGAGCCCGGTGCCGTCCTCACCGGTGTACGGGTGGGAGTGGTAGCGCCCGTCGAGCGTGACCGGCGCCTCGCGGCGCAGCACCTGGCGCACCACGTCCACGTACTCGCGGGTCGCGGTGAGCGGCGAGCGCGGGAAGGGCCGCCCGTACCAGCCCTCCACGACCTGCGGCCCGGACAGCCCCAGGCCGAGCATCATCCGCCCGCCGGAGAGGTGGTCGAGGGTGAGCGCGTGCATCGCGGTGGCGGTCGGCGTGCGCGCGGCCATCTGCGCGACGGCGGTGCCGAGCCGGATCCGCGAGGTGTGGGCGGCGATCCAGGTGAGCGCGGTGAAGGCGTCGGAGCCCCAGGCCTCGGCGGTCCACACCGAGTCGTAGCCGAGCTCCTCGGCCTCGCGGGCGAGGGCGAGGTGGGCGGGGGAGGGGCCGCGGCCCCAGTAGCCGAGGGCGAGTCCGAGTCGCATGCCACGGAACCTTTCTGACGGTACGTCAGGTCGCTGCGCAGGCTCGGACTGTACGGCAACGGCCCCCCGCCCGGAAGGGATCCGGGCGGGGGGCCGTCGGTGCGGAGCGCGTGTCCGCGATCAGCCGCGCTGGATGCCGGTGGTGTCCTGGAGGACACCGCGGCGGCCGTCCTGCGTCTGCGCGACCAGCGCCTGGCCGCGCTGCTCGACCGCCAGGTACCAGGTGCCGGGAGCGAGCTCGGCGATCGGCGCGGCCGAGCCGTCCTCCGCGTACAGCGGACGGGCGGCCGGGACCGCGAACCAGAACGCGGCGAAGTCCCCGGCCGGGGCGGCCGCGGCCTGCGGCTGCTGGTGCTGCTGGGCGGCGGCGTCCTGCGGACCCGGGACCGGCTGCGGCTGGTGCGCCTGCGGCTGCGCGCCGTAGGGCTGGCCGCCGAGCGACGGGTCGGGCTGGGCACCGTACGGCTGCTGTGGGGCGCCCGGGTAGCCGTAGCCGCCGGGAACGCCGCCCTGGCCGGGCTGCATGCCGTACGGCTGCGGGGTCTGCGGCCTCGGCGCGCCGAGCAGCGGGCCCTGCAGCGCCGGCACCAGCGGGCCGGCGACCGCGGCGGCGGCCAGCACCAGCGCGGCGATGACACCGAGGATCAGGCCGGCGCCGGCGTTGGAGGACTCGAAGACCCACATCAGCATCGTCCAGGCGGAGGCGATCGCGAACGCGACGCCCACCTGGCCCAGCTCCAGACCCGCCACCTTGCGCGGCTGCGGCAGCGCACGCGAGAGGACCACGAGCGCGGCGCCGGCGATGCCGAGGAAGAAGGAGCCCCAGCCGAGCGGCGACATCTCCCAGGAGAACGCCGACTCGACCTGGGAGCAGATGTTGTCCGGCGCGTCACAGCCGGAGACGTCGAGGAACGAGGCGATGAACAGCACCACCGCTGCACCGATCAACACGCCATCGCCTCGGGTGAGGGAGCGGATATTCACGTAAGAAGTCCTTCGTCGGTTCGTCTCGTCGGGTGGCGCGGAAGCACGGGGGGCGCCCCATCGTACGGAGCGAATCTATCGTTCGCCCGATCGCCCTCCGGTCCTACCCCTCGAGGTAGGCGCCGATGCCGTTCGCGATCCCCTGCGCCGCCTTCTGACGCCACGCGGCGTCGGTCAGCAGCGCGGCGTCCTTCGGATCACGCATATTGCCGCATTCGAGGAAGACCTTGGGAACGGTCGAGAGATTGAGGCCCCCGAGATCGTCACGGACGTCCAACCCGGTACCGGATCCGATGTAGTTGGCGGGCGAGGAGCCGGTGGCGCGGGCGAAGTGCGTGACGAGTTCCTCGCCGAGGGTACGGGACGGGCCCACGATCTTCGCGGTATCGGCCGAACCGCCGCTCACCCGTGCGGGCAGGATCACATGGAAGCCCCGGTTGCCGGTGGCCGAGCCGTCCGCGTGCACGGACACGACGGCGTCGGCCCCGGCGGCGTTGCCGATCCGGGCGCGCTCGTCGATGCAGGGCCCGTAGGGGCGCTCGGCGTCGTGGACGAGGACCACCTCGGCGCCCTGCTTCTCGAGGAGGTCGCGAAGGCGGTGTGAAACATCGAGGGTGAAGGCGGCCTCGGTGTAGCCGGCGTTCGTGGAGGTGCCGGTGGTGTCGCACTCCTTACGAGTGGTACCGATGTCCACCTTCTTGTTGATTTCGGTGGAATGCCGGAAGTTTCCCGGATTGTGCCCGGGGTCGATGACGACGGTCCGCCCGGCGAGCGGAAGCGCGGGGGAGCCGGCGGTGGCGCTCGCGGACGGCCTGGCATCGGCGCTGGTCCCGGGCTTGGCGTCGGCGCTGCGGGACTGCTGGGGCGCGGCCGGCCCGGCGGCACCGCCGCAGGCGGTCAGGGCGAGCGGCAGGGCGAGGGGCAGGACGAGCGCGAGGAGCTTCCGGTGGTCGTACGGCACCCCGCGACTGTAGGCGGTCCGGAGCCGGAATGCCCGTAGCGGAACCGAACGGCCCTCACGTGTGTGAGGGGTGGGTGAAGGGTAAGTGGGGAAAACCATGACGACCACTAGGGGGGACCTGTGGCGGGGGACGATCACGACCACGGCACCACCGGAAGAAACCCATCACCTTGGGAGTGGACGGGCGGCCAGGCACCTCAGCCGGCACAGCCGTCTCAGCAGCCCCAGGCACCTCAGCCGCCTGAGGCGCCCCAGCTCCCGCCACCGCCGCCCGCGCACCCGCCGGTGTACGACGCGGTGCCGCCGCCCGGCACGCCGACGATGGCGCTCGGCGCCATGCCCGGACCCGTGCCCGGTGCCGTGCCTCCCGCGGCGCCGCCGCTCCCGCCGCAGCCCTGGCCCAGCGCGGTGGCCGCGGGTCTGCTCAACCTGTCCTGTCTCGGCCTCGGATACGTCCTGCTCCGCCAGTGGATCGGCGCGGTGGTCTGCTGGGCGGCCACGGTCGCGCTGCTCGTCGCGGCCCTGCCCGCCGACCCCGACGGCGTCCCGGCCGGCGTGCTCGTCGCGTACGGCGTCTTCCTGATCCTGGCGGCCCTGGACGCGGCCCGCCGGGCCCGCCGCACCCCGCTCGCCTCCTGGGCGTCGGCCCGCCAGGGCCTGGTCGTGCCGCTCGCGCTCGTGCTGTTCGCGGTGCCCGTCGGCGGCGGCCTCGCCTACGGCGCGGCCCGCGACGAGGCGAAGGAGCAGCGGCTCCTGGAGCAGCTCGCCGCGGCCGACAAGCTGGTGAAGGACGGCGAGGGACAGGCGTTCACCAGCGCCGAGGCCGGCTACCGCTCGGCCCTCGACACCTACCAGCGGATCGGCACGAAGCACTCCGGGTCCCGGGCCGGGAAGCTCGTACCCGACCGCCTCCAGACCTACTACGCGTCGGTCTCGGCCCCGTACGGCCAGAAGGACTACTGCAAGGCCGTCCCGGCCCTCAAGCACCTGCGCGACCTGCCGCGGACGGTCGACCGCGGCCTGCTCGGCACCGTCGTCGGCCGGGCCGACGAGCCGCTGGCGGAGTCGTGGTTCCAGTGCGGCACCGGCACGGCCGGCAACGCCGGGCAGGAGACCAGCTCGGCCGAGCACCTCAACGCGCTGCTCACGACCTTCCCGCAGTCGCCCTTCGCCCAGAAGGTCGAGCCGGCCCTCCGCGAGGCCCTGCGCACCCGTGACAAGTCCGTCGGCGTCGCACCCTGCGCCGCGACCGAGGACCTGCGCCGCTTCGACACGACGGTCGACGCGCTGCCGAGCGCGGCCTTCGCCTCGCTCGGCAGGGACGTCGGCCGGTCGATCCAGCGCGGCGACTTCGCGTGCGGCATCGACCAGTTCAAGAAGAAGGACTACGCCGAGGCCATCTCGACGATGAACGACTACGTCAAGGCCTACCCGGACAGCCCGCAGACCGCCCAGGCCCGCAACGTCGCGATCGCCGCCGAGATCGCCGAGGAGACCCCGGCCGCCGGCAACAAGGTCCCCTCGGGCGCCACGTCGGACGGCTCCGGCATGGTCATGGTCGTGAGCAACGACGGCCCGGGCGAGGTCGAACTCCTCTACACCGGCCCGGTCACCGGCCGCATCACCCTCCCGGCCTGCGGCAGCTGCAAGGCGTACCCGGGGATCCTGCCGGTGGGCGGCAAGGTCAAGGCCTGCTCGGGCCCGTCGTCGAAGTACCCGAAGCGGACGCTGACCCTTCCGCCGGGCAACTACCAGATGCTCCAGAAGCGCGACGGCACGAGCACGTCGGCGGAGGTGAAGAAGGGCAGCACGGCGAAGATCGAGTCGGGCTACAGCTACACCAACTGCCTCTACGTGACCTCCCTGTTCGGCTGACAGGTCGACGGTGCAACGGGTCCGGCGCCCCGCGTTTGCGCGGGCCGCCGGACCCGCTGATAGTGGACGGCGGCACGCTCGCCCGGTGCCGGACGGGCCCCTGGGGGCTCTCTCGCCCTAGGGCCGCGCGGCCTCCAGGGCCTCCAGGTCGGCGACCGTGGCCCGCAGCCAGGCCAGCTCCGCCGTGCTGGTGGCCCGGGCCACGGTCAGCACGCCCCGTCGGAACGGGTCATCCAACTCCTCTGCGGCCAGCGGCCGTTCGCCCTCGTAGAAGAAGCTCGCGGGCTCCTCGAGGAACGCCAGCCTGCGCCGCAGGACGGCCGCCTGTGCGGCCGGGTCGTCCAGGTGGCGCAGGAACGCCAGCAGCGTGAACCAGCGGTTCTCGTCCGTGATCTCGGTGCCCTCGGCCTCCGCGAGCCGGCGGCGCAGCTCCCGCCTGCCGTCGGCGGTGAGGCTGAGGACGTGCCGCGGTGCGGCGGCGGGGCCCTGCTGGGTCTCGCGGGCCAGGAGCCCGGCCTTCTCCAGGCGCTTGATCGCCGGATACAGCGTGGACTCGCCGACCGGGCGGACGTGCCCGGTGAGCGCGGTGATGCGCTTGCGCAGCTCGTAGCCGTGCAGAGGGGCTTCGTAGAGGAATCCGAGGATCGACAGTTCCAGCATGGGGGCATTCTCCCGCATCTCATGCCGCACGCCGGTGTACATCGGTGGCGTAGTACTACGTCAGCGATGTATGGTCGGGCCGTCGCCACGCCGGTGGCAGACCGAGGCGGAGGAAAGAGGGGGAGCGGACGGTGCGTGAGGCACGATTCGACGCGCGGGGCAGCATGATCCGGTGGACCGAGGCGCGGGGCGAGGAGAGCCGGGAGGGGACGGGCCCGGGCGGGGCGGGCACGCGTGGCCAGGGTGAGGCGGGCCCGGGTGGGGCGGGCACGGACCCGGTGGGGGCGGGCGGGAGGCCGGCGACCGTGTTCGTGCACGGCCTCGGTGCCGCCTCGACCGTCTACCACGCCCACATCGCGGCCCGCCCGGAGCTCGCGGGCCGCAGGATCCTCTTCGTCGACCTGCCGGGGCACGGCATCAGCGACCGGCCCGCCGACTTCGGCTACACCCTGGAGGACCACGCGGACGCGCTGGCCGCCGCGCTCGACGAGGCGGGCGTGCGCGGCGGTGTGATCGCGGGGCACAGCATGGGCGGCGCGGTCGCCATCGTCCTCGCCCACCGTCGGCCGGACCTGGTGGGCCGCCTGGTCGTCACCGAGGGCAACCTCGACCCGTTCCCCCCGCCCACGGCGGGCAGCAGCGGCATCGCCTCGTACACGGAGGAGGAGTTCGTCACGGGCGGCGGCTTCGCCCGCGTCCTGGAGCGCGTCGGCCCCACCTGGGCGGCGACCATGCGCCTGGCGGACCCGCTCGCGCTGTACCGCACGGCCGCGGGTCTGGTGCGGGGCACCGAGCCCGTGATGCGGGACATGTTCCGGGAGTCCCGCGCCGAGCGGGTCTACCTCCAGGGCGGGCTCAGCGGCGAACTCCCCGGCGCCGACGGCCTCGTGGCCGCCGGTGTGGAGGTGGTGACCGTCCCCGGCGCCGGGCACAACATCATGTTCGACGCCCCCGACGCCTTCACGCGCGCGGTCGCGGGCACGGGCGCGACGGGAGCCCCCGTCCAGGAGCGGGCTTGCGCCCCCGTACAGGAGCGGGCTTGCGCCTCCGTCTAGGAGCGGCGGCGCAGGACGCGGAGGGAGTCGGTGACCGAGATCTCCTCGAACTCGCCGGACTCCAGGGCCCGGAGGTAGATGCGGTACGGGGCCTGCCCGCCGTCCTCCGGGTTCGGGAAGACGTCGTGGATGACGAGGACGCCGCCCGGCGCGACCTTCGGGGCCCAGCCCTCGTAGTCGTTCGTGGCGTGCTCGTCCGTGTGCCCGCCGTCGACGAACACGAAGCCCAGCTGCCCGGCCCACACCCGCGCGACCTGCGGGGAGCGGCCGACGACCGCGATCACGTGCTCCTCGAGACCGGCCTTCCGCAGCGTCCGGCGGAAGGTCGGCAGCGTGTCCATCACGCCGACCTCCGGGTCGACCACCGTCGGGTCGTGGTACTCCCACCCCGGCTGCTGCTCCTCGCTGCCCCGGTGGTGGTCGACGGTCACCGCCACCGTGCCCGCCTGCCGCGCCACGTCCGCGAGCAGGATCGTCGAGCGCCCGCAGTACGTACCGACCTCCAGGAGCGGAAGACCCAGCTTCGCGGCCTCGGCGGCGGCCTCGTACAGGGCCAGCCCCTCCTTGACGGGCATGAAGCCCTTGGCCGCCTCGAAGGCGGCGAGAATCTCGGGGCTGGGCTCCGTGGCGGCCATGGACCACTCCTACTGGTGGGTACGACGTGTGGGCGCCCATCGTGCCCCATGCCCCGCCCCGCGTCCCACCCGGAGCCCCCGGGGCCGTAGCATCGGGGCGTTTGCTTTGGCATGGATGCTTCGCAAGGGGGAACGGCGTGGACGGTGACAGGCGGAAACGGCGGCGAGGAGTGCTCGCCGTCGTGATCGCGGGCGCGATGATCGCCTCGGGCGCGGGCATCGGGCTCTGGGCCACGGACACCGGGCCGTTCCGGGACAGCTACTGCTGGGGTGCCTGGCAGGAGAACAGCGGCGCGGACTTCCTCGGCGAGGAGGCCCTCGCCGAGTCCGGCGCCGAGCGGCGCTCCACGGAGTCCGCGCCGCCCGCCCCCGACCGGCCGCACGCCACCTGCACGGTGGAGGTGGCCTCGCCCGACGACGGAGACGACGCGGGCAAGGTCACGCTGGAGTACGGGGCCGTGCCCGCCGGGGCCGAGGAACGCCGCCGGTGGATCTCCGAGTACCTCCACGGCTCCGCGTCCCCGCTGCCCGACGGCCTCCCGGGCCTCGTCGCGGGTGACCGGGGCATGCTCGTCCTGCCCGCAGCCTGTGACGCGGGGGACGGGGACGGCGCGGACGGCAGGCCGGTGGCGGTGACGGTCCGGACCGAGGACTTCACCATGGGGTCACGGTCGGCTGTCGGCCGCCTGCTCGTCGACGCGGCCAACCTGCTCATGGAGAAGGCGGGTTGCGCGCCGGAGCAGTCGCTGCGCATCACCTCCCCGATGGTGAAGGTCGCGGAGCGGAGCTCCATCGCCGACACACCCCTGTGCCGGATACCGGGCGTGACCTTCACCTACGACAGGAGCGCCAACTACGAGCAGCAGGTGGGCACGGTCGGGGACCGGCTCCAGACCTGCTCGGCGTGGTACGGCGCCCGCCGGCTTCCCGCCGAACCCGCCGCCCAGTTCGTGATGGCGGGCGAGCCGCGCCTGGTCGCGCTGTTCGCGGGCCTGCCCCAGGGCGCCGACAAGGGGCTGGTGCGCGCCACGTGCGACGGGCGGGAAACGGTCTTCTACGGAGACATCCGGCCGGGTCTGCAGGGACACGGACAGCCGGACGACCGGCGGGTGTTCCAGAACTTCGTCACGTCCGTGAGCAAGCGCATCGGCTGCGCGACCGGGGGAGAGGCACGATGACCGACGACACGAACGAGACGCCCGCGCCGTCCCGCCTGCGCCGCCTGCTGCGGAGCCGTACCGCCCGGACCGCGACCGTCGCCGCCGTCGTCGGCGCACTGCTCGGCGCCGGGACCGTCGCCTGGCGCACCGACACGCTGCCCCTGGTGAGCGGCCACGCTCCCTGCTGGGACTCCTTCGACGAGGGAACGATGAAGGCGCTGTTCGGCGACCGCGAGACCAAGGTCGAGGAGCAGGCCTTGGAGAGCGACGGCCGCGCTCGGGGCCTGACGTACGGCGAGTGCCGGATCACCAGCTACAAGGACGACCGGATCAGGCGCCGGCTGAACGTCGGCGTCCACCGCCTCGACGGCCTCTACGGCACCGACGCTCACGGGTGGCCCCAGGAGTTCCTCACGTCCCGGATGGTCCCGCTCGGCGAGGGCCTGCCCGGCATGACCTCCGCCGAACGGGCCTGGCTGGCCCTGCCGGAGAGCTGCACGGGCCCGGTCGGCGACAACGAGGCGGCGACCGTGGTCGACGTCTCGGTGGGGGCCGCGCTGGAGATCGAGTGGGAGTACCAGGACGAGGACCGCGCCGCCCTGACCCGCGCGGTCGTCGCCGCGGCCAACGGCGTCATGCGCGACTTCGGCTGCTCCGGCACCTACCGCACCCCGGACCGCCTGCCCGCCCTTCCCAAGCGGGGCCCCGTCTCCGCCACTTCCTTCTGCGGGATCAAGGGGCTGAAGGCGCCGACCGGTACCCGCGAGTCGCTGACCTGGTCCAGGTCGAGCGGCGACGGCGGCCCGGCGCGCGTGTGCGAGGCGGGTTACCGGAGTCTGGGGGCCACGGTGCGGCTGACGACGGTGGTCGACCGCGGGCTGACCGACGTGTTCGTGAAGGACGTGCTCTACCGCGGGTCGGGGGTCAAGGGCACCAAGGGGTACGGGAGGGTGAGCGAGACCCGGGCGGTGTACCAGGCGGAGTGCCAGACCGGACGGGTGCTGTTCATGGTGGAGCAGGACCGGCCCCTCTACGACGACGCGGGCCGGCTCACCCGTGAGCTGCTGCCCGCGTACGTGGCGGCCGAGGCGGAGCGCATCGGCTGCGGGCCGGAGAAGCTGGAGGCGAACGCCTCGCGTACCTGACCCCGCGCCGTCCTCTACGTGTCGGTGTCGCACTCGAACCACACCGTCTTCCCGCCGGCCGTCTCCGTGCACCCCCAGCGGTCGGTCACGGCCTCGACGAGCGCCAGGCCGCGCCCGCTCTCGGCGAGCGGATCGGCCGCCTTGGCGATCACCGTGCCCGGCACGCCGTCCGAGACCTCCACGCGCAGCCCGAACGGCTCCCGGAGGATGAGGACGGTGCACCGGCGGCCGGGAACGTGTCGGACGACGTTCGCGACGAGCTCGGTGAGCGCGAGGGTGGAGGCGTCGACGAGGTGGTCGAGCCGCCAACGCGTGAGGAACATGCGGAGGATGCGACGCATGTGACCGGCGGAGTGCTCACCGACGGTGAAGCCCATGCGGTAGCTGTGGGTAACTTCCGCAGGGTGGAGGTCTGTTGTGTGATTCACGCCACCAGGATGGAGCGCTCCCGTTACGCTCGGCTACGGACTGGAAGCAACGCCCGCACGCGTCAGCTCGGGCGTGAGCCTGGGGGTGACCCGCCGTGGCCAACATCCGCAACCTCGATCCGAGCGCCTCGCCGCTGGACTACTACGGCTCGGAATTACGCCGGTTGAGGGAGGAGGCAAAACTCAACCAGGACCAGTTGGGGGCAATTCTGTTCTGCACCGGCTCGCTGGTTGGCCAGATCGAGACGGCGCGGAAGGTCCCGACACGGGAGTTCTCGGAACGGGTCGACGCGGCGCTGATGACGGGCGGGCTGTTCTCACGGCTGGTGGGGCTGGTGCTGAAGAGCCAGCTGCCGACGTGGTTCCAGCCGTACGCGGAGATGGAGGCGCGGGCGACGTACATTTCGACGTACCAGGCGCAGTTGGTCTACGGCCTGCTCCAGACGGAGGAGTACGCCCGCGCGGTGCTCGGCGTCGAAAACCCGGACAGGGTCGACGAGATGGTGGCGGCGCGGATGGAACGCCAGCGCATTCTGGGCCGCGAGCAGCCGCCCGTGTTGTGCGTCGTGCTCGACGAGGCTGTGCTGCACCGGCAGATCGGCAGCCCGGAGATCATGCGAAACCAACTCGCTCACCTGTTGACCTTCCGCGACCACCCGTGGATCCAGGTGCAGGTGCTGCCGTTCGCGGCCGGCCAGCACTCGGCGCTGATGGGTTCGTTCACCCTCTTGCGCTTCGACGACGACCCGGACCTCTTCTACGCGCCGGTCTACGGCGGGGGCCACATGACGGCCAATCCGCAAGTGATCAGGGAACGTTCCGTCGGTTACGCTCGGCTGCAAGCCTCAGCCCTCTCGCGGGAGGACTCGGCGGCGCTGATCGCACGCGTGATGGAGGAACGGTATGGGCACCAGCCAGGAACTGCGGTGGCGTAAGTCGTCCTACAGCGGCTCCGACGGCGGCGAGTGCATCGAATGCGCGCCGCTCGGCACCGCCGCCTGGCGTAAGTCATCCTTCAGCGGCCCCAGCGGCGGCGACTGCATCGAGGTCGCCGACCTCGCCGCCCACATCGCCGTCCGGGACTCCAAGAACCCCACCGGCCCCGTCTTCCTCGCCTCCCCGGTGGCCTTCACGGCCTTCGTGACGGCCGCCGCGGAGGGTCTGATCGGGCGGCGCTGACCGCCGTGGCGACCCTCTTCGGGATGGTGGTCCTCGTCGTGGCCCTGACGGCCTGGGCGGGGGCCACGGTCGTCGGATGGTCACGGAGCCGTAGGGCCGACCGGCCGGGGCGGCGGCCCTGGCGGCGGCCTTCGCCCGCCAGGCTGGCGGCCGCCGTCGCCGTACTCGCCTTCCTCGCGGGCGGCGCCGTCCACGCGTACGGACTGTCGTACATGCCGTTCCTCTTCCCTGAGGACGCGTGCTGGTTCAACGCGGGTTCGAAGGTGCTGCCCGACTCCTCCAGCGCGCTGCCGGTCAGCCTGGTCTGCAAGGGCGAGGAGATCGTCCCCGGCTGGGTCAACCCCGCGCTGCTGCTCCTGGGCGTCACGGGGATCGCGGCGACGGGCGCGGCGGTTGTCCACGCGGTGCGCGCACGGCGGGAGGCCCGATGAGCGGACCGACACCGTTCGACCCCGAAGTGGCCGCCGCTGTCGACGCCTTGGGAACGGACTGGCGGGAGCCGGTCACGCCGGAGAACCTGGCCGAGCGCCGGGCGAGGGACGCCGCCTCGCGGCCCCGGCCGACGGCCGGGGAGCTGCGGGCGGGCGGGCGCTTCGAGGTGGAAGAGCTACGCGTGGGAGACGTGACGCTGGTGAGCGCGCGGCCGGCAGGGCTCGACGGGCCGCTGCCGCTGCTCTACTACCTGCACGGCGGCGCGATGGTGATGGGCAATGCCTGGTCCGTGCTGCCGACGGTCCTGCGTGAATGGGCGGAGCCGCTGGGGCTGGCCGTCCTCTCGGTCGAGTACCGGCTCGCGCCGGAGGCGCCGTACCCGGCGGCGCTGGAGGACGCGTACGAGGGCCTGGTCTGGGCGGCGGGGCACGCCGAGGAACTACGCGTCGACCCGGGCCGCATCGTCATCGGAGGCAAGAGCGCGGGCGGCGGGCTCGCCGCGGCGCTGGCGCTCCTCGCGCGGGACCGCGGCGGCCCGGCCGCGCTCGGCCAACTGCTCCTCTCCCCGATGCTGGACGACAGCCTGGAGACGTACTCCGCGCGCCAGATGTCGGGCGTGGACGTGTGGGACCTGACGTCGCACGCGACGATCTGGCGGGCGTATCTGGGGGAGCGTTACGAGCCCGGAGCGGCCGACGTCCCGCCGTACGCGGCACCGGCCCGCGCGACGGACCTGTCCGGGCTGCCTCCGGCGTACGTGGAGGTCGGCTCGGCGGAGATGTTCCGCGACGAGGGCGTGGCGTACGCGAACCGGATCTGGCAGTCCGGCGGCCAGGCCGAACTCCACGTCGTCCCGGGCGCCTGCCACGGCTTCGACGGCCTCGCCCGCCACGCCCCCCTCACCACCGACGCCCGCACCACCCGCACCCACTGGCTCCGCCGCCTCCTGGGCGCCTAGCGCCCTTCCCTGGCATGCGTCTCGATGCCTCTGGCCGCCATGATCTTCCACAAATTGGGCAGCGTGTGATTCAGCGTGCATCCGGCAATGAGGAGTTTGGCGGTATTTCAGTGTGACGGATCTGTTCAAGACAAGCCCGTGCAGCCGGTCCTAGAAGGACCGCCCGAAGGGCGGTAATCCTGTGTCATGCGCACGGCGGCCAGGACGAAAATTCTGTCGCCCTGTAGCAGCCGTAGTCGGCTGATCATTCCACCAAAACAGCAGAGGTCTCGCCAGGCTGTGCTTTGGCGAGACCTCCAGCTTTTCACCTGGCGTTCAGTTTCAGTCGGATTCCCGCCAGCGGGTTACGGCCCGCTGGCACAAGGCGAATGCGAAGGACCCGAAATCGTCCCCGAGCCTCTCCATGCTTTGACGGTCCGCAACTCCTGGGTTCCAAACAAGGACGGGATACTCGCCTTCCTGATCCACGCGCGAGGAATCTAGGACTACCAGACCGCCCATTCCGTCGAACATCACAGCGATGAGGTCAGATGGCATTCCGTATCGTCTGCGGGCATCCAGGGTTTCTGCTACGGAGCCCAAGAGTTTCGACCCCATTGCGGACGTCTGGTATACGCCGAGGAACTCTTCGCCGGCGATGTCCCAAGTCCCGAACTCTTTAATCAGGAGTCGGTACGATGTAGGGAAAGCCATACCCAGCTCATTTTCGGCGGCGGCCACCGTTTCTGCGTCGCAGCCGGCGGCGTGGTTTGCAATGTCGTCGTTCCTGCGAACCAGCTCGATCAGCCGCTCACTCGCCTCGACACCTCGCGTCATCCGCCAAATCCTTTCGCTCGGTTCTTCCAGTACTGGGATTTCCAGGCGTTGAATGCATCTCGGTCGATTCCGCTGGGGATCTTTGTGCCTGACTTCCAGTGCAACTGATTGTAGTTGCCGAAGTGCATAGAGTTCGTCACTTCGGCAATCGGCCCATCTTGGGTCTGGAGCATGTGGTGAAGGTTCATCGGTTTGTCGTCCGGACCCATCGGGGCCAGCCCCTGCTTCATTCTCTTAAGATTGCTCCGACCGTACTTGTCTGCAGGAGAAACATAGCCCGGATCCACCAGGTCGTCACGTTGGTAGATGCGCTGGCCGCCGTATTCGGTCCGCGTCCAGAACTTGGGGCAGTTCGAATTGTGAACCAGGATGGGAGTCGCACCAGCCAACACATAGTACGTGTGCAGGCCATCGACCGTGAGATTGTAAGTGCGGGCCGTCTTCGAGAAGGAGTGATTGCCGGCGACGGTGACCGTAGTGCCGTTGTCGGTGCGCAGAGTCATCCCTGCCTGCAGGGTCCCTGCCTCGACCCAGCGATGCTCGGAAACAACCCAGAACGGGTGCTCGTGCGTAGCCGTGAGCTTTTCGCGGCCGTGCGGCGTAAGGATTGTCAGCTCGTTGAACTTCTTGTCGTCCTCCGTGACGATGAGCTGAGTTACCGTGCGTCCCTCGGTCTTTCCGGTGTAGGGATCGGTGGCGAGCACCTGATCGCCGACCTTGATTTTCTCGATGTCCTTGGTCGATCCGTCGGCCATCTTGACGTCGGTGCCGGCCAGGAAGCACTGGGTGCAGCCTCTCGACTGCCCTCGCACCCCCTCGCCTCCGGGAGCCCGCGGTGCACCCTCGTACGCTCCGTATTCTTCAGTGATTACAACGAGGTCGCGGTACTGTGAAATATCCCAGAACAAATCGACCAAAGCTGGAGGGCATTCCGCAGCGTTGGGCCCGATACAGGAGGCTGCGGCAGCCGCCATCAGTTCCTGTGCAGTCGCGGATTCTCCAGGCCAAGTGTTTATGTATTTCCGGTAGACCTGCCGCCATTTCGCATAGCCGTCACCGGTGCCAAGGTGCTTCTTGGCCGCTTCGGTGATGAAGCGCTCGGTTTCGTTTGCAGGATCTGTGACAGCTGCGACGGTAGTCTCGTTCAGTTCGCCGGTTTCTCGCTGCCACCACTGCTTCCCGTCTCCCTGACCCGCCTTCCCGTCCGTGCGCTCCGTGTGCCCGGTGCCGTCGTCGAGACCGAGACCCGTCGGGTCGGAGAAGCAGACGGGGTTGTTGGCGGCGTAGCTGTAGCCGGACAGGGTCTGCAGCTTGTCGAGTTCCAGGAGGGGGTCGACGCTGATGAAGCGGCCCGTGATCGGGTCGTATTCGCGGGCGCCGATATGGGTCAGGTTCGTGTCGGCGTCGTTGGTGCCGCCGACGAAGCTCTTGTCGCCGAGCCAGTCAGTGGGCTGGTTGCCGCGGGGAGCCCCGAAGATGTTGGTCTTGCGGCGCGTGACGGTCTGCGGGGCGTCGTGAGTAACCTGGGTCGTGGTCGTGCCGTGGTGGTCTGTCAGGAGGAAGGTGAGCTTGCCGCCCTTCAGCATGGCGTAGCTGCCGTAGTAGCGAGTGCCCGTGACCTTGTTGTCCTTGTCCCGGTGCAGCTCGTTGCCGCCGGGGAGGTAGAGCGTCGTTCCCGTCGAGTCCCGGCGCACCAGGCGCGCACCAGTTGTGTCGTAGAGGTAGCTGGTGGTGTCGGTGACCTTGGTGGTGGACTTGAGGTGGCCCTCGTCGTCCCAGGCGAAGCTCTCCAGATCCGCGGTGCCGATCTTCCGGGTCTGGGTGTTGCCGGCCTTGTCGTACGTGTACGTGTCCGTACGCTCATCCGAACCCGTCTGCGTCACCGAAGGCAGGTTGTGTTTACCGGTGTCCGGTGCCGCGTACGTGCGGGCGACGTCGGCCGTCGGGCCCGTCGTGGTCTTGTGCTGGACCTCCGTCTTGCGGTTGCCGACAGCGTCGTAGGTGTAGCTGGTCCAGTAAGCCTCCGGACCGCCGACCACGCTCTCCGACGGAGTCGCGGCACATTCGGTACCGGTGTTGGTCCATGCCTCGGTTATCCGGCGCAGGGCGTCGGTCTGGAAGCACTGGGTGTCGGTCGTGCGGGCTGCGTCCTGGCCGTAGGCCGTCGCGATCCGCGTGATGTTGCCCGCCGGGTCGTAGGTGTACGCGGTGTCCTCGATACGCTGAGGGGCCGTGTCCCGGTCGGTGTAGGAGTGGGTCAGGTTACCCGTGTGTTCGTCGTACTCGGAGGTCGTCACCAGGTGACGACCGAACTCGCTGTACTCGACACGCGTCGGACGGCCGTAGTGGTCGTACCTGGTCTGCGAGATCAGCGTGTGGTCGTCCGTGGTGACGCTGTCGGGGAGACCGGTGACGGCGGTGTAACCGTTGCTGACCATCTCGTAGGGAAGGTCCGCCATCGCCGGCTGCTCGACGTCGGCGATCTGGCCCGTGTTCGGGTTGTACGTGGTGTACCACTCGTATGTCCCCGCGAGCCCCGTCTCCGAGGCCGGCACCGTCACCTTCGTCACGGTCGGGAGATCGAGACCGTCGTAATGACTGGCCTCGGTGACCCAGGCATTGCCCTTCTCGTCGTACCGCGTCGATTTCGCCGGCAGTCCCTTGGCATTCAGGGCGTCGTACGTCCAGTCGGCGAGAAGAGTCGTCCCCTTCTTGCGAGCTGTGGGCCTGCCGAGCTTGTCGTAGTCGGTGTGGAGCTTGATCTGACGTGCATCGGTCACATCGATGGCACGGTCGCCCTTGTCGAAGTCCGTGTGCGTAGAGCCCTTGTCAGGGTCCGTCACATCTGTCTGGCGGCCACGGATGTCGTACCCGTAGGTCCACGCGGCGCCGGAGGCATCGGTGATCTTCTGGATGCGGCCGTGCTTGTCATAGGCGTAGGTCAGCGACTGCGACGTGCTGCGAGCTGTGTCTGTGTACTCCTTGACCTCGACCGTGCGACCCAGGGCGTCTACGACCGTAGTGGTCGCGGTCCCACCGGCCGGGGGAACGACCGTGGTCGTGTCGCCGGTGTACGTGGTGGTGGTGCGCTTGGTCTCGGTCGTGTACTTCTTCGCGATCACCGCGGTGGCCCGGCCGGCGCCGTCGTAGAGGGTCTCCGTCGACGACGGGTACATGGTCTGCTGGCCGGTGACGGCGACCTGCTCAGGGGGGCCTGCGGCGAAGTACGTGCCGGAGTCGCGGACGGTCTCGCCGCGCGAGTTGTAGAAGAACTCGGTGACGAGTCGGCCGGCGCGGTCCGGGGATTCCCGCTGGGTCTGCAGGGTACGGAGAAGGCCGTCTTGGAAGGTGTAGCTCGTCTGGTACCTGTTGTCGTGGCTGAGCGTCTTGGTGGTGGTAATGATCGGTCCGTTGTTGCGGACGAGGTAGTCGAACTGGAAATTCGGCGAGGTCGGGTTCGTAGCCTGCGGGCGTGACGGCAACCAGGCCTTGGTGAGACGACCGAGCGGGTCGTAGACCATGGTCTTCACCTTGCCGTTGGCATCAGTGATCTTGGTCGGCTGGCCGCGCCGCGGTTCAAGAACAGTCGTGACCTTGTGGAGGAGTGGGTTGGTGACAGTCATGCCGGTCGGCACCTCACCCGCCGTGCCGGTGAAGGCGGTGCGGGTCACCTCGCCATACGCGTCGGCCGTGGCCAGCTGGCGGCCGTAGTCGTCGTAGCAGAGCTGCTTGCCGTCCGCTCCGCAGTCGCTGGGCGTGGAGGATGTGTCCTCGTAGTCGTTGCCTGCGCCGTTGATGCGGTCGGTCTTGGTCACCAGGCCCTTAGTCGGTGCCTCACCGAGCGGCTTGCCGTCGTAGTACGTGCGGACGTCGTCGACGATGTCACCGGGCCTGGACACCGCGGCCCCACAGGCGACCGCGACGGTCTCGGCACGCGCGACCTTGTCCAGGATCATCGCGGTGCCGGTGCGGGCGTAGGTGAGGGTGGTGCATTTCTCGTCGCCGGTCTTGGCGGTGTCGCCGAGGTCGGAGACGGTCTTGGCCAGCCCGTACTCGTCGAAGGTGCGGATGCTCTTGGTGGACCGTTTGCCGCCGGTGACCGCCGTGCGGGTCTCCTCGGCCTCTGTGCCGGTCATGAAGGCATTGAGGTCGGGAAGGCCTGATCGACTGCGAGTTGCGGTGGCAGCCGAGGACCATGGGGTGAACGAGGTAGAGCTGACGAACGCTCCGCCGTCGCCGTTGTACGTGACCTGCTCGCGGGGCGTGCCGGAGAACTGCTTGCGGTCTGTTACGGAGACGTCGGCGGTGTTCTTCACCTGGGCGCCGTCCATGCCGCGGAAGTAGCGCGTCTCGGTCAGGGTGCGCGGGTCCATGCCGGCGCCCTTCCGGGTTTGGACAAGGTAGTAGCCGCGTGGCTCGGAGTACTGGCGGTACTCGGCCTTGGTGAACTCGTCCTCGCTCTTGGCCCACTCTGCGTCGCCGACATAGCTGTACTCGGTCACAACGTCTGGAGTGTCTACGAGGTTGTCACCCTCGACCACCTTGCTGACGGGATAGGTGTTGAACCAGTCCTGTGTGGGACTGGTTCCCTCGGCCTCCCACTTGACGGGGTAACAGCGGGTCCCGTTGTTGGCGTCCAGCGGGGGCAGGGTCGACGCTGTGCAGTCAGGGTCGTGATAGAAGACACCGATGGTGCCGCCGGTCTCGGTGGTGATCTGCGACATGCGCAGCCGGATGAACGGCGCCAGGCCGTCAGTGAGGTTGTCGACGCGGTTGGCCTTCTGCTGGCCGGAGAAAGTGACGGTGGGGACGTCGACGGTGGTGGTGCCGTCTGTGGCCTTGCGCCCGATTCCGGACAGCCACATGGGCCGGGAGATGCCGTCTCCGGACGGCGGGTACGACTGAGTCAGTTCCCAACTGTCGACGTCCGCGTAGGTGCCGCCGGTGAGGACCTGCGTCTTGATGTTCTGCAGTCGCACCTTGGACCAGAAACTGGGTGAAGTCTGGTCCTTGCAGGCTGTTGCGCTGTCCGCGCAGTACAGGTCGAACGGGGTGTCAGGCCACTTCGGTGCGTTCGTTGCGTCGAAGGAGCAGGTGTTTCCTGCATCGCATCGGTCGACGGAAGTGAACAGCACTCTTGCCATGGCTTTCGCCCCGTACGGAGCAGGGTCGCGCAGGCCGTGCTCGATGCGCTCGAGGTAGCCTCCGCGGTCATAGGGTGTCTTGGTGGACGCTCCCGTGGTCGCGTTGACGTTGCGGCCGTAGTTGTTCTTCTCCTTCTTCCAGAAGTAGGCCATGGCGTTGCCGCGTGGGTCGACGACGTAGTCGAGGTTCCAGCGCCACGCCTGCTGGCACCAGGCGGCAGCGAAGGAGGCGTTGTAACAAGGCTCGCCGGAGTGGTTTCCGAAAACCGGTGCTGCCAAAGTGGAGTTGGTCTCCGGGTTGCCGCTGGTCCAGCCGGGCAGTCGATTGCGCCCGAAGTAGTACTGGGTGCCGTCGAGCGTGGTGATCTTCCAGTACTCGCCGGTGGCGCCCTCGCCCTTGGCGCCCGCGGTGCCGAGGTCGCCGTTGGTTGCGCCGGTCAGCTTCTCAATCTTCTCGCCGCCGTCGGAGACGGGGTGCCAGCCCTTGGCGGAGTCGTAGACAAGTTCGGTCGTCTTACCGCCGAGAGACAGCGTGGCGTTGTCTGTGTACCAGCACTGGTCGCCGACCTGCGTGGTGTTGGTGCCACCAGTCTTGTCGTCTTCACAGGACTTGTAGCGACGCTCGATGTAGCCCGGCTCGTACGACCAGCCGTCGCCGATCCAGCCCGCCTGGTTATTGGTGGCGGCCATGCGGCCGTCGACGGACTGGGAGTTGTAGGACAGCGCGACGCTGGGGTTGAGGCCGCCCGGAACCTGAGGCGTCTTAACCGGGTAACTCCAAGTGAACGCGCCCGTGGCGCCACCGGCGTTCCAAGCGCCGGATGCCTCGAGGGACGTGGCCTTGAAGGTGCCGGTCGGGCCGCCTTCGCTCGAGGTCGCGGCGAGAACAGTCATCGCACTCGGCGCGAGCGCGCCAGAGCTGGTACCGGCGGGCACCGGAGCGACGGCTGACAGCTTCTGGCTCTTCGTGTCGTTCGTCGTCGCCAGCGTCTTCGCGACGCGGCAGGTTGCCTTGTCCGGTGTCGTCAGAGCGCAGGCTGGGAGCTGGACCAGACGCAGCCGCGCCGCCCAGTCGCCGCCGTACGCGTCCTTGAAGTTCGAGTAGTCGACGCTGACTCGGACGTGCCCCCCGGCTCTCACGCCGTCGGCTCTACCGACTGACATCAGGATGCCGTCCAAGCCGACCTTCTCGGCCGTCGCACGCGGTTCGACCGAGATCCTCGCCCGAGTCAGAGCCCGGGCCTTCGGGTCCTTCTCGGCGACCGCTGTCACGGTGACCGGCAGTCCGGCGCCGAGCGCAGCGCGGCTACGAAGCGCGGGCTGCGTGTCGGTGACCGCGACGGTCTGCGCTGCGGGAGCCGGCCACGCCGCGCGCGTCACTGCTGTGGCTGCCGCGTCGTCCGGACGGCTGCGGGTATCACCCGTACGCAGCGGCACGACTGGCACGGGCTTCGGCTGCTTCAGATTCGGCAGCGAAGTCCTCAGTGTAGAGGTCTCTGCGGCGCCGACGGCTGTGGCCGTGGGCGGCGTCAGGCCGACTGCCATTGCTGCGGCCAATGCCGCAGCCCATCCCCGTATTCGGAAGCGTCTCACGTCCCACCCCTTTGGAAGAGAAAAATCCGCGCCACAATAGCAACGGATTTCCGTGATGGTGCGGTAGTTTTCCGCCGCAGGACTGGTAGGTGACGAAGAATGCCTCAGCGGGGGGCAAGTCACCGCAGGTCGCGATGCCTTGACCTCATGACCTGCAAGGCCGCCAGGTGGTGCTCTCTCGGGGTAGAGTCGGCGGGAATTTCCCAGGACATCGATATGGGGAGGCGTAGATCGTGTCCATAAAGAAATCATTGTTTGTCAGATCGGGGTGGGGGGGCCGGCTCGTTCCAGGGCTATTGGCCGGTGTGCTGCTTGCTCCCGGCGCGACTCCCGCCGCGAGCCCGTCGCTGGCTCCGGCTGTGGCTTACGATCCGGTGGCCAGTGGAGCCGTCAGCGAAGAGGACTACGCCCTGCAGCGGGCGGCAGCAACCGGCGCTCCGTACGAGCTCGTCTCCGCGCGTACCGAGACGTCGGACACTTGGGCACAGCCCGAGGGCGGGTTCAAGGTGCACGAGTACGGGACCCCCGTGCGTTTGTGGCGTGACAGGGGATGGGTCACGGCTGACCCCACTCTGGCGTTCACCGAGGACGGTTCCGTCGCTGCCAAGGCGACGAGCGTCGCGGTGAAGTTCTCCGGTGGTGGCTCCATGCCACTGATCTCTGGTGCGATGGATGGCCGCACGCTTTCGCTGACCTGGCCGACGGCGCTGCCCAAGCCCGTCCTGGCCGGCAACATCGCGACCTATGCCGAGGTTTTGCCTGGCGTCGATCTCCAGCTCAAGGCCGAGATCGAGGGTTTCTCTCAGCTGTTCGTGGTCAAATCTGCCGAGGCCGCGAAGAACCCTGAACTGGCCAAGCTCCAGTTTGGCCTGGACACGGTGGGTCTGAGCGTCCATAAGGACGCGGAGACCGGGAGCCTCACGGCCAAGGACCCGGCCGGACAGATCGTCTTCTCCAGCGCCGCTCCGATGATGTGGGACTCGACGTCCACGTCGAGTGCGCCCTCAGGGGCGACCGCCCGGACAGCGACGGCCACGGCGACGGCGGAGAGCGCCACCGAGGCCGACGGAGGTGAGGTATTTGAGCCGGGCGTCGGGGCGAGGGACGCCCAGATGCCCACCGAACTGACCGCCGACTCTCTCACGATCACCCCGGACCAGCAGCTGCTGACCGGGGCGGAGACCACCTACCCGGTGTACATCGACCCCAGCTGGGGATATGGCGACCGGCAGAAGTGGAACTGGACCCGCGTCTACAAGAAGTTCCCGCAGAACTCCTACTGGAATGCCAAGGACGTCGTCCGAGTTGGGTACGAGAACGAGACTGATGGACTGTCGCGGTCCTTCTTCCAGGTCGACACCAGCGGCCTGATGGGGGCGCAGATTAAGTCGGCGACGTTCCGGATCAAGAACATCTGGTCGTGGTCATGCGAGCCCCGCAAGGTGCAGCTCTTTCTGAGCGGGCCCATCAACTCCAAGACAAGCTGGGTAAATCAACCCACACCCGTGCCCAACACCCCGATCAGCGAGGTCAACGCCTCCAAGGGATGGTCGTCGCAGTGCGGGGCAGGCAACCTTGAGTTCGACGCCACAAGCTGGATGCGCACCGCAGCCGCAGCCGGCAAGGAAGGCATTACGCTGGGGATGAGGGCTGCGGACGAGAGTGACACGTACGGGTGGAAGAAGTTCGACCCCAAGACCGCCGTCCTCGAGACCGTCTACAACCACCTCCCGGGACTGCCCAGCGGGCTGGGTACCAGTCCCGCTTCCCGTTGCACCAGCGGGGCGCTGATCGGCAACACGACGGTTAGCCTGTACGCCAAGGTCAGCGACAAGGACGCTGGCAATCTCACCGCCGTGTTCGAGCTTTACGAGAAGAAGGGCATTGCCAGCACCCGCGTCCTTGCGCAGAACATCCCTGCACTCAAGGACCGCTACGCGACGCTCGTCGTCCCCGCCGCCGTGACACCGGGCGGTGACGGCATCAGCTACTCATGGCGGGTCAAGGCCGTCGACGCAGATGGAGCGTCTTCCGGCTGGAAGGACGCGCCGTGCGCTTTCGCCGTCGACCGTACCCGTCCGGAAAGCGCTCCGCAGATCAAATCCCCTCGTGGCAGCGACGGAAAGCCCATTTACCCCTCGGGAGAGTCGGGGCGCCCAGCGGAGACGGGCGCGTCCCGTACAGAAGCCACATTCACGTTTGACCCCAACGGCGCGCAGGACGTCCAGAAGATCTACTGGTGGACCGACACTGACCCAGACCTCAAGGAGGCCCAGTTTGCTGGCGGTGTTCACTCAGGTCTTGTCAAGATCACCTCAGCCGGTCCGCATCTCATTTATGCCTATAGCGTCGACGGGGCCGGCAACCGCTCAGACACGGCCACCTATCTCTACTATGCGGCGACTAGCATCCTGGGAGATGAGCTCGGCGACCTGAATGGCGACGGCTACAAGGACATCTGGAGCCCCAACAGCAACGGCACGCTTCTCGCATATGCGGGGGCCGGAAATCGCCACTTCTCCACCATCAACGGCACTCTCGGAGGCGTCACCTTCCCCGAGCAGCAGATCGCCTTTTCTGGCGACTGGGGAGAGGATGGATACAACGACCTCGTGGCTCTGGTGGCGAACCCGGACAACGAAGGCAGGAAAGACCTCCGGGTTTACGCGAACACCAGTGAAGGCGTCCTCGAAGACGCAAGCCCTCTCACGCTCAGGGTGAGGTGTCCGGAGGTCGTCGAGAACACGACCTGCCATTACCCGGACGAGCCGGACTGGAAGGGGGACAACCACTGGAAGGACGCTGACCAGATCCAGACTGGGGATTACAATGCCGATGGAAAGCCGGACATCCTCGTCAAGCAGGGCCAGAGGCTGTGGTTCTACAAGGGCAACCGCTCCGTCAGACTGAACGACGCAAATGGTCGGCCTACGCTGGTGGGCGGCTTCGACTGGGACAGGTTCACCATCATCTCCAGCGGTGACATCAACGGTGACATGCTTCCCGACCTTTTGCTGCGGGAGGAAACCTCTGGGGATCTGTACCGCTCCTACGGTACAGCCGACCCCGCCAGCGTCGACGCGTCCGTCAAGACCGTCAACTTCGCGACCTGGGGCAGTGCACGAGTCAAGATCGGCACGGGCTTCAAGAAGTCCGACTACCCGCAACTGGGCACCTCCGGCGATCTCGACGGCGATGGCATCATTGACCTGTGGGCCCGTAAGGTCGACGACGGCATGGTCGGCTGGCCCGGCACCGGCACGCCAACCGCGCTCACTGGCTTCGGAACCCAGTTCGTTATCGACGGTGTGGTGGGGGGAATCCGTCTCGTCGTCGGCACCGTGCTGCAGGCTGGTCAGTCGGTCGTCTCTCAGTCGGCGAAACTAACTATGGGTGCGGATGGCAACCTGAGCATCACCTCGACCAAGAGTGGCAAGAAGCTCTGGGCAACAACAGGCGGCAGGGTCGGCACGATCGCCCGCGTGCAGGAGAACGGCAACATCGCGGGATACGCGGGCAGCGACAAGGTGTGGGACACGAATGCGTACAACCCCGCCGCTGGGTACGCCCTGTTGCAGGACTCCGGTGACTTGGTGGTGTACGACGAGAAGAACCAGTCCCTGTGGTCCAGTGGCACGGGAATCCGACACGACTACAACGCCAGCGGCCGCAGCGGCATGACGGCTTGGTATGACTATGCCGACGGCAGTGACGCGGTCCACACATTTGCGGCGAACTCGGATGGTACCTTCCAGGCACCGCGGAACGTCTGGTCAGCAGCCACAGGCAACTACTACGCCGAGAATATGAAGCGGCTGACTGGGGACTATAACGGCGACGGCCTCGGCGACGTCGCCGCCATGTACGGATACAGCGACGGCGGCGTGGCAATGATCACTTGGATCGGTAAGGGTGACGGTACGTTCGCTGCCCCGGTCAAGTCCTGGCAGGTTCCCTCCGGCCATTGGACCTTCGCCCGCATGACGCCGCACAGTGGAGACTTCAACGGCGACGGGCGCGACGACATCGCTGTCTGGTACGACTACTACGACAAGTCCGACACCATTTTCACTTTCACCAGTACCGTCCAGGGCACGTTCAACCGTCCTGTAACTTCCTGGAACCGCTTCACCGGTTGGGAAAAGGCCCGCGCCAAAACCGTGACCGGCGACTTCAATGCGGACGGCCGCGACGACATCGCCGTCATGTACGGCTACGCCGACGGCAGCGAGAAGCTGTGGACGTTCTCGTCCACCACTGCTGGCACGTTCACGGAGTCGTCGTCCTGGTCCAGCACCACCTGGGGCGACTTCAACCGCACCACCCTGCACGCCGGTGACTTCAATGGCGACGGGCGCGACGACATCGCAGCCTGGTACGACTACGCCGACGGCCACGACGCCGTGTTCGTTTGGCCCAGCGCGGAGACCGGCTCCTTCGCAACTGGCTACGAGGCCTGGACCGCCCCCGCCGGCAGCATGTGGCGCGAGAACATCAAACTCGTCACCGGCGACTACAACGGCGACGGACGCGACGACCTCGGTGCTTTGTACGGCTACAGCGACGGCAGCGTGCGCATGTTCACCTGGACCAGCAACACCAGCAACAAGTTCGACGGTCCGACCGGCAGCTGGTACGCCGCACCGAACAACTGGACGTTCAATCGGGTCACGTTCTTCGAATACCAGCTGTAACCACGTCGCATTCCCGTAACAGGTCCGCCCTTCTTCTCCGTCCGTGAGAGGAAGGGCGGGCGACGGCAGCTGCGCCCCAGAGCGCCACCGAGGCAAGGGGACGGTGACGGAGGGCCCGTCGGTCAGACGTCGAGTGCGTGGCCCGTCGTCGCGTCCACGTGGTCCGGGATCTCGTCGTGGCGGTCGCCCACCGTCGACGTGCCGGTCGGTTCGAAGAGCAGGATCGCCGCGCCCTCGGGGGCGGACGGGCGGTGTTCCGTGCCGCGGGGGACGGTGAAGACGGCGCCCTTGGGGAGGCGGACCGTGCGCTCGCCGGACGGTTCGCGCAGGGAGATGTGCAGCTCGCCGTCGAGGACGAGGAAGAACTCGTCCGTGTCGTCGTGGGCGTGCCAGAGGTGTTCGCCCGCGACCTTGGCGACGCGGACGTCGTAGTCGTTGACGCGGGTCACGATGCGGGGGCTCCACAGGGCGTCGAAGGAGGCCAGGGCGGTCGCGAGGGAGACGGGTTCGATGGGTGCGGGGCTCATGCGGCGATCCTCGCGGGTGGAGCCGCGTCCGCGTGAGTGCTAGGAATCGCACATGGCGCAAGGATCCTCGCAGAGCGGCCGCCGGCGGCGGCTCCATCGGGTCGTCGTGATCGTCGACGCCAACTCGAACCCCTTCGAGCTCGGCTGTGCCACCGAGGTCTTCGGGCTGCGGCGCCCCGAGCTCGGGCCCGGCCGCGAGCGGCTCTACGACTTCCGGCTCTGCTCGCCGGAGCCGGACACGCTCATGCGCGACGGCTTCTTCACGCTCACCGGCGTCGCCGGGCTCGCCGCGATCGAGACGGCGGACACGGTCATCGTGCCCAACCGTCCCGACGTGGAGGTGCCGCGCCGGCCGGCCGTGCTCGACGCCGTCCGGCGCGCGCACGCGCGCGGGGCGCGGCTCGTCGGCTTCTGCAGCGGGGCGTTCACGCTGGCCGAGGCCGGCGTCCTCGACGGGCGGCGGGCCACCGCGCACTGGCAGTGGGCCGACTCCTTCCGCGAGCGGTTCCCGGCGGTGCGGCTGGAGGAGGACGTGCTGTTCGTGGACGACGGCGACATCCTCACGGCGGCCGGCAGCGCGGCGGCGCTGGACCTCGGGCTGCACGTGCTGCGCCGGGACCACGGCGCGGAGATCGCCAACGCCGTCAGCAGGCGGCTGGTGTTCGCGGCCCACCGGGACGGCGGGCAGCGGCAGTTCATCGAGCGGCCGGTGCCGGAGATCCCCGACGAATCGCTCGCGCCCCTCCTCGCGTGGGCGCAGGAACGGCTCGACGAGCCGCTGGCCGTCGCGGACCTGGCGGCGCGGGCCGCCGTCAGTCCGGCGACCCTGCACCGCCGCTTCCGGGCCGAGCTCGGCACGACACCGCTCGCCTGGCTCACGGGTGAGCGGCTGACCCTCGCGCGCCGGCTGATCGAGCGCGGTGAGACGCGGCTCGACGTGGTGGCCCGGAGCAGCGGACTCGGCACGGCGGCCCACCTGCGGGCCCTGATGCGCCGCGAGACGGGCCTCACACCCTCGGAGTACCGCCGCCGCTTCGGCCCGGGCGCCGTCTGACCCACCGAGCCCGTCGTGGAACCGGGCGCCTACCCTGCGGCCATGCCGGAGATCAGATTGGGCAACGACACCGACCGGGCACTCGCGATCTGGGTCGAGCCGTGGGGCGAGGACTACTGGATGAACCCGGGGGAGAGGTTCGCCATCGCCGCCGACACCCCCGAAGGCGAGGACGACAAGCCGTTCGAGGTCGTCCTTCACGATCAGGGCGTCAGCGTGTGGGTGAGCTTCGCCTACGAGGCCACCGTGCGCGACCAGTCGGGTGCCCGCATCGAGTGCGGGCACCAGCGCCCCGCCCCCTAGTCCGGCCGGCCGGCGCTCCGGTCCGAGTTCCGATCCCATCGCTTATCTGACCTTCCGTCAGATTGAAACGTGTTCTAGTCTGCCGTGCCATGGGCATCGCCATCACGCACGAACAGCGGGAGCTCGCCCGATCCGTCCGCGGCTGGCTCACCCGCGCCGTACCGCCGGAGGAGGTCCGCAGGCACCTCGACCTCCCCGGCCTCGCCGCCCAGCGGCCCGCGTACTGGGACGGGGCCGCCGGGCAGGGGCTGCTCGGGGTGCATCTGCCCGAGGAGTGCGGGGGCGGGGGCGGCGATCTGGTCGATCTCGCCGTGGTCCTGGAGGAGGCCGGGCGGGCCGTGCTGCCCGGGCCCCATCTGCCGAGCGTCCTCGCCGCCGAGCTGCTACACCGCGCCGGGCGCAGGGAGGATGCCGCGGCCGTCGCGGGCGGCGAGCGGATCGCCGCCGTGGCGCTCGGCGCCGGCACCCTGACCGCCGCGCCCTCCCGTACCGCCGACGGGCTCGTCCTCGACGGCGTCGCCCCGCCCGTGCTCGGCGCGGCCTGCGCCGACCTGATCGTGCTGCCCGCGCGCGCCGCCCACGGGACCGTGTGGCTCGCCGTGGACGCCGACACCCTCGCCGTACGCCTCCACGCCTCCGCCGACCCCACCCGGCCGACCGCCGAGGTCCGCGCCGACGGCGTCCTCGTACCCGGCGGGCGCGTCCTCGCCCTCGACTCCGGCCTCGTCCACGACCTCGCCGCCGTCCTCCTCGCCGCCGACGCCTGCGGCACCGCCTCCCGCGCCCTCGGCACCGCCGCCGAACACGCCCGTACCCGGATCCAGTTCGGCCGGCCCATCGGACAGTTCCAGGGCGTCAAGCACCTCTGCGCCGACATGCTCGTCCGGCTCGAACAGGCCCGCGCCCTGACCTGGGACGCCGCCCGCGCCGCCCGCGAGACCCGCGAGGACGCGCGGTCCCTGACCGCGTCCCTCGCCGCCGCCACCGCGCTCGACGCCGCCTACGGCACCGCCAAGGACGCCCTCCAGATCCTCGGCGGCATCGGCTTCACCTGGGAACACGACGCCCACCTCCTCCTGCGCCGCGCCCTCGTCGCCCGCCAGCTCCTCGGCACCGGCGACGGCCACCGCCTCTCCGCCGTCCGCCTCGCCGCCGCCGGGACCCGGCGCGAGCTCCGCCTCGAACTCCCCGAGGAGGCCACGGAGTTCCGGGCCGCGACCCGCGAAGCCCTCGCGCCCGCCGTCGGGCTCGATCCGCACGCCGCGCGCAAGGCCCTCGCCGGCAGCGGCTACGCCGCGCCGCACCTGCCGGAGCCGTACGGACTCGGTGCCGGGCCGCTCCAGCAGCTCGCCGTCCAGCGCGAGGCGGACGCCCTCGGCATCCGGCTCAGCCCGCTGTCCATCGCCACCTGGGTCGTGCCGTCCCTCATCGCGTACGGCACACCCGCCCAGCGCGACCGCCACCTCGGGCCCACCCTGCGCGGCGAACAGCAGTGGTGCCAGCTCTTCTCCGAGCCCGAGGCCGGCTCCGACCTCGCCTCCCTCCGCACCCGCGCCGAACCCGTCGAGGGCGGCGGCTGGCGCGTCAACGGACAGAAGGTCTGGACGAGTTCGGCCCGGACGGCCGACTACGGCATCCTCCTCGCCCGCACCGATCCCGACGCGCCCAGGCACCGCGGCCTCACCTACTTCCTCGTCGACATGAAGAACACGCCCGGCATCGACGTCCGGCCGCTGAAGGAGATCACCGGCGAGTCCCTGTTCAACGAGGTCTGGTTCGACGACGCCGTGCTGCCCGCCGACGCGGTCGTGGGCGAGGTGAACGACGGCTGGCGGGTGGCCCGCAACACCCTCGGCAACGAGCGCGTCCACATGGCCGACCAGGTCGCCTTCGACACCGGCCTGGAAGCGCTCGTCGCCGCCTCCGCGCGCGACACCGCCGACCACGCCCTACGGGCCAGGATCGGCGGCCTCGTCGCCGAGGCCCACGCCCTCGCCTGCATCGGCCTGCGCACCACGCTCCTCCAGGTGTCCGGCCTCGAACCGGGCCCCGGCGCCAGCGTCCGCAAGCTCGTCCAGACCCTCCACCAGCAGAAGGTCGCCGAGCTCGGCCTCGAACTCCTTGGCCCGGCGGGCGCGGTGGCCGAAGGGCCGGGGGAGCGGGCCGTGCACGGGCTGCTGATGTCCCGCTGCCTGACCATCGCGGGCGGCACCACGCAGGTGCAGCTCAACGTCGTCGCCGAGCGGCTGCTCGGCCTGCCCAGAGACTGACCCGAGAGACCGAGGGGGCCCCGACATGGGGAAGACGTACATCGTCGGCGTCGGCATGACGAAGTTCGAGAAGCCGGAGACCCGGGACTGGCAGTACTGGGACATGGCGAAGGAGGCCGGCACCGCCGCCCTCGACGACGCCGGCATCCCGTACGGCCTCGTCCAGCAGGTGCCCGTCGGCTACTGCTTCCAGGCCTCGACGGCCGGACAGCGCGCCGTGTACGAACTCGGGCTCACCGGCGTGCCCGTCTACAACGTCAACAACAACTGCGCGACCGGGTCCACCGCCCTGATGACGGCCCGGCAGTTCGTGGCGGGCGGCGCCGCCGACTGCGTGCTCGCGCTCGGCTTCGAGAAGATGACGCGCGGCGCCCTCGGCGGCGGCTCGGGCGGCGCGGACCTCGCGAGCTCGCCCGTCGCCCGGCACTACGGGATCATGGCGGCCGGACACGGCTTCGAGGCGGCGCCGCCCACCGCCCAGATCTTCGGCAACGCGGCCCGCGAGCACATGGACCGCCACGGGACCACGGAGGTGCAGCTCGCCGCCGTCGCCGCCAAGAACCACCAGCACTCCTCCCGCAACCCCAACGCCCAGTTCCAGGACGTCTACTCGGTCGAGGAGATCCTCGCCGCCCGGACCGTCCACCGGCCGCTGACCAAGCTCCAGTGCTCGCCCACCTCCGACGGCGCGGCCGCGGCGGTCGTCGTCTCCGAGCGCTTCGTCGACGAACACGGCCTGCGCGACCGGGCCGTGGAGATCGCGGCCCAGGCCATGACCACCGACACCGAGGAGTCCTTCGCCTCCGGCTCCTGCATCGACGTCGTCGGCCGGCCCATGTCGCGGGCCGCGGCCCGGCAGGTGTACGAGGCCTCCGGCCTCGGCATCGAGGACGTCGACGTCGTCGAGCTGCACGACTGCTTCTCGATCAACGAGCTCCTCACGTACGAGGCGCTGGGCATGTGCGAGGAGGGCGCGTCCGGCAAGCTCGTCGAGTCCGGCGCCACGACGTACGGCGGCCGCTGGGTGGTCAACCCGTCGGGCGGACTCATCTCCAAGGGCCACCCGCTGGGCGCCACCGGCCTCGCGCAGACCGCCGAACTGGTCTGGCAGCTGCGCGGCGAGGCGGGCCCGCGCCAGGTGCCGGGCGCGCGCGTGGGCCTCGCCCACAACATCGGCCTGGGCGGCGCGGCGGTGGTGACGATGCTCCGGAGGCCGTAGGGCGGCGGTTGCCGGCGGTGGCGCGAGGGCGGGCCCGTGGGCCGGGGCGATATCGCGATGTACGGGTCTTGGCATGTCTGCGACCATGACGCGCATGCCGCGAACCGAATCCGCCTCCCCGGCCTCCCGCACCGCCGCCCCCGCCCTGTCCCCTCCCCGCCGCCTCTGGCTGGTGGTGCTGATCGCCTGCGCGGGACAGTTCCTCGTCGTCCTCGACGTGTCCGTCGTGAACGTGGCGCTGCCGTCGATGCGGGCCGGTCTGGGGCTGTCGGCGGCCGGGCTGCAGTGGGTGGTCAACGCGTACGCGATCGCCTTCGGCGGCTTCATGCTGCTCGGCGGCCGGGCGGCGGACCTGTTCGGCCGCAAGCGCATGTTCGTGGCCGGCCTCTCCCTCTTCACCCTGGCCTCGGTGGCGGGCGGACTGGCGGAGGAAGGCTGGCAACTGGTCGCGGCCCGGGCGGCCCAGGGCCTCGGCGCCGCCGTCCTGTCACCGGCGACGCTCACGATCCTCACCGCCGCCGCTCCGGAAGGGCCCGCGCGGACCAGGGCGATCGGCACGTGGACGGCGGTCGGCGCGGCCGGCGGCGCGGCGGGCGGATTCGTCGGCGGCGTCCTCGTCGACCTGCTGTCCTGGCGCTGGGTGCTGCTGGTCAACGTCCCGGTCGGCGTCCTCGTCCTCACGGGCGCCGCGCTGTGGCTGAGCGAAGGCCGCACGGGCGGGGTCCGGCGGATCGACCTGCCGGGCGCGGTGCTCGTCACGGCGGGCCTGACGGCCCTCGCGTACGGCATCGTGCAGACGGAGGCGGCGGGCTGGACCGCCCCGGCCACCCTGCTGCCGCTGCTCGGCGGGATCGCCCTGCTCGCCGCCTTCGTGGCCGTCCAGGCGCGGGCGGCCGCACCGCTGGTGCCGCTGCGGGTGTTCCGCTCCCGCGCGGTCTCCGCGTCCAACGCGGCGATCGTCGTGTGCGGGGCGTCCTCGTACGGCATGTGGTTCTTCATGACGGTGTACGCGCAGAACGTCCTCGGCTACACCCCGCTCCAGGCCGGCCTGGCCCTGGTCCCGAGCTCGGTGAGCGTCATCGTCGGAGCCAAACTGGCCCCGCTCCTGATGCCGGCGACCGGCGCCCGCAACCTCGCCGTGCTCGGCGCCCTCGCGGCGGCGGTCGGCTTCGGCTGGCAGTCGACGCTGACGCCCGACGGCACGTACGTGACCGCGATCCTGCTGCCGGGCGTCCTGATGATGACGGGCCTCGGCCTCGCCGCGACCCCTCTCGCCGCACTGGCCACCTCGGGCGCGGTGCCCTCCGAGACGGGCCTCGTCTCCGGCCTCGCCAACACCTCCCGCATCATGGGCGGCGCCGTCGGCCTGGCCGCGTTCTCCACGATCGCCACCTCCCGCACGGGCGCCACCATCACCCCGGAAACCCTCACCGCGGGCTACGCCCTCGCCTTCCGCACGGCGACGGGCCTCCTCCTCGCGGGCGCCCTCCTGATGCTGCTGTGGCTGCCGAAGCCCACGTCGAAACCCACGCCGAAGCCGGTGCCGCAGCCCTCGCCGGAGGTCTCCGGTCCGACGCCGCGAAAAGATCCGGAGGAGTCATGAACGGCCTGTTAGAGTCACGCCGTTCGTACGGGTGAGCGGACGCGGAGAGCTGGGGGCTCGCGCGCCGGACCGGACGGGTGGCACGACCACCGCCGACGCCTCCCCGTACCGCGTTCCATGGGGAGGAAACCCACTTGATCAGGTCATCCCGCAGACGCGGGCGGGCGCGCGGCCTCGTCAACGCCGCTCTCGTTCTCTCGCTCGCCGTACCGGCCGGCCTCGGTGCCGCCGCCGGTACGGCGTTCGCCGAGGACCCGGCGACCGACCCGGCGACGGCGCCGGTCGTCGTCCCCGCGGGCGCGCGCTTCGTCCCGCGCGCCACGCTCGTCCTGAACGCCGGCCAGACCGGCTTCCTGACCGCGCAGGAGGGCGACGACCGCCTGCGCTGGATCGACTACGCCACCGGCGCCACGACGATCCTCGACCAGCGGCTCCCGAAGAAGCCGGTGTACGACGTCGACGAGGGTCGGTTCCTCTCGGCGCCCGGCATCGGCACGTACGGCTACGGCACGGACACGCTCGCCGTGTTCGAGGAGAGCCCGAGCCCGCGCGTCACCCTCGGCCCGGTCAAGGGCGGGGAGCCCACCGTCACCATCGCGATCCCGGAGGGTCAGTCGTACGTCGCCACGTACGGCTCCACCGTCGTCACCCGCACCGGGACGGAACAGGCTTCGACCGGGCTGCACCTGCTGACGACTACCGAGGGCGGCGCCGTGCAGGACCGCGCGATCGAGGGGCTGCCCGAGGGCTGGCGCCTCGGGGTCGCCGGCGACGCGCGGTCCGTGGTCATCAGCGGCAGCATCTGGGTCGACAGCAAGGCCGAGACCCGGTCCTGGCTGGTGGACCTGTCGGATGGCGTCCTGAAGGAGCTGCCCGAGAAGTACAGCTGGGACCAGCTCCGGCTCGGCCCCGACTGGATCCTGCGCGACGGCTACTACGAGGGCGCGCTGCTCGACCGGGCCGACGTCGCGGCTCCCGAGCAGGAACTGGACCTGCGGGATGTGCCGTACGAGGACGCTGTCGCGGCCATTGGTACGAAGGCCACCGGCACCGCCCTGCTCACCCTCGCGCCGATCAACGGCGGGGACAACGAGTACCAGGGGCGGGTCCTCTGGCACCACCGCCCCGACGGAGGCAAAGAGGACCTGCTCGCCGTTGCCCGGGGCGACATCACGAACCTTCCCGACGGGTCGGCGCTCGTGGCCGGCGCCGAGACGAAGCCCCACCGCGGTCCGCTCGACTGGGGCTTCTACCGCTTCACCCGGGCCTCCGACGGCACCATCGCCCGTACCCGGGTCGCGGACATCGAGGACATGCCCGCGCGGCCGGCCGGCATCGCGCTGGGCAGCGGCATCCTGACGACCGCCGACGACTCCGAGCTCTACGAGCCGCACACGATCATCGGTTCCTACCGCAGCACCTGGCTGAACACCTCGGGTCGCCCCGAGCCGGGACGCACCACGCAGGACGTCCTCGCCGGCGGTCGGGACGACGACTGCGGCGACAGCGGCAACGATCCGACGACGTACTGCATCACCATGTACGCGAGCGGCGACGGCTTCCACGGGCGCAGGAACCCCATGGAGCACGCGGGCACGGTCCTCTTCAAGAACGGGGACACGAACTGGGGCCCGGCTGTCAAGGCGCCCCTGTCCAGCCCCTGGGTTAAGGACCTCTCCGGCCGCTACGGCCTGATCCAGGACGGAGTCCAGGGCGGCGCGCAGCTCGTCGTCGACTTCCGCGAGGGCGGGACGAGTCAGGTCGTGGTGAAGCGCGACCCGATGCCGGCGGCGCTCTGGGGCGACACGCTGTGGGGCGCGGGCACGAGCGGATCGACCGTCAGCGCCACGTCCCTGGCGGCCGGCGGCACGGCGGTCACCGAGTCCTTCGCCATCCCGGGTGCCTGCCGCCCGTCCGAGCTCCAGGCCGTGGGACGTTTCGTCTACTGGCGCTGCGAAGAGGGCTACAGCGGCAGCTTCCGGGGCGCGGGCGTCTACGACCGCCAGGCGAAGAAGTTCACGACCGCCCCGGCCGGTTCGACCCTCCTCGGTGACGGCTACCTCGCCGTCGCCAACGAGGGCCAGGGCATCGACGTCTACGACCTCCAGGGCGGACTGCCCGCCTCCGGCGCCCACGCCGACCTGCCCCGGCGCAACGCGGTGAGCGGCGCCGACCTCGGCAAGGCCACGCGGGCCAGGTCCGACTGGACGGTGGACCGCTTCGGTGGCCACCTCGCGTACGTCGGCGACGACCGGCGCGTGCGGATCGTGCCGACCGGCGTCCAGGCCTCCCCGCTCTCCGTGATCGACCAGGCGGTGCCGGGCACGGCGCTCGACCTCACCACGCCCGGCGCGAGCGTCCGCGGCCGCTGGTGGCTGTCCAAGCCCGCCGCGTCCTGGGAGTTCACGCTCCGCCACACGGCGACCGGCGACGTCGTCCGCACCCTGCGCGGCACCGACGCCCGCGGCCGGGTGGACGCCGCCTGGGACGGCAAGGACGAGGCCGGCAGGCCCGCCGCCAACGGCGCGTACACCTGGACCCTGACCGCCGTCCCCGCGGACGGCGCGGGCCCTGCGCTCGAGCGCACCGGCTCGGTCACCGTCCTCGGCGGCACCGCCTCCGGCACCTACCGTCCGGTGACGCCGTCGCGCGTGATGGACACCCGGAGCGGCGTGGGCGTGCCGAAGGCGAAGCTGGGCCCGGGTGGCACGGTGACGCTGACGGTCGCCGGCAAGGGCGGGGTCCCGGCCACGAACGTCACCGCCGTGGTGATGAACGTGACGGCGACGAACGCGACGGCGGGCACGTTCGTGTCGGTCTACCCGGCGGGCACGACCCGTACGAGCGCGTCGAACCTGAACGTGGTGGCCGGTCAGACGGTTCCGAACCTGGTCGTCGTGCCGGTGAAGGACGGCAAGGTCACCTTCTACAACAAGTCGGGTTCGCTCGACCTGCTCGCCGACGTCGCCGGCTACTACACGACGGACGGGGCAGGCTCCCGCTTCCGTCCGGTGACGCCGTCGCGCGTGATGGACACCCGCAGCGGGGTCGGCGTGCCGAAGGCCAAGGTCGGTGCCGGCGGCACGGTGACCCTCACCGTCGCCGGCCAGGGCGAGGTCCCCGCCACGAACGTCACCGCCGTGGTGATGAACGTGACGGCGACGAACGCGACGGCGGGCACCTTCGTGTCGGTCTACCCGGCGGGCACGACGCGCACCAGCGCGTCGAACCTCAACGTCGTGGCCGGCCAGACCGTCCCGAACCTCGTCATCGTCCCCGTACAGGACGGCAAGGTCACCTTCTACAACAAGTCGGGTTCGCTCGACCTCCTCGCGGACGTCGCCGGCTACTACACGACGGAGACCACCGGCTCCCTCTACGAGCCCGTCACGCCTTCGCGCGTGATGGACACCCGTAGCGGTGTGGGTGTGCCGAAGGCGAAGCTGGGCCCGGGTGGCACGGTGACGCTCACCGTCGCCGGCAAGGGCGGGGTCCCGGCCACGAACGTCACCGCCGTGGTGATGAACGTGACGGCGACGAACGCGACGGCGGGCACCTTCGTGTCGGTCTACCCGGCGGGCACGACCCGTACGAGCGCGTCGAACCTGAACGTGGTGGCCGGACAGACGGTTCCGAACCTGGTCGTCGTGCCGGTGAAGGACGGAAAGGTCACCTTCTACAACAAGGCGGGCTCGCTCGACCTGCTCGCCGACGTGGCGGGCTACTACACGGGCTGAGCCACCGGCTCCCGCCTCTGGCCGGCCGGTCACCCTGGGTCGACCCGGTGGCCGGCCGGCCGGCTACAGCCAGCCCTGCTGACGGGCCTCCCGCACCGCTTCCATGCGGTTGCGGGTGCCCGTCTTACCGATGGCCGAGGACAGGTAGTTGCGGACCGTGGACTCGGACAGGTGGAGCTTCGCCGCGATGTCGGCGACGGTCGCGCCGTCCACGGAGGCGCCGAGGGCGTCGCGTTCGCGGGCCGTCAGCGGGTTCGGGCCCGCGCTGAGGGCCGCCGCCGCGAGGGCCGGGTCGATGACCGTCTCGCCGCGCAGGGCCTTGCGGATGGCCTCGGCCAGCTCCTCGACCGGGCCGTCCTTCACCAGGAAACCCGCCGCGCCCGCCTCCATCGCGCGGCGCAGATAGCCGGGCCGGCCGAAGGTCGTCAGGATCAGGACCCGGCAGTCCGGCACCTCGTCGCGCAGGTCCGCCGCCGCCTCCAGACCCGAGCGGCCCGGCAGTTCGATGTCCAGGAGCGCCACGTCCGGCCGGGCCGTCAGCGCGGTGGCCACGATCTCGTCGCCCCGCCCCACCTGCGCGACGACCTCGATGTCCGGCTCCATCCCGAGCAGCAGCGCGAGCGCGCCCCGCATCATCCCCTGGTCCTCGGCGAGGAGGACCCGTGTCGACTTGGCGGGGCGGTGGTCCTGCGGCATCTCGTTCACAGGGAACAGCGTAGGCCGGGAGGCCTGTTGGGGCGCGTCGTACGGGGCCGGGCCCCCGCTGCCCCGCCGGTGGCCTCCCGGCGGTGTCACGCGGCCGTGTCGAAGGTGTAGTGGGCCGTGTGGTCCAGCATGTCCGCCGGGGTCACGTCGTTCCACGGGCGCATCGTGTCGTGGAGGTCGACGACGTTCGGGGTGCCCGCGGCCGGGAGGTAGGGCGACTTGGGGTGGCGGGCCTGCCACTCGGCCCACAGCTTGTCGACGAAGGCGTGGTGCATCCAGAACACCGGGTCGTTCGGGGACACGCCGGTGGCCATCTGGCCGCCGACCCAGACGTGCACGCGGTTGTGGAGGTTCACGCCGCGCCAGCCCTCCAGGTGGTTGCGGAAGCCCTCCGACGAGCTGTTCCAGGGAGCCGTGTCGTACGTCTCCATGGCGAGGACCGAGTCCACCTCGGCGCGCGTCGGCAGCTGCCGCCCGCCCGCGCCGAGGTCGCGCCGCAGGTAGTCGCGGCCGTCCACCCGGACGTTGATGGTCCACCTGTTGCCGGAGCGGGCGAACGCGCCGTCGAGTACCTGGCCGTCACGCGCGCGGCCGGTGCCGCCGAGGAAGTCGGGCGCCCAGAGCGAGGAGCGGGAGGTGCGGTCGGCCGTCCAGTCCCAGTAGGGCAGGGTGACGGTCGCGTCGACCGACTGCAGCGCCCGCTCGAACTCCAGCAGGAAGCGCCGGTGCCACGGCAGGAACGACGGCGAGCGGTGCCCGACGCGGTCGCCGGTGTCCGTGTCGCCCATGATGAAGGCGTTGTGCGTGGTGACGAAGGTGTCGTAGCGGCCCGAGCGCTTGAGTTCGAGCAGCGCGGCCACGAAGCGCCGCTTCTCGTCGGCGGTCAGCGTGGCCTGGTTCTTGCGTATGGTCATGACGGTGGTACGGCTCCGGGGTCGGGGCGGTCGGGGCGGTCGGGGCGGTCGAGGCGGTCGAGGCGGTCGACGCGGTCGGGTCGGTCGGGGCGGATCAGGCGAGGGCGAGCGGGACGAGCGGCGCGCCCTGGAGCTCGCGGACGGCCGCACGGGCGGCCGCCTTGGGCGAGGCGACGGGCTCGTAGTGCGTGATCACGCTGATCCAGGTGCCGTCGGCGTTCTGCATGACGTGCAGTTCCGCCCCGTCGATCGTGACGCTGTAGCCGCCGCCGTGGCCGCCTCCGTGGCCGTCCCCGTGGCCGCCCCCGTGCGAGCCTCCGTGTTGCCCGCCGCCCTGCGCGGGGCCGCCCTTGATGCGGCGGCCGAGGTAGACCTCGTCGAACGATCCCGGAGCCGCGGGACCGGCCGTCGCGGCCGTGGTGCGCGAGGTGGAGGCGGTGGCCGGGCCGGCCAGGGCGAGCCCCGCGGCGGCGCCGGCGGCGCCCGCGGCGACGCCCAGGGCCCTGCGGCGAGTGATGCTGGACATGAAACCCCCTGATGGTGGTGCGACCGGGGGTTGGTCATATGCCCCCGGTAGGTCCCATCGGTACCGCCAGCGGCCGGTGTGCCGGAAATCGCCGGGAACGGGTTGGTCGCGAAGTGGACAACTTCGTGCGTAAAGTGCAAAGTTGAACGAAGTTGATCTTGCTGCGCGGGTCGCCGCCGGGCGCGCGGAGGGAAATGTTCCGCAGAAGGGGACGGCGTCCCGCGAAGGATCTTCCGGGGCGGCCGCGCGGTGTGGCGGGGGCCACCCCGTCAACGTGTCCGGATACCGACCGCACCCCGGGTGCCGCACCCCGATCCCGCCCCGCTCGTTGGCAGGTCATGAACACCACCCAGCGCGCATGTGCCGCCCTCCTCCTCGCCGGTGCCGCCCTCGGTCTCGCCGGCGCCCCTCAGGCCCTGGCCGCCGACAACCCGAACGCCCAGGCCCAGGACGCCGGTCTCGTCGACCTGCTCGGCCTCGACAAGGTGGGCCGCGACAACAAGCCCCAGGCGTCCATCAGCGGGAACAGCTCCGACGCGAACATCGGCGGCCAGGCCGTCGAGCAGCACGCCTGACGGTCCGGGCGAGCGGATCAGGGGCGACCCGCGTCTACAGGTCCGCCCCCGAATCCGCCGCCGGGTCCACCGGCAGCTCCGCCGTCACCCGGTACCCGCCGCGCGGGCCCGGCCCCGAGACCAGGGTGCCGCCCGCCGCGGCGACCCGTTCCCGAAGGCCCCGCAGACCGCTGCCTGGCGTGCTGCCGGCGGGGACGCCGCGCCCGTCGTCCGTCACCGTCACCCGCACCCGCTCCGGACCGCCGCCGACCTCGATCTCGCAGCGGGTCGCGCCGCTGTGCCGTACCGCGTTGGTCGCCGACTCCCGCACCACCCAGCTCAACAGCGCCTCCGTCTGCGGTTCGAGCGGCGGGCCCGACTGGCGGACCACCGGCTCGATGCCGGCGGAGGACAGGGCGTCGCGGGCCCGGTCCAGCTCCGTCGTGAGCGAGGCCTCGCGGTAGCCCGTCACCGCCTCCCGGATCTCCGTCAGCGCCTGCCGGCCGACCGTCTCGATGTCCGCCAGCTGCGCGAGCGCCGCCTCCAGGTCGCGCGGCGCCAGGCGGCGGGCCGCCTCCGCCTTCACCACGACGACGGACAGGGTGTGGCCGAGCAGGTCGTGCAGGTCGCGGGAGAAGCGCAGCCGCTCCTTCTCCACCGCCGTGCGGGCGAGTTCCTCCTGCGTGGCCCGCAGCTCCAGGACCGTGCTGTTCAGGGTGAGGATCGCCGCCGTCACCATGACCGAGATGAACGTGCCGTACACGATCCCGAACGAGTCCCAGCCGTCCCGCCAGAACGTCACCGCCGCGACCGCCAGGACCAGGGGGAGGACGATCAGCCGCAGGAGCACCGCGCCCCGCACGATCGCGCCGACCGCGAGGCCGAGCAGCGGGAAGAGGAGCAGCCACTCCCGGCCGTACCCGATGGCGAGCGCGAAGGTGAGCGCGCCGAGCGAGGCGAGGAGCCACCACGTGGCCGCGGTCTCGCGGCGGTGCTCGTCGAAGGCGCGGAGGACGATCGCGATGTAGAGGGTGTTGAAGGCGAGGAGACCCAGGCCGCCGATCCAGGGGTTCGGTGCGTCGCCGCTGAGCAGATGGGACAGCGCGCCCAGGCCCATCAGCAGCCACGGCAGCAGGCTCAGCCCGCTCGGTCCTTCCTGGTGCCGCTTCTCCGCGCGCCGCCGCAGCGCCGCGCGCCTGCACCGCCACCAGTCCTCGGTCCCCGTCCTCATCCCCACCCCTGTGACTGCTTCCCGTTCACGCCGTCCATGCCGAACGACGGTACGAGACCGCCGCGTACGCGCCGAACAGCACCGCCCACACCGCCAGGACCGTCAGCGCCGCCGCCCCCGGAGCCGTGCCCTCCGCCACCGCGCGGCCCAGCTCCGAGAAGCGGTTGGTGGGGGTGTACGAGGAGACGGTCGCCAGCCACTTCGGGAACAGGTCGACGGGGAACCACAGGCCGCCGACCACCGCGAGGCCCAGGTTGCAGGCCACGTTGACGACACCCGTCGTCTGCGCGGAGAGGCGGTAGCCGTTGCCGAGGCCGAGCAGGGTGAAGGGCAGCGAACCGGCCCACAGCGCGAGGGCCACGACCGCCCACTGCCAGGCGTCGAGCCGTACGCCGTTGGCGAGACCGCCCGCCAGCAGGACCGCGGCGATGGCGGGCAGGACGACGACCGTGCCGGTCAGGGCCCGGCCGGTGACCACCTGGCGCGGCGTCATCGGAGTGATCCGCAGCTGCCGCAGCCAGCCGGAGGACTTGTCCTCGGCGACCCCGGTGCCGAGCGACAGCGCGGCGCCCAGCGCGCCGTACGCCGCCATGCCGACCATCGCGGCGGTCTTGAACTCGGGGCTGTTCTGGCCGCCGAGGTTGGTGAAGAGCAGGTACATCATGACCGGCACGCCGACCGAGGAGATCGCGAAACCGGCGTCGCGCAGGGTGCGGCGGACTTCGAGGCGTACGTACGCGGTGATCATCGGACCCGCTCCAGGGTGTCGGTGTCGGTGTCGGTGCCGGTGCCGGTGCGGGTGCCGGTGGCTGTGTCGGTGCGGCTCGTGGTGGCGCGGGCGGCCTGGACGGCAGGGCCGGTCCGGGCGGCGTCGCCCCGGGTGAGGGACAGGAAGGCGTCGTTCAGCGAGACCGGGGCGACCTCCAGGCGCCGGACGAGGCCCAGGGACGCCAGCGCCAGGACCGTCGCGTCCGGGTCGTCGCTGCGCAGCCGGGCACGGTCGCCACGGATCTCCGCCGAGGTCACTCCGGGCAGCGCGGCCAGACCGTCGGTGGGCCGGCCGGCCAGGTCGAAGGAGACCGAGGAGCCGCCGGCCGCGCGCTTGAGCTGCTCGGCGGTGCCGTCGGCGAGGACGCGGCCGGAGTCGACGACCACGATCCGATCGGCGTGCTCGTCGGCCTCCTCCAGGTAGTGGGTGGAGAAGAGGACCGTGTTGCCGCGCCGGGCGTAGCGCCGCATGGAGGCCCAGAAGGCCTCGCGGGCCTCGACGTCGAGCGCGGCCGTCGGTTCGTCCAGGACGATCAGTTCGGGGTTGCCGGACAGCGCGACCGCGAACCGTACGCGCTGTGCCTGGCCGCCGGAGAGCCGGTCGACGCGGCGGTCCGCGAGCTCGGTGAGACCGGCCAGCGCCAGCGCCTCGCCGACGGGCAGCGGGTCCGGGTAGGTGCGGGCGACGAAGCCGACCAGTTCGCGGACGGTGACCCGCGGCACCGGCCGGGCGTCCTGGAGCATCGCGCCGACCCGGCCGGCCGCCACCGCGCGGGCGGGCTCGGCGCCGAAGAGCCGGACCCGGCCGCCGTCGGGCTCGTCGAGGCCGAGGAGGAGGTTGATGGTGGTGGACTTGCCGGCGCCGTTGCGGCCCAGCAGGGCCACGGTCTCGCCGCGGCGGATGGCGAGGTCCATCCCGTCCACGGCCCGGACGGCGCCGAAGGTCCTGGTCACCGCGGAGAAGGCGACCGCCGTCCGCGTCGCCGGCGCCGCCGTCTCCGCCGGCCTCGCTGTCTGGTTCGTCATGACCACGAAGCTACGGAGCCGGGGCCGGGGTCCGGCAGGCCCGGACGTACGGACCTGACGGTGACAAATGTCCCGGGTCCGGGGCGCCGGAACCAGCGATCTGACATGCCGTCAGGAGGGTTCACAACTCCCAGGGGCTCGGCTATACATGGGGATCACCGTTCTAGAACGCGTTCTAGAACGCCCCCGCACGGCCTCGGCGCGGTCGACGGTGCGGACGACCGCGCCGAGGTCTCCACCTGCCACGAGGAGCAACAGAGCGATGCCCATTGACGCCGCCAAGGCCGTCGCCGCCGAGCCCCGCAGCGCCGAGATCGCCTGGGACCACAAGGACGTGCAGCTCTACCACCTCGGCCTCGGCGCGGGCGTCCCCGCGACCGACCCCGACGAGCTGCGCTACACCCTGGAATCCCGGCTCCACGTCCTGCCCAGCTTCGCCACCGTCGCCGGCGCCGGCATGGGCGTCGTCGGCGGACTCTCCGCCCCCGGCATCGACATCGACCTCGCCGCCGTCCTCCACGGCGGCCAGTCGATCACCCTGCACCGCCCGCTGCCCGTCTCCGGCAGGGCCGTCTCCACCTCCCGCGTCGCCGCCGTGTACGACAAGGGCAAGGCGGCCGTCCTGGTGCTCCGCTCCGAGGCCGCCGACGACGACGGGCCGCTGTGGACCAGCGACGCCCAGATCTTCGTACGCGGCGAGGGCGGCTGGGGCGGCGACCGCGGACCCTCCGAGCGCCTCGAACTCCCGGACCGCGCACCCGACGCCACCGTCGAGCGGACCGTCCGGGAGGACCAGGCCCTGCTCTACCGGCTCTCCGGCGACTGGAACCCGCTCCACGCCGACCCCGAGTTCGCCAAGCTCGCGGGCTTCGACCGGCCGATCCTGCACGGCCTCTGCTCGTACGGCATGACCCTCAAGGCCGTGGTCGACACCCTCCTCGACGGCGACGTCACGCGCGTCCGCTCCTACCGCACCCGCTTCGCCGGAGTCGTCTTCCCGGGCGAGACCCTGCGGATCCGGATGTGGGCCGCCGAGGGCCGTACGCAGGTGGCGGTCAGCGCCGTCGAACGGGACGACGCCCCCGTACTCGCCGACACCGTCGTCGAACACTCCTGAACCCCATGGGCTGATTGGAGCCGCACCATGCGCGCAGCCGTACTGCACGAGATCGGCCAGGACAAACTCGAGGTCCTCGACGACGTCGAGGCGGTGGGCTTCGGCCCCGGCAAGGTGCGGATCCGGGTCCGGGCCACCGGCCTGTGCCACTCCGACGTCTCCGCCATGAGCGGCGTCCTGCCGCAGCCCGCGCCCTTCGTCCCCGGACACGAGGGCGCCGGCGAGATCGTCGACATCGGCGACGGCGTCACCGGCCTCGGCGTCGGCCAGCGGGTGCTGCTGTGCTGGCTGCCCGCCTGCGGCAGCTGCCCCGCCTGCAGGCGCGGCCAGACCCAGCTCTGTCTGGCCGGCTTCATGAACGCCGGTACCCCCAACTTCAGGCGCCCCGGCGGAGACGTCTTCGGCTTCGCCGGGACCGGCACCTTCGCCGAGGAGGTCGTCGTCGACGCCGGCTGCGCCGTCCCGATCCCCGACGACGTGCCCTTCGACATCGCCGCGCTCATCGGCTGCGGCGTGACGACGGGTCTCGGCGCCGCCATCAACACGGCGAAGGTGGAGGCCGGTTCGTCGGTCGCCGTCATCGGCTGCGGCGGCGTCGGCATCTCCGCCGTCCAGGGGGCGAAGCTCCAGGGCGCCGCCCAGATCGTCGCCGTCGACCCGGTCGAGTCCCGCCGCGAGGCAGCCCTCCGCTTCGGCGCCACCGAGGCGGTCGCGCCCGACGCGCTCGCCGACGCCAGGCAGCGGATCACCGGCGGCGAGGGCTTCGACTACGTCTTCGAGGTCGTCGGCAGGTCCGCCACCGCGCGCACGGCGTACGAGGCGACCCGGCGCGGCGGCACGCTGTGCGTCGTCGGCGCGGGCGCGCTCGACGACTTCCTCCAGCTCAACATGTTCGAGCTGTTCTTCGACGAGAAGCGGATCCTGCCCTCGATGTACGGCGGCGGGGACGTGCTCCGCTCGTACGAACGGGCCATCGCGCTCTGGCGGGCCGGGCGCATCGACCTGGCGTCCCTGATCACCCACCGGGTGCCGCTCGCCGGGATCAACGAGGCGCTGGAGCAGATGCGGACGGGCGTGGCCCTGCGCACGTGCATCGAGATCTGACCGGCACCCCCACCTGAGAGGACCTGCCCATGTCACTGCCTCTTGAGGGTCTGAGCGCGATCGTCACCGGCGCGGGCCGCGGCCTCGGCCGGGCCGAGGCCCTGGAACTGGCCAGGCTCGGCGCGGCCGTCGTCGTCAACGACTACGGCCGGCCCGGGCGCGACGGCTCCGGCGAGGCCTCGGCGGCGCCCGCCGAGGAGGTCGCGGCGGAGATCCGCGCGGCGGGCGGCCGGGCGGTCGCCCACGTCGGCGACGTCGCCGACTTCGAGACCGCGCGCGGCCTGGTCGACCTGGCCGTGGCCGAGTTCGGGAAGCTGGACGTCCTGGTCAACAACGCGGGCATCCTGCGCGACCGGATGGTCTTCTCGATGAGCGAGGACGAGTGGGACTCGGTCATCCGGGTGCACCTCAAGGGCCACTTCAACACCACGCACTTCGCCGCCGCGCACTGGCGCGGCCGGGCCAAGGCGGGCGGCAGCGGCGTCTACGGCAGGATCGTCAACACCTCGTCCGAGGCCTTCCTCGCCGGCTCGGCCGGGCAGCCCAACTACGCGGCGGCCAAGGGCGGGATCGTCGGTCTGACCACCTCCACGGCGCTGGCCCTCGCCCGGTACGGCGTCACCACGAACGCCATCTGCCCGCGGGCCCGCACCCGGATGACGGAGGACGTGTTCGCCGGCTTCGCCGAGCCGACGGCCGAGGACGAGCTCGACCCGCTGTCGCCGGAGCACGTGGCGCCGCTCGTCGGCTACCTCGCCTCCCCGGCGGCGGCCGGCGTCAACGGCCAGCTGCTCGTCGTCCACGGCGGCATGGTGGCGGTCGTCGACCGGCCCCGGGTGGCGGCGAAGTTCGACACGGCGAAGGACGTCTTCACGTACGAGGAGCTGGACGCACTCCTCACGCCGCACTACGCGGCGCGGCCGGCGGGCGAGACCTTCGCGGCGGCGGAGGTGCTGGGCCTGAAGAAGGGCTGAGCGCCGGCGGGTTCACCGAGGACCATCCACATGGGGGTGTGGTGGGGAACGCGAACGGCCCCCGGACCTGTCGTCCGGGGGCCGTTCGCGTGCTTCTCAGACGCTGCCTACTGCGCGTCGGGTTCGCGCCGGTGACGGCCGTGCGGCGAGGACGACGAGTCCTCCGCCGGCGCGGCCGGTCCGCGGTGCTTGCCCGAGCCGTTGTGCTCCTGCGCGTCCTTGTTGCTCATGGCGGAACTCACCCCGTTGTTGTCGCTCTTTCTGGTGCGGCTCCGTGAGTTTAGCCAGCGCTTTTGCGGTTCGTGAGGGGAGCCTGCTGCAAGGGGACGGGACGGCAGACCTTGGGCTCCGGGGCGAGCGGTTCCGTTTCCGCGGCCGCCGGTTCGGCGGGCGTTTCGGCGGGTTCCGTGAGCGAGGCGAGGCCGCAGGGCGCGCCGGGCGTCGCGTACGGGAGGCGCAGGACGCCGGCGGCCGTCCACAGGCCCGAGCCGGCCAGCCAGCCCGCGGGCGCGGCGAGTTGGTGCATCCGTCGTGAGGAGGGCCGCCACATGCCCACCCAGCTGCCGGCCATCGCGTCGATCCGGAGCGCGACACCGCAGTTCTCCGGCATCAGTACCTGCCCGGGCTGGACGGCGATGGGCGTCACCGCCGCGTCGTCGAGCCGCAGGCACTCCGGGAAGCGGACCGGCAGCAGGCTGCCCAGCACGCCCCAGCCGAGCCGGTCGTGGCCCGGCGACGGCGCGTCGGAGCGGATGAGCAGCAGACCGCTGTCGGGGTCCGCGAGGAGCAGCCGGTCGTGACTGTCCTCGGTGATCTGGAGCAGGGGCGTGACCTCGCCGCCGCGCTCCAGGTCGACGGCGACCGCCTTCACCGGGCCGCCGTCCAGCTGCCGGTCGAGCGCGAGCATCCGTCCCGTACGGTCCAGCCAGACGCCGCCCGTGCAGCGGCCCCTGACCTCGGCCACCTGCTCGGGGCCGAAGGCCCCGCCCGCCACCAGCCACAGCGTGGTGGTGTCCGGGCCGACGCACATCGCGTACGCGCAGATGCCGTCGGGCGACGGCGGCAGGAGCGTCAGGGCGCCGGGTGCGGGGGCCTGGACGGAGCCGAGGGAGAGCTCGCCGGTGTCGGGGCCGGTGGGGTAGAGGAGCGAGAACGCGTACCGGCGCCCGTCCACGGCGCGGCCGACCAGGACGCGGCCGTCCGCCAGCGGCGTCAGGAGCGCGCCGGGCTCCTCGGGCTGCGCGAGCGGCAGCGGTACGGCGTAGGGCTCGGGTCCGTCGAGGGTCCACCGCTCCACGTAGAGGGCGTCTCCGGAACCGGCGAGCCGCGCCGCGTAGGCGCCGTTCGCGGTGATCGTGAACGCTCCCGGGCCGACGGCGGGGCTTCCGGGGCCGTCTCCCGTGGTCGTCTCGATGGCACAGGCTGTCATCGACTCGTCACCTCCGGCCACGAAGCTAGTTTTCGCACTTCCAGCCGAACAACACGAGCCACCCCACTTCACACCAAAGGGTGGCGGTCGTCCGATTCCTCTGAGGGGCGGGGCCGGGTTGTGCTGGTGGGGCCAGGGGTGAGTAAGGTAAGGCGACCCTAAGTGGAATCTGTGAGTCCGCGGACGGGTCGCGAGCTGCCGTTTCCGGCGGCCCGGCAGTCCCGCGGTCCCGCGGCCCCACGGCGCTGACTCCAGCGCGCGGCCCGCGGTCCACGGTCCGGCCGGAGCCGGCGGACGTGGTCCGAACGCAGTAGTCCCCCTTGTCAGTCCCACCCCCGTACGCGTACAGGAGACCCGACATGCCCCTCCGCCGCCGCGGCACCGCAGCCGCCGCCCTCAGCCTCGCCGCCGCGCTCACCCTCGCGGCCTGCGGAGGCGGTGACGGCTCCTCGGACGGCGCCAAGAAGGACGAGGGCGGCAAGAAGAAGGACGTCGCCGCCGGCGGTAAGGACTTCGGCGACGCCGCCGCCAGGACGGCCGCCATGGGCACGGACGCCAAGGCCGGCCAGTTCCCGCGCACGCTCACCCACGCGCTCGGCAAGACCGAGATCAAGTCCGCCCCGAAGCGCGTCGTCGTGCTCGACGTCGGCGAGCTCGACAACGTGGTCTCCCTCGGCATCAAGCCCGTCGGCTACGCGCCCTCCGAGGGCGACGACGGCATCCCCGGCTACCTCGCGAAGGACGCCGGCGCGCCGAAGTCCGTCGGCACCATCAACAACCTCAACCTGGAGGCCATCGCCAACCTCCAGCCCGACCTCATCCTCGGCAGCCAGCTGCGCGCCGCCGACAAGTACGACGAGCTGTCGAAGATCGCACCCACCGTCTTCTCCATCCGCCCGGGCTTCACCTGGAAGGAGAACTACCTCCTCAACGCCGCCGCCCTGGACCGGACGGCCGAGGCGAAGTCGAAGCTCGCCGCGTACGAGACCAAGGCGAAGCAGCTGGGCACGGACATCGGCCCGAACAAGCCGACCGTCTCGATGGTCCGCTACCTCCCGGGCAAGATCCGCCTCTACGCCAAGGCCTCCTTCATCGGCACCATCCTCGAGGACGCCGGCCTGCCGCGCCCGAAGAACCAGCAGGTCGACGACCTGGCGGTCGAGGTCAGCCCGGAGAAGATCGACCAGGCCGACGGCGACTGGATCTTCACCGGCGTGTACGGCGACCCGAAGGCCACCAAGCGCGACACCGCCCAGGGCAACCCGCTCTGGAAGAACCTGAAGGCGGTCAAGGCCGGCCAGGCGAAGGACGTCCCGGACGAGACCTGGTACCTGGGCCTCGGCGTGACGGCCGCGAACAGCGTGCTCGACGACCTGCGCGCGGACCTCGTCAAGTAGACGAGCGGACGAGGGAGCCCCTGGCACGACCGGTGCCGGGGGCTTCTGCCGTGACCATTGCGGAGAAGGCGGCGGCCGTCTGCGGAGGTGACCGCAGCCACCTGGGGAGATGGCCGCGGCCATCCAGGGGCACGGCCGCGACCATCCGCGCGGATGACCGCGGCCGTCCGCGCAGATGACCGCGACCGTCCGCGCAGATGACCGCGGCCATCCGCGCAGCTGACCGCGACCGTCTCCGCAGATGGACGCGACCGTCGATCGAGGAACCGCGACGGCGGAGGACCACGTCCGCGAGAGCGGCGCCGGTTCAGGCGCACAAGGCGGCCAGGTAGCCTTTCCTCCGTGCCCCGTCTGTCTGAAGTCATCGCCGAGCTCGACGCCCTCTGGCCGCCGGAGCGGGCCGAGCAGTGGGACGCCGTCGGCACGGTCTGCGGCGACCCCGACGCGGAGATCAGCCGCGTCCTCTTCGCCGTCGACCCGGTCCAGGAGATCGCCGACGAGGCGATCGACCTCGGCGCCGACCTGGTCGTCACCCACCACCCGCTCTATCTGCGCGGCACGACGACCGTCGCCGCCTCCCACTTCAAGGGCCGGGTCGTGCACACCCTGATCAAGCACGACATCGCCCTCCACGTGGCGCACACCAACGCCGACACCGCCGACCCGGGCGTCTCCGACGCCCTCGCCGGCGCCCTCGACCTGCGGGTCACCGGGCCCCTCGTCCCGGAGAACGGCCTCGGCCGGATCTGCGAGCTCGACCAGCCCGAGACCCTGGCCGAGTTCGCCGCGCGCGCCGCGAGGCGGCTGCCCGCGACCGCGCAGGGCATCCGGGTCGCCGGCGACCCCGACATGCCGGTGCGCCGGGTCGCCGTCAGCGGCGGCTCGGGCGACAGCCTCTTCGACGCCGTGCGGGCCGCGGGCGTGGACGCCTTCCTCACCGCGGACCTGCGCCACCACCCGGTCTCCGAGGCGACGCAGGCCGCGCACTCCTCCGCCGGGCCCCTCGGGCTCGTCGACGCCGCCCACTGGGCCACCGAGTGGCCCTGGTGCGAGCAGGCCGCCGCCCAGCTCGACACCATCTCCGACCGCCACGGCTGGGACCTGCGGGTCCACGTCTCGAAGACGGTCACCGACCCCTGGTCCTCCCACCACACCTCTTCTGGAGCCCCCAACTGAACGCCGCGCCCGCCGACCAGATCCGACTCCTCGACGTCCAGGCGCTGGACGTGCGCCTCCAGCAGATCGCGCACAAGCGCAGGTCGCTGCCCGAGCACGCCGAGATCGAGTCGCTCAACAAGGACCTCACCCAGCTGCGCGACCTGCTCGTCGCCGCGCAGACCGAGGAGAGCGACTGCGCCCGCGAGCAGACCAAGGCGGAGCAGGACGTCGACCAGGTGCGCCAGCGCGCCGCGCGCGACCAGCAGCGCCTCGACTCCGGCGCCGTCTCCTCGCCGAAGGACCTGGAGAACCTCCAGCGCGAGATCACCTCGCTGGCCAAGCGCCAGGGCGACCTGGAGGAGATCGTCCTCGAGGTCATGGAGCGCCGCGAGTCCGCGCAGGAGCGGGTCACGGAGCTGACCGAGCGGGTCTCCGCCGTCCAGGCCAAGGTCGACGACGCGACCGGCCGCCGTGACTCCGCCCAGGCCGAGCTCGACGCCGAGGCCGCCTCGGTCGCCAAGGAGCGCGAGCTGGTGGCGGGTTCCGTCCCGGCCGACCTGATGAAGCTGTACGAGAAGCTCCGCGAGCAGCAGGGCGGGGTCGGCGCGGCCCGGCTGTACCAGCGCAAGTGCGAGGGCTGCCACATCGAGCTGAACATCACCGAGCTCAACGAGGTGCGGGCGGCGGCGGCCGACGCGATCGTGCGCTGCGAGAACTGCCGCCGGATCCTCGTCCGTACGTCGGAGTCCGGCCTGTAATGCGCGAGCTCGTGGTCGAGGCCGACGGCGGCTCCCGGGGCAATCCGGGACCCGCCGGCTACGGCGCGGTCGTCCTCGACCCGGCGACGGGGGAGACGCTGGCCGAGCGGGCCGAGTACATCGGCGTCGCCACGAACAACGTGGCCGAGTACAAGGGCCTGGTGGCGGGCCTGCGGGCGGCCTTCGAGCTCTTCCCGGACGCGACCGTCCACGTCCGCATGGACTCCAAGCTGGTCGTCGAGCAGATGTCCGGCCGCTGGAAGATCAAGCACCCCGACATGAAGCCGCTGGCCGCCGAGGCGGGCCGGGTCTTCCCGCCGGGCCGGGTGCGGTACGAGTGGATCCCGCGCGAGCGCAACAAGCACGCGGACCGGCTCGCGAACGAGGCGATGGACGCGGGGCGCCGCGGCGAGCAGTGGTCGCCGTCGGCGTCGACCGCGGCCGTGGACCACGCCGCCGAACTCGCCGCGGCCCGCGCCGCCGCGGGCGACGCCACGACCGGCGCGGCCCGGGCGAGGGCGGCACTGACGGGCGCCGACCTGACGGGCGGGGGTCAGGCCTCCCGCCCCGGGGCCGCCGCCGGCGCGCGCACCGAACCGGAGCCCGAGGGCCTCTTCGCTCCCGACGCGGCCCTGGCCGCCCATGCCCGCGCCTCCCTGGCGAC